>DNPN01000121.1 GCA_003501385.1 Rhizobium sp. | reverse complement strand
AACCGCTTCATGCATGTGCAGGAACTGGCGCGGCTGGGGGCTAAAATCACTCTCAATGGCCAGACGGCGCGAATCGAAGGCGTGCCGCGTCTGCGCGGTGCGCAGGTGATGGCAACAGATTTGCGCGCCTCTGTGTCGCTGGTGATTGCTGGCCTTGCGGCGGAAGGCGAAACCATCGTCAACCGGGTTTATCATCTGGATCGCGGTTTTGAGCAGTTGGAAGAAAAGCTGACCCGTTGCGGCGCGATTGTTCAGCGCATCAGCGATTGAGTGCGGGCTTGGGGTGGCTGTACTGTTGTTTAAACGCGGCGCAGCCCCCATCTCATGGAGCAGTTGCAACATTCTTGCGTTAAGTGGGCTTGCGAATCCGGCATCACCCGTCAATTCTGCAAGCGCTACGAGGAAAATGACCCATGACTGATCTAAAGCTCCTCTCTCTCGACCAGGATGATCTCACCATCCTTTCTGCCCATATGCAGGATGCCGTGTTTAAGCCCGGCGATGTGGATTATGCGGCGCGGGTTGGCATTTTTTCTGTGGCGGTCAATCGATTCGTCTGGGAAAAGGCCAAGCGCAAGGACAAGAGTTTTGAGCGCCGCCGCGCCGTGCTGACCATGAAGCGGGTGCAGGCCGTGCGCTCCATTGGGTTTGACCGGACCGATAAAGAACAGGTGCTCAGTCTTTTGGCGCTGAATTTCAGCAAAAAAGGCGATGGACCGGAAGGCACACTGGAATTGGTGTGTGCTGCGGGCGCAACCATTGCTCTGGATGTGGAATGCATTGAAGTTCAGCTTGCAGATACGGGCGGCGCGTGGGAAACCACTTCCAGGCCCAAACATCCCGGTGCATAACCAAACCGGGTTGATAGGCTGACGTATAAAGGGAAGAAGACCAGTGGCAGTTTGGTTTGAGCAGGCATCAGATGATTTTGAAGCGCGGTTTGCCGCCTTTTTGACAACGAAGCGTGAAGTATCGGAAGATGTGAATGCGGTGGTCAAAACGATCATCGATGATGTGCGCGCCCGTGGCGATGCTGCGCTGGCCGAATATTCACAGAAATTCGATGGACTGGATTTTACCACCACCCCCATGCGCGTGACTGCCGAAGAAATTGATGCAGCAGAAGCCTCGGTGTCGAGCGAAGTGCTGGATGCGTTGAAGCTGGCAGCAGGGCGCATTGAAAAGCATCACGCCCGGCAGATGCCGAAAGACGATATTTACGAAGACGCCATTGGCGTTGGCCTCGGCTCGCGCTGGACGGCCATAGATGCCGTGGGTCTCTATGTGCCCGGCGGCACGGCCAGCTATCCAAGCTCGGTGCTGATGAATGCCGTGCCCGCCCGCGTGGCTGGTGTGCCGCGTGTGGTCATGGTGGTTCCGGCCTTGGCAGGTGCCATCAACCCCACGGTTCTGGCGGCTGCCAAAATTGCGGGCGTGAGCGAAATCTATCGCATTGGCGGCGCGCAAGCCGTGGCCGCCCTTGCCTATGGCACGGAAAGCATTGCGCCCGTTGCCAAAATCGTTGGCCCCGGCAATGCCTATGTGGCAGCGGCCAAGCGGCATGTGTTTGGCACCGTGGGCATTGATATGATTGCCGGACCATCGGAAGTGCTGGTGATTGCCGATGCCGACAACAACCCCGACTGGCTGGCCGCTGACCTGCTGGCGCAGGCCGAGCATGATCGCGGTGCGCAGTCCATTCTGATTACCGACAGTGTTGATCTGGCCAGGGCGGTGGAAGCCGCAGTTGAGCGCCAATTGAAGCCCCTGAGCCGCGCGGCAACGGCAACGGCAAGCTGGCAGGATTTTGGAGCCATTATCATTGTGCCCGATCTGGCCGCCTCTGTGCCGTTGGCTAACCGGATTGCGGCGGAACATCTGGAGCTGGCGGTGGCTGATCCCGATGCTTTGATGGCAGGCATTCGCAATGCGGGAGCCATCTTCATTGGTCGCCATACGCCGGAAGTGATTGGCGATTACGTTGGCGGCTCCAACCACGTGCTGCCCACAGCGCGCTCGGCCCGCTTTTCGTCTGGCCTGTCGGTGCTGGATTTTGTCAAGCGCACCTCGATTTTGCGGCTTGGGGCGGAACAATTGAAGGAGCTGGCTCCCGCTGCCATTACGCTTGCCAAAAGCGAAGGGCTTGATGCCCACGCGCGCTCTGTCGCTATCCGTCTTAATCTCGAAGGGTAGGCAATGGCACAAGGCGACTTCCGACTCAGCGATGTGGTTCTTGACGAAACAATCGGGCGTTCAACGCCCGATGTCGAGCATGAGCGGGCGGTTGCCATTTTTGACCTGATTGAGGAAAACTCTTTTGAGCCCGCAGGCCATGCGGGTGGGCCTTACCATCTGTTTTTGTCGCTGGTTGATTCCAAGCTGGTTTTGAGCATCAAGACCGAAAGTGGTGCGGATGTGGCCACCCACATTCTGTCGCTGACGCCGCTTCGCCGGATCATCAAGGATTATTTCATGATCTGCGAAAGCTATTATGAAGCCATCCGCTCATCGACCCCCAGCCAGATCGAAGCCATTGATATGGGCCGACGCGGCATTCATAACGATGGTTCACAAACCCTGATGGACCGGTTGAAAGGCAAGATCGGCATGGATTTTGATACAGCACGACGATTGTTCACACTCGTCTGTGTTCTGTATTGGCGTGGTTAAGACCGGGGATGACAATGGACAATCCGGTTGAGACCACCAAAAACCATGCCCTGCCATCCTCCGTCCTGTTTCTGTGCGGCATGAATGCCATTCGCTCGCCCATGGCTGAGGCGATCACCAAAAACCTTGCTTTGCCGGGGGTTTACGTGGCCTCTGCCGGTGTGCGCCATGGGGAGCGCGATCCCTTTGTTGATGCCGTGCTGGACGAGATTGATCTTTCGCTTGGCAAACGTCAACCGCAGACACTGGATGATCTGGAAGATGATTTCTTTGATCTGATCATTACGCTGGCCCCCGAAGCCCACCATGCGGCGTTGGAATTAACGCGGGCAGCGTCCGTTGAAGTGGTCTATTGGCCCATGCCGGACCCCACAGTTGAGGCCGATACACGCGACCAGCAATTGGCCGCTTATCGCGAAGTTCGCGATCGTCTCAGCGCTCTGATTCTTGAGCGATTCGGCCCGCTGAAGCCTGCGCCTCTTGACGGCGTATGAAACAAAGACGAAAAGCCCCATCTACGAGGTTCACAAAAGGCCGGCGATTGTGTAGTTTCCGGCAAAATTTTGACCGGGCGGATTCCCGCTCCGATGAAACAGACAGAAAGACAATCCATCAATGGCTAAAGAAGAAGTCCTCGAATTCCCCGGTGTCGTGACCGAACTGCTCCCCAATGCGACATTCCGGGTGAAGCTCGAAAACGAACATGAGATCATTGCCCACACGGCGGGCCGCATGCGCAAGAACCGTATCCGCGTTCTGGCTGGCGACAAGGTTCTGGTGGAAATGACTCCGTACGACCTGACCAAGGGCCGTATCACCTACCGCTTCAAGTAACAGACTGGATTGATAATGGCGGCCAAACCCAAGCTGATCCTGGCATCCGGCTCGCCGCGTCGCGTCGAGCTTTTGCGACAGGTGGGCCTTGTGGCAGATCGGCTGATGCCGATGGATCTGGATGAGAGCCAGCAAAAGAACGAGCAACCGCGCTCGCTGGCCAGACGCCTTGCCACCGACAAGGCCAAAGCGGCCCTCAGTGCCATTGCCGACGAGCCGGGCTGGAAAGGGAGCTATATCCTGGCTGCCGACACGGTCGTGGCCGTTGGCCGCCGGGTGCTGCCCAAGACAGAATATAGCGATGAGGCGCTCTCTGCCCTCAATCTTCTGTCTGGCCGCAGCCATTGGGTGTTTACCGGCATCTGCCTGATCACGCCGGATCGAAAGGTTCGGCAAAAGGTGGTGGAAAGCAAAGTGCGCTTCAAGCGGCTCTCTGAGGCCGATATTTCCGCCTACATTGAATCCGGCGAGTGGCGTGGCAAGGCGGGGGCCTATGCCATTCAGGGCTTTGCTGGCAGCTTTGTCCAAAATTTGACAGGCTCTTACAGCAATGTGGTGGGATTGCCGCTGTATGAAACCGTGCAATTGCTGAACGGCGAAGGCATGAACGTGCAGGCTGGCTGGTCTGCCGGTTGACCATCAGGAGCAAGACGATGAGCGACGAGATCAACACTTCCGCGAAAGTCACGCCATTGCGCAAACCAGTCCCCTGCCCCGAGTGCCGCCACCCATCGCACCGGGATCACTACCCCTTTTGCTCCGACCGCTGCCGCTCGGCTGATCTTTCACGCTGGCTAAAAGGCTCTTACGCCATTCCCGTGGCGGAGGATGAAAGTAAGGCCAACGACGATTTTCGTGACTGAAGGCATTGTTCCAAAAGAACTTTCAATGTTTTTCCGTAGGTTGTCAAAAAACTGCCATTTGGCGCTAGACACAAAAAATTTAGATGTTATAACCGCGCTGCTTCAGGGGAAAACAAGTCAACTGAAGACGCTTAAGGAACTCCGAGATTTAAACAAATCGAAAGAGACACCAAGCTTAAGTGCCCGAATAGCTCAGTTGGTAGAGCAGCGGATTGAAAATCCGCGTGTCGGTGGTTAAATTCCGCCCCTGGGCACCATTGCCTCATAATTACGCAGTCAAAAACTCCTCAAAAACGCAGACAAGTAGTTGTTCTGATGATGATCTTCCGCAC
>DNPN01000072.1:546-10414 GCA_003501385.1 Rhizobium sp. | reverse complement strand
CCTTTTCAGCGGCTTCCTTCAGGCGTTGCAGAGCGAGCTTGTCGTTCTTCAGTTCAATGCCCTGTTCCTTCTTGAACTCGGCAGCCAAATATTCGACCAGACGCATATCGAAGTCTTCGCCACCGAGGAAGGTGTCACCGTTGGTGGACTTCACTTCGAACACGCCATCACCGATTTCCAGAACGGAAATATCGAAAGTACCACCGCCCAAGTCGTAAACGGCAATGGTCTTGCCTTCGGTCTTGTCGAGGCCATAGGCCAAAGCAGCAGCGGTTGGCTCGTTGATGATGCGCAGAACTTCGAGACCCGCGATGCGGCCTGCATCCTTGGTGGCCTGACGCTGGGCGTCGTTAAAGTAAGCGGGAACGGTGATAACGGCCTTTTCGACCTTTTCACCGAGGTAAGCTTCTGCCGTTTCCTTCATCTTCTGCAGGATCATGGCAGAGATCTGAGCTGGCGAGTAACCCTTGTCGTTGGCCTGAACCCATGCATCGCCATTATCGCCCTTGACGATATTGAACGGCACGAGGCCCTTGTCTTTTTCAACAGTCGGGTCTTCGTAGCGGCGGCCGATCAGGCGCTTGACAGCGAAGAGCGTGTTGGTTGGATTGGTGACGGCCTGACGCTTGGCTGGCTGGCCAACAAGACGCTCGCCATCATCCGAAAATGCCACCATGGAAGGCGTTGTGCGTGCGCCTTCAGAATTTTCAATAACCTTGGAATCCTTGCCGTCCATGACGGCCACGCAAGAATTGGTCGTGCCAAGGTCAATACCGATTACTTTAGCCATTTTATTCTCTCCTTGAAGCAGGCTGTCAGAACCCCAACAGGCATTCAGTGACAACCCCTCGACGTGCATGGTCTACGGGAATGCGCAGCTGCGCTGCCTTATGCGGGCTATATAAGAAGCGGAATTTGCGACTGCAAGGCATCAAATTCACTGGATGCCCGCAAACGTCTCCGATTTTTTTCAGAAAATCATAGTGCGCCAATGCAGGCAGCACGATTCTTTCCCTGTCATATTCGTTTTATCACATCACCTTGTCGCAAGCCTGAGTGAAATGCAAAGCCAAACATGTTGATCCATCATCGACCTATCGGCCCATGATGAGGTCCAGCAACGTGGTATTGTCACCTTTATTGCCCTGTTGGCGACGATTCGCACCCACATCAGACGGCGGGGTCATACCATCATCCGGCGCAGGATAGCGACCTTGCACCACCGGCGGATAGGCGCTGGTATCGGCACCGGGCGGCACGCGGCCTTCCAGCACCAGCGGTCCTTCCACCCCATTGTCCTGCTCCGTCGGCTGTGGTGCAACAGGCACGGCCCGTCCGCCATTCTGGGCGGGCGCTGCGGGCGCACTTGCTGCCGGAGCCATCGGCGGCAATGGCTGCGTGACTGTTGGACGCACCGGCTGCGGGGCTGCGGGATAGGTCGTGGCATCGGGCGTGGATGGCGTGCCAGACAGCACCTGTTTGATCATTGATGTCAGCGATGGCTCCTGATCCGTCTGCGGGGTTGGATCGCCAAACAGCGGCACGGGCGTTAGCCCCTTGTGCGCTGCTGTCATGAAATCTTTCCAGGTCACGGCAGGCAAACCGCCGCCGGTTACCTTTTTCATCGGCGTGCCATCATCATTGCCCAACCAGACGCCGGCGGTGAGATTGCTGGTAAAGCCAACAAACAGCGCATCCCGATAGGATTGCGTGGTGCCGGTTTTGCCTGCGGCCTGCCAGTTTTTCAGCTTGGCGGCCTTACCCGTTCCATTGGTAATCACGCCTTCCATCATCTGGGTCATTTCAGCCACGATCGACTGGCTGAGAACCCGTGGTGGATCGCCATAATCGGCGGAATACAGAACTTTGCCATCGGCATCCGTGATCTGGCTGATCACATGCGAGGTTGCCTTGAAGCCACCATTCATGAACGGGGCATAGGCCGAGGTCAGCTCCATCAGCGACACTTCCGAGGTACCCAGCGCAATCGATGCATTGCTCTGGAGTTCAGACTCAATCCCCAGCCGATGCGCCAGCTTGATCACCTGATCTGGCCCGACTTCCATTACCAATTGCGCAGCCACGGTGTTGAGCGAATTGGCAAAGGCATAGGACAATGACACGGGACCATTGTATTTCTGTTCATAGTTTTCCGGCGTCCAGTTGCCGATTTTCACCGGGCCATCGGTGCGGATGGTGGCAGGCGTATCACCAAGCTCCATGGCGGCAGTGTAGACGAAGGGTTTGAAGGATGATCCCGGCTGACGTTTTGCCGTCACAGCCCGATTGAACTGGCTGGATGCATAATCGCGCCCGCCAACAAGGGCACGCACCGCACCATTGCCATCAATGGCCACAAGCGCGCCTTGGGAAACGTTATATTTCTTGCCATCTCGGTCCAGCGTGGTGGCAATGGCGGCTTGGGCCGCGGTTTCCAGCATGGGATCAATGGTGGTGGTCACCACAATATCCTGCTTGACCTCGCCAATCAGACCTTTCAGCTGGCCCGCCACCATATCGGCCACATATTGGCCAGCGCCATCCGTTTGCCGTTTGGCACGGTCAGGCGATTGCTTCATGGCGCGGTTCAAGTCATTGTCAGTAATATAGCCCTGATCGCGCATGGCGGTCAGTACGACCTTGGCGCGGTCTTCTGCCGGTTTCGGATCATTAGTCGGCGACAGACGCGATGGAGCCTGCACCAGACCTGCCAAAAGGGCCGCTTCACCCAGATTGATATCGCGCGCCGATTTGTTGAAATACCGCCGTGATGCCGCCTCGACACCGTAGGCATTGTCGCCAAAATAAACCCGGTTCAGATACATCGCCAGAATCTGATCCTTGGTGTACTTTTGCTCCAGCCACACCGACAGTAGCACTTCCTGCACCTTGCGCTCAAAGGTCTTTTTGGGCGACAAAAACAGGTTTCTGGCCAATTGCTGGGTGATGGTCGATCCGCCTTGCGCCTTGTGACCCAGAAGAATGTTGGTGACAAAGGCGCGGCCAACGCCGATGAAATCCACGCCAAAGTGGCTGTAGAAACGCTTATCCTCAATCGCCACAATCGCCTCTGGCATGTAAGGCGACATTTCATCCAGCGCCAAGGCTTCACCACCCGTCACGCCCCGGTTGGCAATCAAGGTGCCATCCACCGCGACAATCTTGATGTTGGGCGCACGCGCGGGCACCTGCCAGGAACTGGCGCTGGGCATTTGAGAGGCAAAATAAATCACCATGCCGCCAATGCCGATTGCGCCCCAGATGCCCAGAACAACGCACCAATAGAACAGCCGGGACATCAGACCGAAAAAGCCACCTGAGCGCCTTTTTGCGCGCCTGCGCTCTTTTCGCGACAGTGGCTCTTCATCTCGTTCCACGATTTTCTTCTTAGTGCTGGCTTTTGGCCGCCCGGCAAGCACACGATCACTGCTATCGACGCGGATGTCGTCGTCATCATCTTCTTCGGGAGCACCGAAGGAGGGCTCGATACGGTTTCGTGACTTCTTCATACCTGCCATGATGCGCTGGCCGCTTTTAAAAAAGCCGGCGGTGAGAACCTCTGTCCAAAAAGTCTACTTATATTGTCTTGAGCATTGATGGAAGACCAAGCCCCTGCTGCACGTACTTTGCGGCAACTGTGAGGGAATGGTGTGTAAAAAAGATATGTCCACCAAAAATGGAACCAAATCCGATCCAAGCCGTTTTCTCCCCAGAAACACGCATTGAAAACAAGCAAGGGAGTCTTCCATGGCTGACAACACACGTATCCAGGACGAAATGCGCGCACTGCAAGACCAGATTGCGCAGCTGAAAGACAATCTGGCCTCTCAGGGCTATTCTGCGGCTGAACAGGTGCGCGACGGCGCATCGTCTGCGCTGAATGGAGCCGTGCGCAAGGTGGATGACGCCACCCGCTATGCCCGCAATGAGGCCGTCTCCGTGGCCGGTCTGGTGCGCGAACACCCAACCGCCACCTCCACTGCCCTGCTTGGCACAGCTTTGATTGGCGGCCTGCTGGGTTACCTTCTCGGCAGCCAGACCACGCAAGAGCCACGCCGCCGCTGGTATTGATGGGTTATTGATACAAAAACACCTGAAAAGGGTGGCGCAGTCAGCGCCGCCCTTTTTTGTGCTCTAGAGTATGTCAGGTTCAGATTGAACCAGACATACTCTCGATTCCTTTGTTTGAGTTTGTCTTATCGGGAAAACCGGATTCCACTTTTCCCTGACAAACTCTATTGAAACACGTCAATCCATTCCGCTTTGGTCAGCGTCGCCAGACGCTCGGGCGTGATTCGCACGGCAGAATTGGTGGCCCCGGCAGCGGGAACCACAATATCATAGGCTTTCAGCGACACATCGCAAAACACGGGTAGCGGTGTGGCCACACCAAACGGGCAAACCCCGCCCACCGGATGGCTGGTCAGTTCCACCACTTCGTCGGCACCCAGCATGCGCGGCTTGCCACCAAAGCGGTCTTTGAATTTTTTGTTGTCAAGCCGCTTCATGCCAGCGGCCACGATCAGCATGGTCAGACCACCCACCCGCAAACACAGGGTTTTGGCTATCTGATCAGGATCAACACCATGGGCTTCTGCGGCCAGCGCCACTGTGGCCGAGCTTTGCTCGGTCTCCAGCACGTGGATATCGGGCGCATGGCTTGCGAAGAAATCTTTGACGGATGTAAGGCTCATACCCGATTATGAAATTGCAAACCGCAGCCGTGCAAGGCCGTTTTAGCGCAATGTGTGTAAAAATTTCGGCACAGCCCTTGAAACCACGATGCCACACACCATCTTTAGACCAGCAGCTGAACGTGATTCCGATGCGGAATGGATCGGCGACAGAGCTTTTTGGTTGGCTTAACCAAACATTAAGCATTTGGCGCGATAGTTTAGACACACGGAAGATAAGGCGAAAGCTTCTCCCGTCAGCAGCTCGAAGCCTCGCGCTTCGTTGACCACGGATGTACTGGCAACGTTATGAGCGAGTGGGAAAGGTCGGGTTAAATCCCCGGCCTTTTTGCTTTTTGGGGTGTCCCTCAAAAAGAAACGCCCGGCGGGACAACACCGGGCGCAGCTTCCTTCAGATTACTTCGCCAACTTTACTTGGCAAGCGCCTCAATGATCCTGATCCACGAGCGGATACCCTTGTGGAAGGAGTTCAGCTCATATTTCTCGTTGGGCGAGTGAATGCGATCATCGACCAATCCAAAGCCAACCAACAACGAATCCATGCCCAAGAATGTCTGGAAATCACCGACAATTGGGATAGAGCCGCCCATGCCAATCACTTCGGCAGCTTTTGGCCATTCATCTGACAGGGCCGATTTTGCTTTGGTCAGGAAGGCCGAATCATAAGGCAATTGAATAGCAGGCGATGCACCATGCTCATGGAACTCCACCGAGCAATCGGCTGGAATACGAGCGCGAACAAAGGCATGGAAGTTTTCGCGGATCTTGTCCGGGTTCTGATCACCCACTAAGCGGAAGGACACCTTGGCCGATGCCTTGGAGGCAATCACCGTTTTGAAACCTTCGCCGGTATAGCCGCCGATAATGCCGTTGACTTCTGCCGTGGGCCGCGCCCAAGTCAGCTCCAGCACACTACGGCCCTGCTCGCCTGATGGAATCGACAGGCCGACATCTTTCAGGAACGTATCAGCCGTGCGGCCCAGCTTGTCCCACGATGCCTTGATGTTGGCGGGAGTCTCTTCAACGCCATCGTAAAAATTATCGATGGTGATTCGGCCCGTGTCATCATGCAGATCGGCCAGCACTTTGGTGAGGATATGGATGGGGTTGGCAGCAGCACCGCCAAACAGGCCGGAATGCAGATCGCGATCGGCTGCGGTCACCACAATTTCTTCACCCACAAGACCACGCAAAGCGGCGGCAATGGCCGGTGTGTCCTTATCCCACATGCCGGTGTCGCAGACCAAGGCAAAATTACACTTCAGTTCAGCCGCATTGGCTTCCAGAAATGGCTTCAGCGAAGGCGAGCCGGATTCTTCCTCGCCTTCGAACAGGATGGTGATCTTGATGGGCAGGCCGCCATGCACGGCCTTATAGGCGCGGCAAGCTTCCACAAAGGTCATCAGCTGGCCTTTGTCATCGGCGGTGCCGCGTCCGGTGATAACTTTGCGGCCCGGCGCGATTTCCTTAATAGCAGGCTCAAACGGATCGTTTTCCCACAGCTCCAGCGGGTCCACAGGCTGCACATCATAATGGCCGTAGAACAGCACATGCGGTGTATTGGCCGCCAGGGCATCATGATGACCCACCACCATGGGATGACCGGGGGTGTCACGCACGGAAGCCGTGAAGCCGAGGTCCGTCAACTCCTTGGTCAACCATTCGGCCGCCTTGCGGCAATCGGCCTTGTAGGCCGGATCGGTCGAGATCGACGGAATACGGACGAGATCAAAAAGCCGTTCAAGGCTTTGCGGCAAGGCCTTATCGGCCTCGGCCAGAACGGGGGTGATATCGGTCATGGCATTATCCTGCACTGTTCAAAGTGCAGCATTGATAGCCCACTCAGGCCTGCGTTTCGAGGGTACAAAACAAAAAATCACTGATCCGGCCCAGAGGCAACCACTTCATGGGTGTTTTCCAGCGCGCGTCGAATGAATTCCAGCAATAGCTCTTTTTCAAAACGCTTCAGCCCTTGCAACAGGGCCTCATCGGTTTCGCAGACGGCGGCAATGGCTCCATCCTTGATCTGCAAACCTTTGGGCGTGAGAAACACCAGCTGGGCGCGGCGGTCTTTGGGGTGAGGTTTTCGCCCAATCAAGCCATCCCGCTCCATGCGCGCGAGCGTGTTGGCCATGGTGGCCTGTTCCACATCCACCCGTTCCAGCAATTGCTTCTGGGTCAGGCCATCTTCTTCCCACAGTTCAACAAGAATGGGGAATTGGCCCGCAGAAAAGCCGAGACCAGATGCCCGGACCTGCAAAGCCCTGGCAAATTCCTTGGCGAGTTGGCTCACAAGATAACTTGGTGATTGCTTGCGATGAAAGCCCATGGGTGGATGATAGGATGGATTTGCGCGTTAGGCAACGAGGCACGCATAAGGATGCCAGACATGAAAAAGTCGCCGCAGTATGGGGGGATACTACGACGACTCTTTCAAAGAAGAGAACAAAGGCCCGGAGAGGGGGGATAAGACCTTTGTTCCGAAAGTCTGAAGCGGCGGGGGACGAGCCGTATTCCAGACTACGACGCCATAATGTGCGTCGGTGATTTCTAAATGCTCCCGCAATTGTGTCATTTCAAGGGTAATAGGATTACAATGCGGTAAGCTTTTCGTGATGACACAGATTTTTCGTCACTTCAGATCATGCACGTCTTTCCTTACACTGTGGCATGGACCTTTTCGTGTCTCCGCGCTATCCATTTGCCATGAAAAACGGCGATCATCTTTTCCTTGTTGACGGCTCCGGCTTTATTTTCCGGGCTTTCCATGCGCTTCCGGCGCTGACCCGCAAATCCGACGGCCTGCCCGTCGGAGCGGTTTCGGGCTTCTGCAACATGATGTGGAAGCTTCTGACCGAAGCGCGCGATACATCCGTGGGCGTCACACCGACGCATCTGGCGGTGATTTTTGACTATTCGTCAAAAACGTTCCGCAAGGATATTTATCCACAATATAAAGCCAATCGCTCGGCACCGCCGGAAGAGCTGATCCCGCAATTTGGCCTGATCCGGCAGGCCACCCGCGCCTTCAATCTTCCGTGTATTGAAACCGAAGGCTTTGAGGCTGACGATATTATTGCCACCTATGCCCGCAAAGCCGAAGCGCTGGGGGCGGATGTCACCATTGTGTCGTCCGATAAGGATTTGATGCAGCTCGTCACCGCCAATGTCCACATGTATGATGCCATGAAGGACAAGCAGATCGGCATTCCCGATGTGATTGAAAAATGGGGTGTGCCGCCGGAAAAGATGATCGACCTGCAATCGCTGACCGGCGATAGTACCGATAACATTCCCGGCATTGCGGGCATTGGCCCCAAGACAGCGGCGCAATTGCTGGAAGAATTCGGCGATCTGGACACGCTGATGGCCCGCGCCGGTGAGATCAAGCAAAACAAGCGCCGCGAAAGCATTCTGGCAGGCGCTGAGGCCGTCAAGCTGTCGCGCCAGCTGGTGACGTTGCGCACTGATGTGCCGCTTGATCTGGAGCTGGATGCGCTTGTGCTGGAAAAGCAGGATGGGCCAAAACTGGTGGCCTTCCTCAAGACCATGCAGTTTACTACGCTGACCAAGCGCGTTGCCGATGCTTGCGATTGCGATGCCAGCGCTATTGATCCATCGCCGATCACGGTGGAATGGGGCGATGTTGCCCGTGGCCCGGACCTTGATCAAAAGGCTACGTCTTCGGATGACACGCCTGCCGCATCCCCTACACCGCAAGCAAGTGATGCCGTTTCAGGAAAAGGTGCAACGCCGAGCGATTTGAGCAGCCAGCGCGAATCGGCCTTCAAAGGCAAAGAGATTGACCGCAGTGGCTATGTCACCATCCGCGATCTCGACACGTTGAAACAATGGATTGCGGAGGCAAAAGACTGTGGCCTTGTGGCGTTCGATACAGAAACCACCTCGCTGGACCCGATGCAGGCCGAGCTGGTCGGTGTGTCGCTGGCCTTGCAGGACAACAGCAAATCACCGGATTCCCCAGCGATTCGCGCAGCCTACATCCCCCTGGGTCACAAGGCGGGCGCAGATGACCTGTTCAGCGACGGTTTAAAACTCGTTGAGGGGCAAATCCCACTCAGTCAGGCGCTCGATGCGCTGAAAGATCTGCTGGAAGACACATCGGTTTTGAAAATCGCGCAGAACCTGAAATATGACTATCTGGTGATGAAGCGCCACGGCATTATCATTGCAGGCTTCGATGACACCATGCTGATCTCCTATGTGCTGGAAGCGGGCAATGGCACGCACGGCATGGATAGCCTGTCCGAGCGCTGGCTGGGCCACACGCCGATTGCCTATAAGGATGTGGCGGGCAGCGGCAAATCCTCCGTCACCTTTGATCGGGTTGAGATTGAAAAAGCCACAGCCTACGCCGCCGAAGATGCGGATGTCACTTTACGCCTATGGCTGGTGCTGAAACCGCGCCTGGTAGCGGCTGGCCTCACCCGCGTTTACGAGCGGCTGGAGCGGCCTTTGGTGCCGGTTCTGGCGATGATGGAAGAGCGCGGCATTACTATTGATCGGCAAATTCTCTCGCGCCTCTCCGGTGAGCTGGCGCAGAAGGCTGCCGCCTTTGAAGATGAGATATATGAGCTGGCAGGCGAGCGCTTCAATGTTGGCTCTCCCAAGCAGCTTGGCGATATCTTGTTTGGCAGAATGGGGCTTCCCGGCGGCTCCAAAACCAAAACGGGGCAATGGTCTACGTCTGCGCAAGTGCTGGAAGATCTGGCCGCGCAAGGCGAGCCGCTGCCGCGCAAGATTGTCGATTGGCGCCAGCTAACCAAGCTGAAATCCACCTATACCGATGCCCTGCCCGGCTATGTCCACCCGGAGACCAAGCGGGTTCACACCTCATATTCCATGGCGGCGACCACCACGGGGCGGCTCTCGTCTTCCGAGCCGAACCTGCAAAATATTCCGGTGCGCACGGCAGAAGGGCGCAAAATCCGCACAGCCTTTATCTCCACACCGGGCCACAAGCTGCTGTCGGCTGACTATAGCCAGATCGAGCTTCGCGTGCTGGCGCATGTGGCTGATATTCCGCAACTGCGCCAAGCCTTTGCCGATGGGGTAGACATTCACGCCATGACGGCCTCTGAAATGTTCGGGGTGCCGATCGAGGGCATGCCTTCTGAGGTGCGTCGCCGCGCCAAGGCCATCAATTTCGGCAT
>DNPN01000072.1:0-303 GCA_003501385.1 Rhizobium sp. | reverse complement strand
AGGCCATCAATTTCGGCATTATCTATGGTATTTCGGCCTTTGGTTTGGCCAACCAGCTCAGCATTGAGCGTTCTGAAGCCAGCGACTACATCAAGAAATATTTTGAACGCTTTCCAGGCATCAAGGATTATATGGAAAGCACCAAGGAATTTGCCCGCGAGCATGGGTATGTCGAGACCATTTTTGGCAGACGTGCGCATTACCCGGAAATCAAATCCTCCAACGCCTCTATGCGCGCCTTCAACGAGCGGGCGGCGATCAATGCCCCGATTCAGGGTGCCGCCGCCGACATCATCCGCCGCG
>DNPN01000173.1 GCA_003501385.1 Rhizobium sp. | reverse complement strand
ACGTTCCCTTCATGCCTCACTGCATTACAACATATATTTTAAGTTTAAAGTATCTTGACTCGAACGTTTGTCAACCACAAAAGCCGAACGTCGTTGGCATTTTTACAGGAGCCCGAAGCCAGCAGCACGGCAAAATCACAAAGATGATTGAAGATTCAAGCAATTCTCTTAAGAAGCCGATTCATTGTCCGTCTACATAAATCTCTGAAAAAGGGCGGATATTGCTTGATGATCAACGATCTTGAAATGGCCGTCGGGGATTCTCACGATGAAAGTAAGCTGGAGCTGCGCTTGTGGCTGCGTCTGCTCTCGACGTCCAAATTGATCTCCCCGGAATTACGCCGCAGATTACACAGCGAATTCAACGCGACATTACCACAATTCGATGTTTTCTTGAAATTGTATATTTAAAACAATTGCTTATGATTGAAATGGCTCTCACAGCGAACCATGGTCGCAAATGGTAAAGCCACCGGACTGGTCGAGCGTTTGGAGGGTGATGGTCTGCGGGTGAGCAAGCGCCCAGATGATGATTGACACGTGAAGGTTGTGCAACTCACCGAACAGGGCCGCCGCAAATTCGAAAAAAGAGCAACAGCCCATGAAGCCTAGCCAAAAGAGCTGATGAATCGGAGATATCAAGCGAACCGCGATTGGACATCGCGCGCGTGCGGGCGAGTTGGAAACAGCGATCGGCTAAACGGTTTTTGCGCCCGGCTTGCGAATTTATCCGGGAAAAACGGAACCCGGAGTTCCCGACAAGACAAACGAAAACAAGAGGGGCGAGCGCTTGTCTGATTCAATCTGGACATGACAAAACTCCAAGTATTTTGCCCCTACGCAAGTCCGAAATTGACCCGGAACGCCACGCCAGACTGGATAAAATGCCTGAAAAATAGCCATAAAATCTAACAATATCATATTACTATGGAAATTATTATAAACTTAAAATTTCCCTCTTGATCCTTTTCGATGTCAGTGCGATGCTGATGACCATAGGTAGCCACAAGAAGCTGCTGGGACCCGGTTGGCAAACACACAAGAAAAGCCGGTTGCGAACATCTGGAGAGACAGGAACATGACGTTATTGGGACCAACGAACCTTGCGGATTCGTTTGCGCGGGACAATTTGCCACCCTTTGAGGCATGGCCGGATATTGATCTGACAGGCTTTGACTATCCGGAATGGATGAATGTTGGCAGCGAACTCACTGACCGTATGGTGGAGCGTGGCTTTGGCGACAGGATTGCGCTAATCGGTAACGGTCGCCAGCGGACCTACAAGGAGCTTGCAGACTGGACCAACAGGCTGGCCAACGCGCTGGTGTCGGACTTTGGATTGACATCCGGGATGCGGGTGTTGATTCGCTCCGCCAACAACCCAGCTATGGTGGCCTGTTGGCTGGCCGTGACCAAGGCGGGTGGCATTGTTGTCAACACAATGCCGATGTTGCGCGCGGGAGAATTATCAAAAATTGTCGATAAGGCTGAAATCGCGATGGCGCTTTGCGACACGCGATTGATGGAGGAAATGGAAGCCTGTGCCAAGGACAGCACATTTCTAAAAACCCTGATTGGTTTTGATGGCACGGCCAATCACAATGCTGCACTGGATCGTGCCGCTCTTGAAAAGCCCGTTACGTTCGATGTCGCTAAGACCGGGCGCGACGACGTGGCCCTTCTCGGCTTCACCTCCGGCTCCACGGGCGTTGCCAAGGCCACCATGCATTTCCATCGCGACGTTCTGATCATAGCAGATGCCTATGCGAAAGAGGTGTTGAACGTTCAGCCTGAAGATGTGTTTGTTGGCTCTCCACCACTTGCCTTCACATTCGGTCTCGGTGGTCTGGCAATCTTCCCGCTGCGGTTCGGAGCAACGGCTGTTTTGCTGGAAAATGCAACACCTCCCAACCTCATTGAGGTGATTCAGAGATATAAGGCCAGCATATGTTTCACCGCTCCAACAGCCTATCGCGCCATGTTGGCGGCTATGGAGCAAGGCGCTGACCTGTCTTCCTTGCGCATTGCGGTATCGGCGGGCGAAACCCTTCCCGCTCCAGTGTTCCATGATTGGGTCAAAAAAACCGGAAAGCCGATCATTGATGGTATTGGTGCCACAGAGATGCTCCATATTTTTATCTCCAATCGTCTGGATGACTATCGTCCCGGCTGCACTGGCAAGCCCTTGACCGGATATCAGGCTAAAGTCGTGGATGAAATGATGCAGGAAGTGCCCCGTGGCACAATTGGGCGTCTTGTGGTTCGCGGACCGATAGGATGTCGCTACCTTGCGGACTCCCGCCAGCAGGAATACGTGCGTGATGGCTGGAACATCACGGGCGATTCATTCACCCAGGATGAGGACGGCTATTTCCATTTTGCAGCTCGAAGTGACGATATGATTGTCTCTGCGGGCTATAATATTGCCGGCCCGGAAGTTGAGGCAGCCCTACTCAAACATGATTACGTGCGTGAATGCGCCGTGATTGGTGCGGCAGACGAGGCACGCGGGCATGTGGTGAAAGCTTTCATTGTGCTGTCAGATCACGCGGTTCCCGGCGAGGACACTGTGAAGCACCTGCAGGACCACGTGAAATCCATCATCGCGCCTTATAAATATCCACGCTCGATTGAATTTGTTAAAGAACTGCCAAAAACGGAATCTGGAAAAATTCAGAGATTCTTGCTGAAATAGGCTGCTTTCAGCCAAACTCTCAGCAAACGCGAACAGCACCGCACGATCCTTGCCTGCTGATTTTGGCGAGATTCTATTATTGCAACGGGACAGAAAATCATGCTTTGGTTTTCTGTCCCGTTTTTGTTGTGGTATTCGTATTGCATGCGGCTTACGTCATACGTCCTCCCCAATCCCGCCCTCCTCCACCTCAAAAAACAACCATAGCGTGACCAGTCTCTGCGCTTGCCGGATGCTTACCAACGGCCCTGCTAATGGACAAATACTGGCTCAGTGACGACTGAGCCAATTCCGCTTTCCAATACACCATGAGCAAGTTCAGCACGCACGCCTGCGGTTGTTGCGCGCCTCTAAAATGAGCAGAATTGCCGTAATTTTGCTTCAGAAAAAGCAGCGCGCCATACAACGAGGCACAACCAGAGGCGAGGAAAACATCGTGCCGTCACTGGTACTGCAAACATCCAAAATTAGAACGAAATCATTGATTTTTTACAGATATATTTAATTGCGAGAAGACAAAAAAGGGGAATTATGTATGAAATTTCGCGCGATGACATTACAGACTATAGTTGCAGTTGGCGCATTCACAGGTCTGGCTACCGCCGGGGAAACTTCGGTGCCACCCACGATATCTGTTGGGTCTACTGCAGGGATCGCGATTGGAGCGAGTCCACCACCTGGGTTGTATTTTGCGCTCATAAATTCGTTTATCGAGTCAGAGGCATATAACGACCAAACCAAACTTCCCATCAAAAAGAATGTGTTCGTCACGACAACACAGTTGCAATGGGTGACGGATTACAAAATCCTTGGCGGCACTTACAAAGCCATGGCCACATTGCCATGGGCCTATCAGGATGTAACAAGCTACGGACTTCGCCGCGAGACATATGGTAACGGCGACCTCACCCTGACACCAGTCAGTCTGTCATGGATGCTGCAACCAGGTATTTTTGTAAGCGGTGGTCTGAGCTTCACACTTCCCACCGGCTCGTTTTCAACCAAATCAAACCACGTGAATTCGGGCTCAAACGCATTTGCCACCACGACAAGCGCAGGTTTCAGCTATCTACGCAATGGATGGAACCTGTCCGCTGACTTCAATTATGTGTTTCACACCACAAACAGCGATACGAATTATCGTTCCGGCGACGAATTTGTATCGAACTGGACGGCGATGAAAGACTTTGGATCGTTCAGCTTTGGTCCGATTGGATATTGGCGAAAACAGGTTCAAGACGATGTAAACAATGGCACGTTCTATCGTGGTGTGGCATCTGGTCGTGCGCAACAAGTTGGACTTGGCGTTGGCTTTTCGAAGCAATTCGGGAAGGTCACCGCAGGCCTCAATTTTTCCCATGATATATTTCGGGAGAATACGCTCAGCGGCGGCTCAATCAGCTTGAGTTTGAGGGCACCGATCAGCTTCTAAACACGTCAGGGAAGGGTACAACCCGGCTTTCCCAAAAAGATAAAAGAAGCAAAAAAATCGAATAGACGCAACATAATATAAAGAACCCGCCAGTTCCGGAATGAAACTGGTGGGCTTTCTGATGCCATAAAAGGTGAGGCGTGGTCGTGCTTGAGGCATGGTATCATGCGGCTATTTTGCTCAATTTGTCGAGCTCATGTGTTTCGAAATCAAACGGAGGCTGCTTTGATCCTTTATGAATCATAGACCCGAAGGTTCCATCCGCAACAGCGCCGCACACATGCAAGACGGAATACAGGCTCTCAGGAGAGCGCCCGACCACGTCACCTTCCGGGTTATTCGATGCGGCCGATATAACCTTCTATGGATGAAGTTAAGGTGCTATTCTTACTCTTCTATCGTCCCAAGGATGAGATCAAAATGACCGGTCTAGATGATATGTATCTCTTTAAAAACGTTGTCGAGTGCGGTGGCCTTTCTGCTGCAGCCCGCCGTTTCTCAATTCCAAAATCGACAGTGGCGCGGAGAATATCGGAGCTGGAAACACGATTGGGCGTGAAATTGTTTCACCGCGGGGCGCGCAGCTTCCAACTGACCAACTTCGGTGCGGATTGTTATGAGACATGCTCAAAAATGGCAGCAGAGGCCGACAAAGTGCTGGCGATGGCTGAACGATCCCGACTGAAGCCAGCCGGCTTCCTACATGTGATTTGCCCGCCTCTGCTTGGCTCCTTGCTGGTTGAAGGGATCGCTGCAGAATTCGCAGCTGCCGCGCCGGATGTGCGGCTGCATCTTGAGGAAACAACAGGAAAATACGATCCGAGATCCGCTCAGGCAGATTTCGTTATTTTTCCCGCATTCAATCCATTGCAAGATTCCACGCTCGTTGCCCGAAAGATCTGCACCTCACCATATATTCTGGTGGCGAGGCCGGACGTGGTACAAGCCTCCCATGACTCATCGGCTTCTGAGTTGCTGAAATCTGTAAACTGCCTTGGATTGGGTGGTCGCGATTCTGAATGGGTGTGGACGTTGCGTCGCGAGCGCGAAACCATGAAATTCCGTTTCGTGCCAGCATTCTCAACGACACTTCCAACAGCGTTACTGCAAGCGACACGACGAGGTTTAGGAGTAGCATCCCTGCCACGTGTGCTGTGTGGAGAAGATTTAGAAAATGGCACTTTGGTGAATGTCCTGCCTGATTGGACACCTCAACCGGTCAGCTTCTTTGCGATTTATCCAAGTGGTCGAACAATGACTGTCGCAGCGAGGAAGTTTCTTGATCTCTTGTTGGAACACCTGCCACGGATGATTCAACTTGGACACACGACAGGTCCAAAATTTGCAATAACAACAATGGATTGAGGTCGGACGACTTGAAATAGTCCGTTTTCCGTCCATGAGACAGCCAAAAGCGTGATTGAACCGCGCCGGGTTTGCCGGA
>DNPN01000257.1:732-4361 GCA_003501385.1 Rhizobium sp. | reverse complement strand
ATTCATTGCGACCCGCTTTAGAGTTACGTCGGCGGTAGGTCACGATATCAAACCGCGCTGACAAACTATTGTACATTAGCAAACGTCCTACTAACGGTTCACCAATACCAACAATAAGTTTGATGGCTTCCATGGCCATTAACGTGCCAATCACGCCCGTTAATGCGCCAACAATGCCGGTTTCTGCACAGGTGGGAATAAGACCTGCCGGAGGCTTTTCGGGAAATAAATCACGATAGCCGGGGAGAAGCACCCCATCCGCGCCGGTCTCATAGGGTTTGAGCACCGTCAGTGAGCCTTCAAAGCGTCCCACCGCACCTGTCACCAAAGGCCGCTGGTGCATGTCTGCGGCATCGGCGGCGGCATAACGCGTATCAAAATTGTCAGAGCCATCGATCAGCAGATCAAAGCCTTTGAGATGCGTGGAGGCAAAAGAAGCATCAAACCGCTCCTCAAAGCGTGCCACACGCACATGCGGATTGAGCCTCGCTATGGCCTGCGCCGCACTTTCGGTTTTTTGCGCAGCAATCGTGCCGGTATCGTGGATCACTTGCCGCTGGAGATTGGATAAAGACACATGATCATCATCGACAATCCCAAGCGTACCCACACCGGCTGCCGCCAGATATTGCAGCACGGGTGCGCCAAGACCACCGGCACCAATCACCAGCACGCGGGCTCTCTTCAGCTTTTGCTGACCAGCACCGCCGATTTCCGGCAGGAGGATATGGCGTTGGTAGCGCTGGATTTCATCGCTTGAGAGTATTTCCATGGGCTTATCTTGCATGTCTTTTGCGCCTTGCAAAGTCAGAATGACAGCTGACCATCCTCCACACGAATAAACTGCGCCCGGGGGCCGAGACTGTCAAACATATGCGCATCGGTTCCGGTCATAAACGCCTGTCCGCCCAGAGCATCAATCCGGTTGAACAGCGCGGCACGGCGTCCCTCATCCAGATGGGCGGCAATTTCATCCAGCAGCAGAATGGGGGCAAAGCCGGTCATGGTCGCCACCAGCTCGGCGTGGGCCAGAATGAGGCCCACCAGCAGCGCCTTTTGCTCGCCTGTGGAGCAGCGCGCCGCCTCCATGTCTTTCTCGTGGTGGCGCACCAGCAAATCACTCTTATGCGGCCCTTCCAGCGTGCGGCCCGCCGAGGCATCGCGGCCACGATTGTTGGCAAGGCGGGCGCGATAAAGGTCTTCCAGATCCACCGCCGGAGCATCCAGGCCCTCTTCATCCAGAAAACCGGACAGCGCCAGATCAGGAACCGGAAAGCTCGCTGGATCACGGCGCTGCTCGATCAACGCGGCCAGAAGCCGCATCATCTCAACACGGGCAAGCGCCATGGCAATGCCAAGAGCCGCCATCTGCTGCTCGATACCGCCCAGCCAGCTTGGATCAAAGCGACCTTCGGCCAGCAACCGATTGCGGCTGCGCATGGCGCGTTCAAAATCACTGGCGCGGCGACCATGCTCCGGGTCGATCGACAGCACCAGCCGGTCCAGAAAGCGGCGGCGTTCCGACGATGACCCGGTGAACAGACCATCCATGGAGGGCGTCAGCCACAACACGCGCAGATGATCAGTCAGATCATCGACTGAGCGACTGGGGGCACCATTGACGCGCAAGCGACGCACCGTGGTTTCCTCCAACACTTCTGTACCTGTACCCATTTCCACATCGCCAGCCATGCCTTCCAGTGCTGCAAAAATGGAAAATCCGGCCAAAGCGCCTTCCCTTGCTACCTCTGGCAAGGTGGCGCGGCGCAAGCCTCTACCGGGCGACAGAAATGACACAGCCTCCATCAGATTGGTCTTGCCGGAACCATTGTTACCGGTGAGCACCACATGACGACCATCAAGGCTCAAGGATGCCGCCGCATAATTGCGGAAGTCCGTCAGCTTCAGCCGGGTTATGAAGGTTTTCTGGGCCATACCAATCCGAAAAGATGCGACACCACGTGGGTAACCGCGTGACACGTAACAGGCTGTAATACGGAAGGTGCCCACGATTCAAGCGCCCATTAAGCCCGATCTGTCATCAAAACGGCTTGGTCCGAGACCGAAATCAAGATAGGAGGCATCCACATCATGCCGATGGACACAGGAGCACATCATGGCGGACGAAGACGAGCGGCTTATCCGGCTGGAAGAAACCGTGGCCCATCAGGCCAAAACCATTGAAGAACTATCGGACCAATTGGCCGATCAGTGGAAGGTGGTTGAGCAGGTGCGCGCCAAGCTGGACCGATTGACCGAGCGGTTTCTCAATCTCGAAGAGCAATCACACGATGCCGTGCCGATTACCAAGCCGCCGCATTATTGATGATGAATATGAAAAAGCCGATGCATTTGCGCACCGGCCCCTGATCCGATCAACCTTCAAAGAATTCCTTCATCCGGGCAAAGAAGCCGCTGGTTTCGGGGTTGTTTTCCTTGGATGAGATCTGCTCGAACTCCTGCAACAGCTCGCGCTGGCGCTTGGTGAGTTTCTGTGGCGTTTCGATCTGGATCTGGATGTAGAGATCGCCCACCTGCGCAGAACGCAGCACTGGCATGCCCTTGCCCTTCAGGCGGAACTGTTTGCCCGGCTGCGTGCCTTCCGGCACCGTCACGCGCGATTTCGTGCCATCCAGCGTGGTGACATCAAATGTGCCGCCGAGTGCTGCTGTGGTCATGGAAATCGGCACGGAGCAATAAAGATCCGCCCCTTCGCGCTGGAAGAACTGGTGCGGTTTGACCGACAGGAACATGTAGAGGTCGCCCGATGGGCCACCACGCAGACCAGCCTCGCCCTCGCCTTGCAGGCGAATGCGGGTGCCGTCTTCGATGCCCGACGGAATGCTCACCGACAGTTGACGCTCTTCTGTGGTACGGCCCTGACCGTGACATTTGCTGCACGGGTCGCTGATGGTCTGGCCACGACCGTGACAGGTCGGGCAGGTACGCTCCACCGAGAAAAACCCTTGGCTTGCCCGCACCCGGCCAGAACCCTGACAGGTGCCGCAGGTGGTGGGCTTTGTGCCGGGCTTGGCACCGGAGCCAGAACAGACATCACAGGTGATCGAGGTGGGAACCCGGATCTGCGCTGTCTTGCCAGTAAAGGCTTCTTCCAGTGAGATTTCCATGTTGTAGCGCAGATCGGCACCGCGTTCTCGGCCACCGGTTGAGCGCTGGCGACCACCGCGGCCACCACCCATCATTTCGCCAAAAATATCTTCGAAAATATCTGAGAAGCCACCGCCGCCGCCAAAACCGCCGCCACCGCCGCCGCCCATACCACCCTGCTCAAACGCAGCATGGCCGAAACGATCATAGGCCGCCCGCTTCTGGGGGTCTTTCAGCGTTTCATAGGCCTCGTTGATTTCTTTAAATTTCTTTTCTGATTCAGCATCGCCCGGGTTTTTATCCGGGTGATACTTCATCGCCAGCTTGCGATAGGCCTCGGAGATCTGCCCTGCCTCGGCGCTCTTGGCGACGCCCAGCACTTCGTAATAATCGCGTTTATCCGCCATCGTTGCCATGGCCGGGTGGTTATCGAAGCCGTGGACACAACGAATTGCACCACATTTCCGGTTTTAAGTATTCATGAACACTATCACAACAAACATGCCCACGGCAAGCGTGGG
>DNPN01000257.1:0-695 GCA_003501385.1 Rhizobium sp. | reverse complement strand
GTGATACTTCATCGCCAGCTTGCGAAACGTGCTTTTCAGCTCTTTCTCGTCTGCGGTTCTGGAGACACCGAGTGTCTCGTAAAAATCTGCTTTTGCCATGATCTTACAAAGCTCTCAAAGCCTGTGCCACGCCCGCGTGGTTGCCTGTCTTTTGCCCGGCCTGCGCGTCGCAGGCGGACATGTCCCTGTCAAAATCAGCCGCCGCCTGGCGTGCATCATCCATCAGCAACTTTCTCTCCTTGCCACGCAATGCAATGGCATCTGACAGAGACTTGCCAGCAAAACCAAGAGAATGGGCAGCCATATCGCAGGATGACACTTGCCCGCCCGCCTTCTTCCGTTTCAGCGCATCCTCAATCATCGGACCAAGACTGCCAACTGTGCGGCGCAAAAGGGCGGTATCATGCGTTGAAATCGCCTTGATAAGAGCTGTTTCAGCTGCGCTGATTCGTCCGTGTATATCGCCCGAAGACGACGGTGCCGCATGGGCCGCAATGCTGCCTGCCAAAGCAAATGCGGCTGGCCCGAAGGCCAGCCATCTGCGGAGATTTTGTCGCGTGGAAGACTGCATCAAGCGGACTTCTTCGCGCTATCGTCCTTCACTTCTTCATAATCGGCATCAACAATGCCGTCATCATGATGTTGCGCGCCAGCTTCTGCGCCGCCTTCAGCCTGCTGCGATTCGTAAATCGCCT
>DNPN01000167.1 GCA_003501385.1 Rhizobium sp. | reverse complement strand
TACGCCGAGGCCGCTTTCGTTGATCATGTCGAGATCGTTGGCGCCGTCGCCGATCGCCACCGTCTCATGATGCGCCAAGCCGCGCGCGTCCCTGAGTTCGATCAGCGTGGCGAGCTTGGCTTCCTTGCCGAGGATGGGTTCAGCGACGAGGCCGGAGAGGTGGCCGCCCTCGGTCATCAGGCAATTGGAGCGGTCCTCGTCAAAACCGATCATGTCGCGAATGCGATCGGTGAACAGGGTGAAGCCGCCGGAGACCAGAGCGGTATAGGCGCCGTGGGCCCGCATGGTGCCGATCAGTTCGCGGCCACCCGGTGTCAGCGTGATGCGCTCGCGGAGCACTTCGTTGACAACGCCGATGTCGAGCCCCTTCAACAGGCCGACCCGTTCGCGCAACGCCGGCTCGAAAGCGATCTCGCCGCGCATCGCCCGTTCGGTGATGGCTGACACATGCTCCTTGAGGCCGACGAAGGCGGCGAGTTCATCAATGCATTCCTGGCCGATCATGGTGGAATCCATATCGGCAATCAGAAATTTCTTGCGGCGCTGATCGGCATCCTGAATGGCGAGATCAATCGGCTGATCGGCGATGATGGCGCGCAAGGTGGCTTCGGCGTCAACGAGATCAGTGCCATCTCTTAGGGCTATGTCACAGGCCACGCCATCGGCCAGCCAGTAGAGGCCAGAGGCAGAAAGCGCTTCTGCGGCCCTCTCAGCAATGGTTTTTGTGAGAACAGGATTTGACGGATTGGCGATAAGCGTGGCAACGAAAGCCATGATGAAAAACCTTGAAGACAATTGGGACGCCATCCTGATAACTGGCCCAACCGCCAGCGGCAAGTCCGCCCTTGCGCTGAAACTGGCAGCGGAAGCGGGCGGCGTGGTGATCAATGCCGATAGCATGCAGGTTTATGATACCCTGCGTGTGGTCACAGCCCGCCCCAGTGATGATGATATGCAGGGCGTGCCTCATTATCTTTACGGCCATGTGCCCACCCACGCCAGCTATTCCACCGGCGATTGGCTGCGCGAGATCGAAAGCCTGCTGGAAACATTAAAAGCCGAAAACCGCCTGCCGGTGATCATTGGTGGCACCGGGCTTTATTTCAAGGCGCTGACGGGTGGGCTGTCAGAAATGCCGGTGATTCCCGATGAGATTCGTGCGCATTTGCGCGGGCGGGAGCGGGTGGAAGGTGCAGAGGTTCTGCATGCTGAACTGAGCCTGCGTGATCCAGAGGTGGCCGCCAAGCTGAACCCGCAGGATGGTCAGCGCATTGTGCGGGCGTTGGAAGTGCTGGAGGCCACCGGCCAATCGATTGCCGATTTTCAGCGTAAAAGTGGGCCGATGATTGTTGATCCCGATAAAGCCCGCAAAATCGTGGTTTTGCCAGAACGCGTCCGTCTGCATGATCGGATCAACCGGCGCTTTGCTCTGATGATGGATCAGGGCGCAGTGGAAGAGGTGGAGGCCCTTTTGGCGCAAGATTTGCCGCCAGAAATGCCCGCCATGAAAGCCATAGGCGTATCACAAATCGCATCCATGCTGCGTGGTGAGATCAGCAGAGCGCAAGCGGTGGAGCTTGCCTCTGCCGCCACCCGGCAATATGCCAAACGGCAGATGACGTGGTTTCGCAATCAGATGGATGAATGCTGGGAACGCATAGAATAGCGGCAAGGCAGAGAGTTTTGCCCGAACGCATCGATTTGGCGTTCGAATAGATGTCTTGTAATTTATTCACTGATCATAAATCCAAAGGCTTTAGACTGCCTATCGGGTCTAAGTTGTGGATGAATGGATGTATTGCGCAAACCGGCTAAAAAATTCCACCTGCCAATCTCAAAATATGGCGTTTGGTTCGCATGTTTGAGTCTATCATTCAGTCTTACAGAACATGGATGAGCCCACCGCGTCAGCAGGCCATGGCCGATGCCTATCGGCCCATTGTTCGTGGCTTTCTGGCTCCGGGCGCGGCCTATTACCTGTTTGTCACCTGGGCGCACTGGCGGGATGAGACGGGCAGTAATCTTGTCATTCTTGGCGGCATCAGCTTTTTGACGGCATTCAGCTATCTGGTCTTTCACCGTTATACGTTGCCAGTGGATAAAACATCCCTGCGCCGTCTGGAAATTGTTGGCATCCTTACAAACTTACTGATGTATTCCAATGTTTTGGCCTATATGCTGCTGCATTTCGAAGAGCAGAAGCTGGTTTATTTTGCCCTGATGGCTGTGGTTTTTTCCACCTCCGGCGTCACCCTACGCGGCACCTTGTTCAGCGTCATCCTCTCAATCGCAACGCTGTTCTGGTTTGCCTCGGGAGCCTCGCGTGAGATTTTTCAGCAGTTCATGTTTATTGGTGTGGCCACGTCTTTTGCCTCCTTTGGCATGGCAACCCTGCTGCGAAAAGCCATTCTGCGGCAGATTGATGCCCGGCTCTATGCCGATAAAATCTCCATGCAGGACAGCCTGACAGGCATCGCCAACCGTCGTTCGCTGTTTGGGCGCATGGACGTGCTGGTGCGTGACCAGCAGCCGTTCTGGATCGGCATTCTCGACCTCGACGGTTTCAAATCCATCAATGACATTTACGGCCATGCCGTGGGCGACGGCCTGCTGTGCGATGTCGTCATGCGGCTGGAACAATTTGCCTCCGACGAGATCGAGTTTGGCCGCATTGGCGGTGATGAATTTGCCATTTTGGTCACGGGACCGCTGGATGCCGTAGACGTTGAACAATTGGGCACGACGTTGATTGCGGCCATCAGCGTTGCTTACGAAATCTCGCTGCTCCAGCTCAATGTCAGCGGCACAATTGGCTTTGCCCATTTTCCCACCATGGGCCAAACATCGCGGGCGATCTATGAGCGGGCAGATTTTGCGCTCTATCGCGGCAAGCAATATGCCCGGCGCAGCACCATCATTTTCAATGGTATTCAGGAAGAGGAAATGAAAAAGGCGATTACGCTGGAGAGAGGTTTGCGCGAGGCCGATTTGAGCCGCGAACTTTATCTGGTTTTTCAGCCGCAAATGGATGTCATCGCCCACAAAATCGTCAGTTTCGAAGCGCTTGCCCGCTGGGAAAGCCCCACGCTGGGGGCGATTTCGCCAGAGCGATTTATTCGCGCCGCAGAGCGGGCTGGTTTGATTCAGCGTGTCACCGAGAGTTTGTTCAGCAAGGGGCTGGATGCTTTGGAGACATGGCCAGAGGATATCAGCATCTCGTTCAATCTCTCTGCACAGGATGTGGCCGATCGTGCGTTTATCTTTTCGCTGACATCGCAGGTGTTCGCCCGCGGTATCCGGCCCGACAGGATTGAATTTGAAATTACCGAAACGGCGGTGATGAAGGACATTGCTGCCTCACGCAGCCTGTTAGAAGATCTCTCCTCTGCCGGTTTCAAGGTGGCGCTGGATGATTTCGGCTCCGGCTATTCCAGCTTTGCCTATATCGATCAATTGCCGCTGGATAAGGTCAAAATTGATAAAAGCTTTGTGCGTCAGGTCCGCCACAGTGCCGCATCCCGCGAGATTGTCGCCAGCATTATTACGCTGTGCCATAACCTGAATTTGAAATGCGTGCTGGAAGGCGTGGAAACTGAGGATGAAATGGCGACCTTAACCCCGATGACGCCGCAGATCATTCAGGGCTATTTGTTTGGCAAGCCTATGCCGGGTGAAGACGTGGCGGGCGCGCTTGCGCAGAATCGAAAAACGGCTGGCATTGCGAAGTTCGCTTAATGGCATGAACCGGCAATCTGAAAAGAACTTTTGGCTGAAAGGCCTCGCGGCATTGTGAGATGGGCCGATCCGTGTTTTGTTGCCTCAAAACAAGCACGACGGAGCTGACATGAACCGCTTTTTGGCCAAAACCCTCTCGACGCTCAATGCCGTGTTTGCGCTTTTGATCATCGTTATCGCCACGGCCTCCGGTGCCACGGGTGGCGGATATTATTATAGCGGCGAGATGTCTATTCCCGGTGCCATTCTCGGCGGGCTTGGCGGCGTGTTTGTGGCTGCTTTGGTGTGTGGTGCCATTGCTTTTCTCACGCTGATTGAGCGGCATTTGAGTGTGCTGGCGGAGGCGGCGAAGCGGAATGTGGGTGGGTGAGGGCGTTTGCTTTTAACGAGGAACAAGAAGTGCTACGACGACATTGATTGAGGTGAAAGGAAAACTGTGGGATCGCAGGAACTATAAATTAGTATGCGTAATTCTTGTTGCTTATGATCCATTATTATAAAATATTCAATGTCTTAATCGGGATCGCGCCAACTGCGGTCATTCACTAAGGAGCGTCATTATTTCGGGGCTGTCGACAACATTGGCGAAATCGGATTTGAGATGGGCCATGGTGACATCAAAAATCGCGCGAGCAGACAGATTTTCATCGGGAAGGTCGAAGCCCATGACGGCATCGCGGACCACGATCATCGTGAACCTAAGATCCGACCCAACTCGAACGGTCGTGTTAACACAGTAACCTGCAACGGCACCCGTGACGACGAGAGTCTCGATACGATTGTCCCGAAGATAGTTTTCCAAGTCGGTCGATGCAAAGGGCGATGATGTGCTTTTGACAAAAACGGCTTCCCCGCAAAGGGGTTCGAGGTCTCGTATCACCCGTTGTGCTGGTGCGCCTAGGTGCATCGGCGATGCCGGATCGGGGTCGCCATGATGAACATGGATTACCGTCTCACCGTCCTTACGAAATTTCGCAGCTAGTGCGGCGATCTTGACGATGGCATCGCCATTGACATGATCCCGCCCGCCATCGAGGCGGTCCTGCAAATACATCTGCATATCAACGATAACAAGAGCTTGTTTCAAAATCCGTGATCCTGTGGGTCTCCAAAGGCAATAGTCTTGCCTATCATGTGCGAACATGCCTGCAAAGGAAGAAAAATAGCAATTGCGCAGTAAGCTCCCTCACTCCTTCCCACCCGGCGGCTTCTTCAAAATACTCTCGCGCAAACTCATCCCATGCTCACGCCGTGGCGGCACGGCGGGGGAGCGGGCGGTGGCGAACAAGCCTTGGGCGTCGGGGGTGCGCAGGTTGGCGTAAGCCTTGGAAGGGTTGAAGCCGCTGGAGGTGTCTGGGTCTTGGCTGTCTGGCTCCAAGCTTGGCAGCATGTCCGGGCGGTATGGCTCGATGGGGGCGTCAGCGGATGGGGCGGGGGCAGGCGTGCTGTAGCTTGGCATCATGCTGGGCATGTAGCTGGAAATTTCAGGCTCAACGGTGGCGCGCATGCGTGAAATCACGTCGTGCAGGTCAATGGTGTCCGGGTTTTCATCGGAAGCCCGCACCGAGGCTCCGCTGGCTTTGGGCAGATAGCGCGGCTCAACGCGGGAAAAGCGCATGCGCATGGGCACGGCAATCGCTTCACCAAAGGCAATGGCCTCGCCATTGCCGATGGAGGAGATAAAGCTGGTGGCCGAGATGGAGCCATCCGGCAGGGCCTTGCGGATGATCTCTTGATCGCGGTCATTGGCCAGCCGCATGGCAAACACGGTGGAGCATTGCGACAGAATCGTCTGGTCCAGCTCGCCCGGTCTTTGGGTGATGATGCCAAGGGATACATCATATTTACGGCCTTCCTTGGCAATGCGGGCAATGGCCTGCCTTGTGGGGAAAAAGCCGAGGCTGGGGTCGGATGGCACATAACGATGCGCCTCTTCGCACACCACCAGCATATGAATGGCCCCGTTGGACCACATGGCCAGCTCAAACGCCATGCGGCACAACACCGAGGCCACGGAGTTGACGATTTCAGACGGAATGCCTGAAAGCTGGAAGGTGGAAATGGGCCGTCCATGCCCCGGCACGCGGAAAATATGCGCCACCGTTTCCATGATCGTATCGCGGATGGTGTTGTTGGAGAACATGAACCGATAGCGCGGATCATTCACCGCTGACATGATTCGCATTTTCAATGCGCGGAGATAAGGCTTTTCCTCGCGGCCATCCAGCTTGCCAATGCGCTCATCCAGACCCGCCAGAAGATCGGTCAGCCGATAGGGCACGGGTGTGTCGGCGGTAAAGCTGGCGCGATCGCTGCTGCGAAACAGCATTGCGTCGCCGCCCTTGAAGGCGCGTCGGGCTTCGGGAATTAGCTCGCGCAGAATATCCACTTCATCCGGCACGGCAGGGCGGCCGCGATAAAGCACTTCGGTAAACTCTTCCAGCCGCATCAGCCAGAAGGGCAGGTCCAGCGTATCAGTATCCACCACCACGGCGTGATCGGGAAAGGCGGCGGCAAATTCATTGTGCGGATCGAGAATCAGTACCCGCAGTTTTGGATCGCTCTCAATGGCTTTGTGCAGCAGCAGCGAGACAGCCGTGGATTTCCCAACGCCGGTGGAGCCAACCACGGCAAAATGCTTCGACAGCATGGAGGGAATATGGATGGAGGCATCAATCGCGTTATCCTGGCTGAGTTTGCCGATGATGGCGCTACCACCTTCTTTGGACTCGTAGATGCGCTTGAGGTCGTCTGCCCGAATCCGGTGCGCCATGGCCCCCAGATAGGGATATTGGGTAATACCCGTGGAGAAGCTCTCTTTGCCATCGGGTTCGCAGCATACTTCGCCCATCAGCTCGACATCAATGATAAAGCCGTTGTCCCCGCTCTCCGTCCACACGCCGCTTGCAGTGCGCATGGCGTAAACCAGTGCCACAACGCGATTTGCATCGACGGCAATGGAAATCAACCGCCCAACCGACCATAAAGAGGTAAGATCTGTGCCGCCGTGGGTGGCGGTGGCGGCAATGGTTGCGTGGGCACCATCACAGGCAACGATTCGCCCCAAAAGGCGATTTCCCGGTGCTGAGGAATCACGGCGATCTGCATCAACGCCAGTGGAGGGAATGAAACTATCGTGATTGGACAAGCGGGACTCCATGGATAGGCCACAACCGTAGAGCTTTTTGTCTTAACATTTTACTTCCGATCTGTGGCAAACGGGCGTTGTCCACGGATGCTAAAATCTGAGCTTGCTGCCGCATTTATGGGCTTTTTGGCGTTGACGCTCATCAATTTAGTGGCTATGAATTCGCCTATGAAAAATTTTGCTATTATTCTTGTGGTGGGATCGCGCGTGGGCATGACGGTGTAACCGTCAGGCATTAGCCTCCCATGCGCGACAAACAGGCTCCTCTCAGGGGCCTTTTTTTATGCCCAAAATCAAGCTAACAGCACACACACTTCGGGAAACTGGCGGGAGCAGACATGACTGGAACAGATAATCAAGCGAATGAGCAGCCAAGCATGCAGATGACGGGTGCGGAAATTGTTCTCAGAGCGCTGAAAGACAATGGCGTCGAGCATATTTTCGGCTATCCGGGTGGCTCGGTGCTGCCAATCTATGACGAGATCTTCCAGCAGGATGATATTCAGCACATTCTGGTGCGTCACGAGCAGGGCGCAGGCCATGCCGCAGAAGGCTATGCCCGCTCCACCGGCAAGGTTGGCGTGGTCCTTGTTACCTCCGGTCCGGGCGTCACCAACACCATCACCCCCTTGCAGGACGCCTTGATGGATAGCATTCCGCTGGTGTGTCTCTCCGGTCAGGTTCCCACCACGCTGATTGGTTCTGATGCTTTTCAGGAATGCGACACCGTTGGCATTACCCGCCCTTGCACCAAGCACAACTGGCTGGTGA
>DNPN01000022.1:58560-93904 GCA_003501385.1 Rhizobium sp. | reverse complement strand
GGGTGTGGAGGTGTTTTTGCAGCCCAGAAACATTTGCGTCGTGTACTGTGGTTCAATCTGAACCTGACATACTCTAAAGCATGTCGCGTTTTATTGTCCTCAATAAAGCGATAACGTACATGCGGCTAAATAAGAGATAAAGCCTGTCGCAGTGAATCCTATTCACTGCGACAGGCTTTAGGGTGAGAGGCGCTGTAGGATCTCCCCTTTTCGCGGCAACGCACCATGACACTTCACGCAAGATTGAAGCCCAAGCACACAAAAACCGGCTGATATCCGATTTTAAAGATGCAATTTCTGCCAATTGGTGTAAGGCACGCGACTGAGCCGTGACTGGCAGCGCGAATGAGGACAGTGTTGACTGTCAATTGCGCCCTAACCTGCTCCCCATACAACACATGATCGACATGTCGCTGAATGGCTTTATCCACAGTGGCATCATCACCTATTCCACAAACGTCAGCCGTGCGGCGTCGTTAATCAAGAATCATAGCGAAGTTTATGCGAAGATTCGATATATTATGATTCTGAAAAGTAAAGGACCTCGTTTTTTGGCCGTTATCAACCGCATCTTGTCCGAATTGGAATTAATGTTTCGGCGTCCGCCGAAGCAGCAATTCGGCGCGCTTTGCTACAGGCAGATTGAAGGCGGCGGGCCAAGCGACATTGAGGTTTTGCTCATCACCAGCCGGGAAACGGGACGCTGGGTGATTCCCAAAGGTTGGCCCATGGGGTCCAAAAAATCCCACGCGGTTGCTGAACGCGAAGCCTTTGAAGAGGCTGGCGTCAAGGGCAAGGCTGACAAAGAGAGTTTTGGCTCCTATATGTATGATAAAGTCATGCCCGGCGGCATGAAAGTCCCGTGCGAGGTCAAAGTCTATCTTCTGCGTGTCCAGGAGATGTTGGAAAATTACCCCGAAAAAGGTACGCGCCGATTGGAATGGGTGAGTTGCGAAGAGGCCGCAGAGCGCGTACGTGAACCGCAATTGAAACGTTTATTTCATTTGCTGTCGCTTTCGCGTAAACGAGATGCTGTAAAAATGGGCCAAGCCCGTTGATGCGGCGCGTAACTCGCTCCTGATATCGCGCAGAAAGGGCGACGCAAAGCGTCAACGTCGAAAGACATTCACCTCAAAACCCTCTTTGCCGTTTTTCAATGAGCCATTTCCGATCGCATGAATACCGTCACCCCAAAGCGCGCCAAGCCAACGCTTGACAAGGATCTTGATCGACTGACCTTTCTGGAGCAGGCGAGCCAACACGTGAGCCGCTCACTGGCTCCGCTTGGTGTGGCGCTGATCTTCCTGATTGCCGCCAGCCTGTTGGGGCTGAGCTTTATCCAAAATCAGTCACAGGCTGGTGTGGTGATCGCGGCGTCCGCGCTGGCGGCCTATATGGCCATGAACATTGGTGCCAATGACGTGACCAACAATGTCGGGGCCGCCGTTGGTGCACGCGCCATCACCATGAGCTTGGCTTTGGTGATGGCCGCCACCTTTGAGATTGCTGGAGCCTTCATTGCCGGTGGTAACGTCACAGCGACAATCTCGTCCGGCATCGTTGCCCCATGGACTGTCACCGATCCCAAGACGTTCATCTGGATCATGATGGCTGCTCTTCTGGCTGCGGCGCTCTGGATCAATATTGCCACCTGGGCGAATGCGCCGATTTCAACCACCCATTCCATTGTCGGCGGCGTTTTGGGGGCGGCGGCCTCGGCGGTTGGCTCGCACGCCATCAATTGGCACGTCATCGCCAACATCACCATTGGCTGGATGATCTCGCCTGTTCTCGGGGCAATGATTGCGGCTTTCATCCTGTATCTGATCTACGAATTCATTGTGTACCGGGCGGATAAAATCGTTGCCGCCAAGCGCTGGGTCCCGATTTTGAATGGCGTGATGCTTGGCTCTTTCACCTGTTATCTCAGCCTGCGAACCACGGGACAAGGTTTCAGCTTTCTATCCCCCGGCGCGGCATTTTTGGGTGTGATCACCGGCTTCCTGACATGGATCACCAGCGTGCCGGTCGTGTCCAAACAGGCCGAAGGGATGGAAAACCGCAATCAGTCGCTCCGCAAACTGTTTCGCACACCCCTGATTGGTTCTGCGGCACTGCTGTCATTTGCCCATGGTGCCAATGATGTGTCCAACGCCATTGGCCCGCTGGCGGGAATCATTCACGTCATCCGCGATGCTGATGTCCACCAGATGGAATCGGCTCCCTTCTGGGTGGTCGTCATTGGCGCGTTTGGCATCTCTGTCGGCCTTTTGCTATTCGGGCCGCGCCTGATCAAGCTCGTGGGCAGCAAGATCACCAAACTGAACCCAATGCGGGCCTATTGTGTCTCCATGTCATCGGCGATCACAGTGATCACTGCTTCCTCGCTGGGCCTTCCTGTCAGCACCACCCATATCGCCATCGGCGCCGTTTTTGGCATCGGATTTTTTCGCGAATGGTATGCCAAAAACTCCCGCAGACGGATGGACTATTTGCGGATGAAATCGGCCGAATGGTCCTCGAAAAAGCTGAAGCCTGATAATATTGACGAGCAAAAGCGACGCTATCTGGTGCGCCGTTCGCATATTTTGACCATCATGGGAGCCTGGGCCGTGACATTGCCGATCTCGGCCGGGCTTGCAGCTGTGATTTATCGCATTATGGTTGCGCTGATTTCCTAACGATTAAGACCAGACAAGAATGAGGAGTTGCCGTGCGGGCAAATTACCGGATGCAACGATTGCACGTCAGTGCAGACCTTGGCCAGGATACGCCGATTGAGGCGACAGCCGATCAGTTCAATTACCTTGCCAATGTGTTGCGCATGGTAGAGGGCGCGCAGGTTCTGCTGTTCAATGGCCGCGATGGTGAATGGCAGGCGGGCCTCAGCTTTCCCACCCGCAAGCGCATTCTTTTGACACCCTCGCAACAGGTGCGGCCTCAACCGGAACCAAGCGATCTGGTGTTTCTGTTCGCGCCCCTCAAAGTGGGGCGGATGGATTATCTGGTGCAAAAGGCCGTGGAAATGGGCGCGGGCACCCTGCAGCCTGTCATCACCCAGCATGTTCAGGGCAAGATCGGCAGTCTGGAGCGCTTGCAAGCCAACGCCCTTGAGGCGGCAGAACAATGCGGCATTCTGACCCTGCCCGAGGTGACGCCACCCGTCAAACTGAAAGACCTGCTGGAAAGCTGGACGGGGGATCGCCGCATTATTTTTTGTGATGAAGATAGCGCCACCAACAATCCCGTCTCCATCCTGCAAGGTATTGCCGAGAAAAAATTGGCCCTGCTCGTTGGCCCCGAAGGCGGTTTTTCCGACGAAGAACGCGCGCTGCTGCGCGCTTGCGCTTTTGTAACAGCGATTCCTCTTGGTCCACGCATCTTACGTGCCGACACCGCAGCCGTTGCGGCATTGGCAGTTGTGCAAGCCATTTCCGGTGACTGGAAATGATAATGACATGATCTTTGGCCGTTCGTTCAATATTACTGAACGGCAAAATCGTAAAATTCGCTTGCACAGCGCTTGGATTACGCCCTATCAACCTGACCGGATTGCCATCTGACGTGGGTCAGAAAACAGAAAGCCTGCTGCATGATGCCGATCTGGAATACCAGAGATGAGCACAATTGTGCAGTGAAACGAAATCGATAGAACAAGGTCGTCTCCATGGCCCGTGATACCACTGATGACACGCCTTTGACCTCGATTGAGGAATTGGCCGACTACATGGCACAAGGTGCCAAGCCGAAATCAACCTTTCGGCTGGGGACCGAGCATGAAAAATTCGGTTTTTTCACGGCTGACCATGCGCCCGTTCCCTATTTTGGCGATGCCAGCATCCATGCGCTGTTGACCGGCATGCAGGAAAAGCTCGGCTGGGAGCCAATTATGGACCGCGAGCACATCATTGGACTTGCCGGCGGCAAGGGCGAAGGGGCGATTTCCATTGAGCCGGGCGGCCAGTTTGAGCTATCGGGCGCACCTCTGGAAACCCTGCACGAGACAGAAGCCGAAACCTCGCATCATCTTGAGGTTTTGCAGCAGATCGCCGAGCCCATGGGCATCCGCTTTCTAGGCATGGGCGGAAGCCCGCTCTGGAGTCTGGCGCAAACACCGAAAATGCCCAAATCCCGCTATGAGATCATGACCCGTTATATGCCCAAAGTGGGCAAGAACGGGCTGGACATGATGTATCGCAGCTCGACCATTCAGGTGAATCTCGACTTTTCATCCGAGGCGGATATGCGCACCAAAATGCGGGTATCCACCAAGCTGCAATCCATTGCCACGGCCCTGTTTGCTGCATCACCCTTCACAGAGGGCAAGCCAAACGGCATGCAATCGTGGCGCGGCGAAATCTGGCGCGATACGGACAATACCCGCTCTGGCCTTTTGCCATTCATCTTCCAGCCCGATTTCAGCTTTGGGGATTATGCCAACTGGGCTTTGGATGTGCCGATGTATTTCGTGATGCGCGATGGGCGCTATCACGATTGCACCCATGTGACCTTCCGCCAGTTCATGAATGGCGCGCTGAAGACCGAAATCAGCGCTTGGCAGCCCACATTGGGGGACTGGACTAATCACCTCGGCACCCTGTTTCCCGATGTGCGACTGAAGCGTTTTCTGGAAATGCGCGGGGCCGATTGCGGCCCGAAAAGCCATATTTCGGCGCTGTCTGCCTATTGGGTTGGGTTGCTCTATGACGATGCCGCTCTGGCCGCAACGGACGCATTGACGGCCGGATGGGATTTCGAATCGGTCCGTGCCTTGCGCGATGCAGTGCCGACGCAAGGCTTGAGCGCAAAAATCGCAGGTCACAGCGCTCTGGATATCGTGCGCGAAACCTTGGCCATTTCCGAGGCTGGTCTGAAGGCGCGGGCAAGGTTGAACGCAGCGGGTGAGGACGAATCGATCTATCTCGCGCCGCTGCACACCATTGCGGAAACCGGCCGTACCGTGGCTGAAACCATGCTGGACAGCTACGCCCATCAATGGGGCAAGTCGGTGGACGGGGTGTTTTCCGCTTATCAATATTGATCACACGCGTTGGTTTTATTCACAGAAAGGCATTTTCGACAGAAACCCTTGTGCGAACACTGAAAAAGCCATTTGCAGGCAGGTTTTTCCCGTTATACTGTCTAGGTGACAGCGCCCGCGTCGATGAAGACGCGCATAAGTCGGTGTCATATTTTTCTCTTCTTGCGAACCGTCTCGGCACCATGTTGAGAATGGCAAATTGCAAAAAGACGGCGCACAAGGGGATGGATGCTGATGATGCCACTGTTTGACATGATGCTTCGAGCGCAAAATGGTGCCGCCATGGACGCTTTGGGCAAACAATTCGGCTTGGCTCAGGAGCAGGTTGCGCAAGCGCTGGCGGCTTTGATGCCAGCCTTTTCGTCTGGCCTGAAACGCACCGTCACCAACCCTTATGATTTGTCGGGTCTGTTTTCGGCGATGTCATCGGGCAATTATAGTCAGTATTTCGAGGATTTGAGTAAGGCCTTCACGCCGCAGGGCGTTGCCGACGGCAATCAGGTGCTGCAGCAATTGTTTGGCTCGAAAGACGTATCCCGCGCCATCGCCGCTCAAGCGGCTCAGGTCACAGGGATCGGTCAAGACATTCTGAAAAGCATGCTGCCCACCATGGCTGACACCATCATGGGTGGCCTGTTGAAGCAAGGGCTGGGACAGATGTCCGCGGCCACCAGTCCGTTTTCTGCCGCACCCATGGCTCCGATGGTGCAGCAATGGCTGGAAGCGACAGGATTTGCACCGAAATCACCGCCGAAATCATCGCTTGATCCCTTTGACAACCCCTTTGTCAACGCGTGGAAAGACATGATGGGTGTTGCGCAGGCGAAGCCCGCGCCAAAGCCGGAAGCGGCACCCAATCCCTTCCTTGACAATCCCTATGCCAAGGCATGGCAAGAGATGGTCAACACCTCTTTGGGCCAGACACCTGAGCCCAAAACCAAGCCGAAACAGGAGCCAGAGGCCAAGCAGGTCATGGCTGAAATGATCAATACTATGTTTGATAGCGGCCTTGAAGTGCAGAAAAACTATCAAAAGAGCATGGAAAAAATCTTCGAAACCTATGTGAACGACACTCCGTTCAAGGCCTCTCCCACGGCACAGACCGAAACCCCACCCGAACCGCCGCAGAGTGGCAAGGCGTAAAGCCATGGTCTCCATTTGCCTGATAGACGTCAGTGCGTGAGCCTGAGCAAGAAAAGGCCCGGCAACAGACGGCTGTTGCCGGGCAAAAGCAGGGTTCATTGGCATTTTACCCTGCGGGGATCTCGAAAGTTCGGTTCAAATACGGCGCAGCCTCGATGACAAAGGGGCATGCCGAGGGACATGGCAGCAGACGCGCCGGTGGATTTCAGCCCAACGACAGCCTTGGCACCTGTTTCTTCACGCGAACACCTGCATATTCGGCGAGCTTGATGGTCGGATCGCTCAAGTATTTTTCCTTCAACAGCTCACCCTCCAGCTCGGCACGGGTCAAACCGATGTCGTTCAGCAAATAATCGTCCAACTCGGCTAGGCTTTGCGCAAGGCTGCGATGACGCAAGGCACGAATGACCGCTTTGAGCTGAGACATCGCATTGAGAATGGCGGTCGTTGAAACCGTCCGTACATCCATCATCATACGATCTGTGGCCTGTTGCGTCGTGCGCATGATCATCATCCTTTGCGTTGGCACGAGAAAAACCGTCACCCCGACATGTGAGGGCGGGAACGGCTGGAAAAGGGTTGGGAGGGCAGGCGATGCGCCGTGCCGGTTGACGTGTTGCAAGTGCACTGACGCATTCACTTCGTTCATGCTATAGTGCACTAGCCTTTTGTTTATGCATCGATTTTTCCAAACTCGGCTGTCGCCTCCGTTTGGATCGATGCATTAGGACGAAAATGCCAATTTTCTATTGATCAGTCCAACGAATGTTTCTAATGATAATCATCAATCCTTCTGATGGAATGTGAACGATGTCCGCTCCCCTTGATATTGACCAGCTTCAAACCTTCGTTGCCATTGTTGACACTGGCAGCTTCACCAAAGCAGCCACGCGGGTTTTCAAAACCCAATCTGCCGTGTCCATGCAGATGCGACGTCTGGAAGAGAGGATTGGCAAGCAATTGTTTATCAAGGATGGGCGTGGCAACCGGCTGTCTGCCGAGGGCGACAAACTGTTGAATTATGCGCGCCGCATTATCCGCCTCAACAGCGAAGCCATGGCCGCCTTTGATGACAACCGGCTGGAAGGCACCTTGCGGATTGGCACACCGGATGACTATGCCGACCGCTATATGCCGGAGATCATCGGGCGATTTGCCAAGACGCACCCCAATGTCGAGCTTTACATTGTGTGCGAACCATCTGCGAGTCTTGCGGAAAAAATGGCACGCGGCGAGTTGGACATTGCGCTTGTCACCCACAATCCCGCTGCCCGGCAGTCTGATGTGCTGCGATCAGAACCGCTGTGCTGGGTCGGCTCTGCCAACCACGCCCTCAAGGACAATGCACCTGTGCCGCTTGCCGTCGGGAGACGTGATTGCAATTGGCGCCAGCTTGCGTGCTCGGCACTGGATGCAGATGGCCGGGATTATCAGATTCTGTTCACCAGCTGGTCTTCCACTGTTGTCGCCGCTGCGGTTTTATCCGGCTTGGCCATTTCGGTTTTGCCGGAATCTGCACTGCGCAGCGGTATGAAAGTGCTGGCACAAAGCGATGGATTTCCACCACTGCCGCCCGTGCAGATTGGCCTTATGAAGCGGCCCGGCCTTTCGCCATCGCTGATGAATGCGATCACCGATCACATTGCTGCCTGTCTGGATAATATCACACCAATTGCCATCGATGACGACCTCGAGAGCGACACCAAGTCCTATGGCCGCCACTATCCACGCCTTCGACCGGGGCATATGATTCCCGGATGGTAGATCATTGATTCAAGCAAGTTCTCGTGGAAAAACCGTGGGACACTTTCCCGAAACCTGGTTACCTATCCGCTGCGGCGGCTTTGCCTGGCGACAGTAAGATGTCGCAGACAAGCTTTTTCCATTCGTCCAGAAGCGCCCCAGCCCGATCATTGCCCTCAGCAAGGCAGCGCAAGACCGAGCCCGTCAACAACGATGCAAGGATAAACCGATCGCGCTTGCAAGCGCTTTGCTGATCGCTGGCAAAGGGGCCGAGAACATCGAAGGCAAGCGCGCCGATGCTTTCATGGGTCTGATATTGCAGATGGCCCAATTCCGGATCAATCGACGTGGCAATCCACAGTTCCCTACACAGCGGATCATGCAAATGAATCCACGCGCCATCGTCAATCAGATCAACAATGCGCGCCCGGGCGTCGGCCTCACTGCGCACATCTGTTAACCTGACCTTAATACCTTGCGTCAGAGCGCTCAGGCGCACATCCAGAATGACCTTTAGAATTGCGGCCTTCTCGGGAAAGAATTGATAGACAGAACCAACTGGAACACCTGCATGTGTGGCAATGTCCGTCATTTTCATCTGTGCAACGCCATGCGTGATGATAAGTGACTGGGCAGATTCCAGGATAGTCTCGAAGCGCTTGATACTGCGCTTCTGCTTTGGTTGTTTGCGCGGGCTAATCCGCGACGCTTCATTCGGCAGCTTCATGGCCATAACTGTCCCGTCGTACACTTGCAGGATTCGTTCCGCGTCATGTGGAACACAGGTCATGGCTCTAACGGAAGGGCGTTCAGTTTTTATTAATGCGGGGTGGTAAACTCCATGGAAAACGCAGGAGACGAACCGTGCCTAAATGGCTCAAACCGTTCCATTACAGAACAATTATTTCAAAACTCAATAAAAACTGTCGGCCTGACACCTTTTTGATACGCTGACCGGCGCAGGAATATCGCTCGCGGGGCGAAGCTACAAAATAGTTGTACCATTTTGAAATTCGCAATCTTAAGTCACCACCCTCCAAGCTGCCGAAAGACTTTCTCGACACCTTGCCCTCGCCACCTTGCCATTGTGCGCGAGAGATTGTGGGGACGTTTCTACGCTTCAACAACATCGATGTTTCATTGACTGCCGATAATTTCCAATCGTATTGAATGTGAAATGAGATCGGAAAAACCAATCATGCTGACACTCCGCCAAATGCGTTATTTTGATGCCGTAGCCACGACTTTGCATTTTGGCCGGGCGGCTGTTTTGGCCCATGTCAGCCAACCGGCTTTGTCCGCACAAATTATGGAAATGGAAAAGCACCTGGGCGTGATGCTGATCGAGCGGACAAAAGGCAGCACATTATTGACAGCCAAAGGCAAGGAAATTTTGACCCATGTGCGGGCCGTGCTCCAATCGATTGATCAGTTGGAACGAGCCGCTCAGGAAAATTTAGGCACGCTGGAAGGCCTGCTGCGCATTGGCATTATTCCAACGGTCGCGCCCTATATGGTGCCCAAGATCGTGCCCACTTTGCGCGAGCGGCATCCGTTGATCGAAATCGAGCTGAAGGAAGCGGTCACGGATCGGCTGATTGCCGATCTCAATGAAGGCCGGTTGGACGCCATTGTTGCCGCCCTTCCGGTCGAGGCCGACAACCTTGTGGCCCGCAGCCTGTTAATGGACCGTTTTTTCATGGCCGTCACTGACAATAACGAGGCAATCCTAACCTCCCCCCTGGTACAAACCGAAGTAGATGTGGACCGGTTGCTGCTGCTGGAAGAAGGCCATTGCTTGCGGGATCAGGCCTTGGCGGTTTGCAAATCGGCCAACAAGAAAAGCTTGCTGAATTTCGGCGCAACATCTATGACCACATTGCTGCAAATGGTCGCCCATGACATGGGCATGACGCTTATTCCCGAAATGGCGATTGAGACAGAGACCAGCCGCAACAAGATTCGAATTCTGCCTTTCGCTGAACCGGCTCCCTATCGTGAAATCGGTTTGATCTGGCGGCGCTCCAGCGCCCGCCATGCGGATATGGAAGCTCTGGCACAGGTCATTGTCGCCTGCCAGCATCAGGATTTAAGCAAAATAACGTGAGATTGTGGTGATCCTGCACAACTGTTTCTTTTGCTATTCCCTTCCTGTCATGAACGTGTTACCAGCCCTCGCCAACTTCCAAGCATTTCATGCAGAAGCAAACCGGTTGATGAATCATCTCCCGGTGGACTCTGTCTATCCACACGAAGGAAATTGGCATGGCACGCATCGTAATATCGGCAACCGGCGCTGAAGCGCTCACTTTTGACGATGTCCTCTTGCAGCCGGGGCATTCTGAAGTGATGCCGGGACAAACCAACATCTCCACCCGCATCGCCAAAGACATCGAGCTGTCTCTGCCGATTCTCTCCTCGGCCATGGATACCGTCACAGAGAGCCGTCTGGCCATTGCCATGGCGCAATCTGGCGGTCTTGGCGTTATCCACCGCAATCTGACGCCGGTTGAGCAGGCCGAAGAGGTTCGTCAAGTCAAGAAATTTGAAAGCGGCATGGTGATCAACCCTGTCACCATCAACCCGGAAGCGACGCTGGCTGAAGCGCTGTCCTTGATGAAAACGCACCGCATCTCCGGCATTCCGGTGGTGGAAAATGGCGCGCGTCCGGGCCGTCTGGTGGGCATTTTGACCAACCGCGATGTGCGCTTTGCCTCTGACCATTCCCAGAAAATCCATGAGTTGATGACGAAAGAAAACCTCATCACCGTCAAGGATGGCGTGGATCAGCAGGAAGCCAAGCGCCTTTTGCACACCAACCGCATCGAAAAGCTGCTGGTGGTGGACAATGATGGCCGTTGCGTTGGCCTCATCACCGTCAAGGACATTGAGAAAACCCAGCTCAATCCCCATGCCGCCAAGGATACGCAGGGACGGCTTCGCGCAGCTGCCGCCATTTCTACGGGTGAAGATGGCATTGAACGCGCCGAGCGACTGCTCGATGCCGGTGTGGACGTGATTGTGGTAGATACCGCCCACGGCCATTCCCAGCGCGTTCTGGATGCTGTCACCGCCGTCAAAAAGCTCTCTGGCTCGGTTCGGGTGATTGCGGGCAATGTAGCAACGGGCGCTGGCACGCTGGCTTTGATTGATGCGGGCGCTGATGGCGTCAAGGTGGGTATTGGTCCCGGCTCCATCTGCACCACCCGTATTGTGGCAGGTGTTGGCGTTCCTCAGCTGGCTGCCATTATGGCTGCCGTGGAAGAAGCCCACAAGCATGGCATTCCAGTAATTGCCGATGGTGGTGTGAAATTCTCCGGCGATTTGGCCAAGGCCATTGCCGCAGGTGCATCGGCTGTGATGGTTGGTTCGCTACTGGCTGGCACCGATGAAAGCCCGGGCGAAGTGTTCCTCTATCAGGGCCGTTCGTTCAAGGCCTATCGTGGCATGGGCTCTGTCGGTGCCATGGCGCGCGGCTCCGCCGACCGTTACTTCCAGGCAGAAGTGCGCGATACCTTGAAACTGGTGCCGGAAGGCATTGAAGGTCAGGTGCCGTACAAAGGCCCGGTCTCGGCGGTTCTGCATCAGCTGGCAGGCGGCCTCAAAGCTGCCATGGGCTACGTTGGCGGCAAGGATATTATCGACTTTCAGGAAAAGGCCACCTTTGTGCGCATTTCCGGCGCAGGCCTGCGTGAAAGCCATCCGCATGGCGTGACGATTACCCGCGAAAGCCCGAACTATCCCGGCGCTGTATAAGCCCACCGTCACAGACACGTGAAAAATAAAAACCCGGGTCGACATTACCTGTTGATCCGGGTTTTCTATGTCTTCTGACAGAACAGAGGAGGAAGACCATGGATAAACCGCAGATCACCCAGGCGATGATCAATGCCTATGATGAATACACCCACCTCAGCCTTGATCGCCGGGGCTTTATGGAAAAGCTGACCAAACTCGCAGGATCTGGAGCCGCAGCTGCGGCCATTATGCCCTTGCTTGCCGCCAACAAGGCGAGCGCTTCACAGGTTGCGGACACGGATGAACGTCTGAAAAGCGGACTTGTCACCTATCCCGGCGCGGGCGGCGACATGAAGGGCTATCTGGTCAGCCCCAAGGCTGCAGATAAACCGCTACCGGGCGTGATAGTCATTCACGAAAACCGTGGTTTAAACCCGCATATTGAAGATGTGGCACGGCGCTTGGCGCTGGAAGGGTTTTTGGCTCTGGCACCGGATTTTCTATCGCCTCTGGGCGGCACGCCCGAGAATGAAGACACCGCTCGCGATATGTTTCCCAAACTGGATATGGCAACCACGGTCAAAAATGCCGAAGCCAGCCGGGTCTATCTGAGCACGTTAAAGTCCACCAATGGCAAGGTTGGCGCAGTCGGCTTTTGCTGGGGCGGTGGGCTGGTCAATCAATTGGCCGTAGCCTCACCCAAGCTTGGAGCCGGCGTCGCATACTACGGCGCACAGCCGAAGACCGATCAGGTGGCCGCCATCAAGGCCCCGCTGATGTTGCATTATGCCGGGCTGGACGAGCGTATCAACGCTGGTATTGATGCGTTCAAAGCCGCTTTGCAGGCCAATGGCCAAAAGCCGGAGATTTTCATCTACGACGGTGTCAACCATGCCTTCAACAATGACACCTCATCCGCACGCTACGACAAAAAAGCCGCAGATCTGGCATGGTCCCGCACCATTGCATTTCTCAAGCACAATCTGGCGTGACAGATTGCTCAAATCGTCACCCTTAATTCGATAGGTTTGACCTCAATCAAAAGGGCCATGCCCATCATCGGATAACGTCTCACCAAGGCCCCTGCAGGGATTGCTCCGCAGGGGCTTCTATTGCGACCAAATAGATTTCTTGGAGGAAATCATGGCTACGATGATGAAAGCCGCCGTTTTGCGGGAGTTTGGCAAGCCTTTGAACATCGAGGAAATTGCCATACCGGAGCCAGGCCCCGGTCAGGTTCTGATCAAATATGAAGCGACGGGCGTTTGCCACACCGATCTGCACGCCATTGAAGGCGATTGGCCGGTTAAACCGACGCCGCCCTTCATTCCCGGCCATGAAGGCGTTGGCTATGTCGCAAAGCTTGGCGCAGGCGTCAGCCGTATCAAGGAAGGGGATCGCGTTGGCGTACCTTGGCTGCACACCGCTTGCGGCTGCTGCACACCGTGCCGCACGGGATGGGAGACCTTGTGCGGATCGCAGCAAAACACCGGCTATTCTGTCAACGGCACTTTTGCCGAATATGGCCTTGCAGACCCCGATTACGTCGGTCGCCTGCCGGATAATCTGGAGTTTGGCCCGGCTGCCCCGGTGCTGTGCGCTGGCGTAACTGTCTACAAGGGCCTGAAGGAAACCGAAGTGCGCCCCGGCGAATGGGTGGTGATTTCGGGCATCGGCGGGCTGGGCCACATGGCCGTGCAATATGCCAAGGCCATGGGCATGCATGTGGTTGCCGCCGATATTTTCGACGACAAGCTGGCTCTGGCCAAAAAGCTAGGTGCGGATGTGATTGTAAATGGCCGTGCCACAGACGCCATTGAGCAGGTGCAGAAGGCGACTGGTGGCGTGCACGGCGCGCTGGTGACAGCTGTGTCGCCAAAGGCGATGGAACAGGCCTATGGCTTCTTGCGCGCCAAGGGCACCATGGCGCTGGTTGGCTTGCCACCGGGCTTTATCTCGCTGCCGGTGTTTGACACGGTTCTCAAGCGCATCACCGTGCGTGGCTCCATTGTCGGCACGAGGCAGGATCTTGAGGAATCGCTGGTGTTTGCCGGAGAAGGCAAAGTTGCTGCGCATTTTTCCTGGGACAAGATTGAAAACATCAACGCCATTTTTGATCGCATGCGCGAGGGTAAGATTGATGGCCGTATCGTGCTTGATCTGAGCCAATAAGCTGCCAAAAATTAAAAATATCGAGATCGCCATAGAGTCTATGGCGATCTTTTCATGACATTTTCGTGCACATCCCCTGTTTTTAAACAGTAGCGCCATCCGCCATATCTGGATAATGTTGCCGCATCGCAACAAACGGAATGGATGTTCGCGCATATGTCGGAAACTGCAACGAATTTAAGTACAGACCGTATTTTCGTCTTTCAGGGTGGCGGCGCGCTCGGGGCCTATCAGGCCGGAGCCTATGAGGCGCTGCATGCTCACGATATTGATCCTCAATGGCTTGCGGGCATATCGATTGGCTCGATCAATTCTGCCATTATTGCTGGCAGCCCGCGCGAGAAGCGTTTGGAAAATCTCAGATCGTTCTGGGACATGGTGTCGTCCAACCTGGTTTACGATCTCGGCAAACAGGATGACGCGATGCGTCGCACCACCAACGATATGGCCGCCGCCGCGGGTGCCATGTTTGGCATTCCGGGCTTTTTCTCACCTCGGCTGCAAACACCCTACCAATGGCTGTTCAACCCCGAATCCAATATCAGCTTTTATGATACAGGTCCCTTGCTCAAGACGCTGGAAGAGTTGATTGACTTCAAGCTGCTCAACAGCGGCTCAACCCGGCTCAGTCTGGGCGCTGTCGAAGTCAAAACCGGCAATTTTGCCTATTTTGATAATCGCCACACCAAGATTGATGTTCGCCATATTGCCGCCTCCGGTGCCTTGCCGCCGGGCTTTCCGCCCGTGGAAATTGGCGGGCGCTACTATTGGGATGGCGGCCTGGTGTCCAACACGCCGCTGCAACATGTGCTGGAAAACAATGACAGCGAGCGGGATTTGGATATTTTTCAGGTGGACTTGTTCAGTGCCCGTGGCAATCTGCCTAAAAACCAATCCGAAGTCGAAAGCCGCACCAAGGAAATTCGCTATTCCAGCCGAACCCGTATGAATACGGACGACTTTGCCAAGCGTCAGGTTGTACGGCGCGCGGCAAAACGGCTTTTGGATCAGTTGCCGCCGGAGTTCCAGGACAATGATGATGCGAAAGTCCTGCGCTCCATTGGGCATGAATATGATGTCACTATCGTGCATCTGATCCATCGCCGCGCCGCCCACGCAACCCACGCTTCTGATGCCGAATTTTCGCGCACAACTGTGAATGAGCATTGGCAGGCGGGGTATGACGACGTAACCTACACGCTGAAACATCCCAAATGGCGCAATCGAACCCGCCCCAAAGATGGCGTTCAGATCTTTGACTTAACCCGAGAACGCAGATTATACGTTCAGTCGTAACGCGAGGCTCCCTGCCCCATGCGTTCGGAATATCCTGATGATTTTTTGGAATTTTTCTTTAAAACCATTTAGGTAAGCGGATCATGGGGCAATCTATGCTGCAATAGAACAAGTGGGAGGAAGCGTGAAGACGAAAATTGGCTTACGCGAGGTTGCTCTTGAGGCGGGTGTTTCTTTGAGCACTGCCTCTCATGCCCTGAATGGTACGGCCCCTTTAACCAATGAAGTGCGTGATCGGGTTATTGCATGTGCGCAACGGCTCGGCTATCTGGAAAAGCGTCGCAACAAGGCCTCCATTGCCAGTTTGCGCGCAATTGTTCTTGCCGTCACCGGCGACGCCGCCCCGCAAAGCGACCTAAACATGGTCAGTTGGACCGTGATGAATGGTTTGCGGCAGGAATGCGAGCGCAGAGCCATCCGCATTGTTCCGTCCATCAGCCCCGGCAACCGCATTGATGCCAGCGAAATCAAGCGCTTGACTCAGACAGAAACTGTGGATGGCATTGTCATCCTTAATGATGATCGACCCGAGCTTATTCGCAGCATCACCCATTTGCCAATCCCAACCGTGATCATCAATGGCGAAGACCCGGCCATGCTGGTGGATACGGTAACCGCCGGAAATCGCTTTGGTGCGCGGCAGGCGACTGAGCATCTTTTGTCGCTTGGGCATCGTCGCATCCTGCATTTAACCTGGCCGGGGCGCACCACCATCCGCCGCCGACTGGATGGCTATATCGATGCGTTTTTAGCCGTCAACTTGCCCGTGCCCATTGATATGATAGTGGAAGCCGCAAGCTTTGAGCCGGAGGAAGGTGAAAAAGCCATAAAAGCCTTGATGGTCAAAGACCCGACCCTCAAGGGTGCCACTGCGATTTTTTGCGCCGCCGACAATCTCGCCCTTGGCTGCCTGAAAGCATTGCGCGATGCGGGTATCAGTGTTCCCGGCGATCTATCAGTGATGGGCTGCGATGACATTATGCCCGCCGAATTCAGCACCCCACCACTCTCCACAGTGCAATTGCCATCGGCCCGCCTGGGAGCTGCGGCGATAAGTCTGATGGAGCAGAGGGTGGTGGCCAGCGACCCGTTGCGGCCCGCCCACAGGCTGGAGCTAGGCTGCAAACTGATCTTGCGGGGCAGCATTGCCCCGCCCCGACAGAGTGATTGAAGGCGCTTCGAAAAACCTTAAGCCGCCACGTGCTGCACAAGATCCTGACGGTTCCAGCCTTGTGGCAAAGGCTGAGGCCGTTCAAACTTCACGTCCTCAACCACAAGCCCGGTTACGCCCTGCACAAAAGCACCAGGCATGCCGCCGGGGTAATCCAGCAGGCCAACAATGCGGCCATCGGAGCCACGGGTCCAAGCATTGGCGCGGCCTTGCGCGTCTGGTGCCGGAGCCAGATCGGCATTGGTGGGGCGCAGATCATAGCGAAGGCCGGTTCCCAGCCTTCCAGCCTTTTGAACCAGATGCATCCGTTGCAGCTGGACATCATAAATGCCCGATGCTGCGGTTGCCACCAATGTCACGGCCCCTTCCATGGTGCCGGTGATGTCTTCCACCACCAGATGGGTCACGGCCCCGGCAGGCCGATGAGCAACACGGTCCACCACCGTCACTGTCAGCGCCTCGCCAGAGCCCCAGAAACCATCGGGTGTTTCAAAGCAATCGAGATCAATACGCGAAAACCGCACATTGGACACTCGCCCGCCATCGCGTGAAAAAATGCCAAGCCCGCGGTTGGATTGCTCAACCCTGCAATCTTCAAACACCACATTGGTGAAATCGCCAAAGGATTCCGTGCCGATTTTCAAAGCACAACTGACGCTGGACACGGTGCAGTTGCGCACCACAATATCCTCGCAGCGACCAATGGCCTGCCCGTCTGGTCCGGCACTGGTTTTCAGGCAAATGCCGTCGTCGGCGGTGTTGATATGGCAATTCTCAATGGTTGCCCGGCGGCAGGCGTCCAACACCATGCCATCGGTATTCGGCAAGCGGCGATTGTTTATCACCCGCACATTTTGCACCGACAGGTCTTCGCAATCGACAAAATGCAGGGTCCACATGGGTGAATTCAGCACCTCAAGCCTGTGCAGCCGCACATTGCGGCAATATTCCACCACCAGCACACGCGGCCGAAATTCTGCCGGAATGAAGGTGCCAACCACCGCATCATCGCCCGTGATGAAATGGTCGCCGCCCGCATCAATCCGCCCCGGCCCCGTGATCGCAATATCCTGCACGCGGCTCGCAACAATCATGGCGCGGTTGGATTTTTCGGCAATCACATCGACGATATTGTCCGCATAGGCCTCGTAATCCGGGATTGGCTTTAACACCGCACCTTCCGACAGATGCAACTCCACCCCGGATTTAAGCCGCAAACCACCCACCACATGCAGGCCCGCCTGCAAGGTGACCATGCCGCCGCCAGCTTCGGAGACACGATCAATCACCACCTGGATGCCAGCCGTATTGTCGTGGTCAATGGAGGTTACGGAAAGATTGAGGGGGGTGGTCATGCACTAGCTCCTTGGGTAACCAGCACATCTGTTAGCAACAGCAGCACCAGCGCCTGTCCATAGGGGGTCGGTAAATTCGGAATTTTACGATAAAAATCAAGATCATGACCCATGGGCGTGCCATCAGACACGCCATGAACCACGCCATCCTCGCCAATCTGGCGCAACACGGCCTGAAGTGCTTTTTTGGCACAAATCTTATCGTCTTCGGTCAGAATACCTGCCTCGACACCGCGCAAAATGCCATAGGCAATGCCAGCCGCCGCCGATGTTTCGGTGGGCGAGGTTGGATCATTCAGCAGCGTATGGAAGGCACCATCTGGCCGTTGAAAGGCCTTCAGCGACCGCACTTGGCTTTCAAGCACATGGCTCAAAAACCGTTTGTCCTTCTCTGCCAGATCCGGCACCAGAAAAAACAGCTCGGGAATGGCCACCGTAATCCAGGCATTGCCACGCGCCCAAAAGGCCTTGGCAAAATTATGCCGCCCAAGGAACGTCCAGCCGTGATACCACAGCCCGATGACAGGATCGGACAGATAGCGCGCATGGATCATGAACTGGTAGACGGCCTCATCAACCCAGTCCTGCCGCTTGAAGAATACCCCTGCACGGGCCAGAAACAGGGCTGCCATAAACAGCGTGTCATCCCAAAGCTCGCCCTCGTTCAACCGTTCCTTGACCACGTGCTGAAAGCCACCGCCTTCGGTTTTCGGCAGGCTTTTCACCAGCCAATCGGCCCAATCCTGTACCAGAGCGGTAAAATCAGGGCGGTGCACATGCTCAATCAGAATCGCCAGCGGCAACATGGGCGCTGTGCTGTTGATCTGGCGTGGTGGCAGGCCACGGCCAATCTGCATGGCGTACCAATCCACCAGATCATCTAGTGCCGCTTTGTCGTTGGATGCCAAGGCACGGCGCAAGAAGCCATAGAGACCTACGCCCACTTCCCAATCCCATTCATCAAACTGGATGCCTCGGCCAGCGCCCTCACCTGCCAGCCCTTCTTGAATACCTTTCAGGCGGCTGAATGCTGCGGCCACGCGATCTATGGTCAGGCGCAACGCTTCCCCGTTCATGCTCATTCCATCCATTCCCTCACCCCCTCATTGGTAAAACGGGCCAACCGCATCCTCATTGGCGGCCCTGCTGTCATAGGTTAGAACTGGCACCGGCTGCTCGTGGGCAAACGGTTGATTGTGCTGATTAATCAGGAACGTGCCATCATAAGTCAGTTGCAAAACCGTACCGTTCGGCGGTGTGACCCTCAGCGTCAGGTTTTGCACATCAAAATGAATGACGGTTTCATGCGCATTGTCGATAAAGCGCTGAAATGCGGCCTCGTCACCGCTTCCCACCGTCACCACCCAGCCAGAGATTGGCGCATGGCTGCGCACTTCCCGACCTGCCATGGCACCAGCTTCAACCAGTTCCAGTTCGTGGCTATTGTAGAGCGCCGTAAAACCCCGGCCCGAGCGGGCAAACAGCCAATGGGGTTCCAGCACAAACTCATCCAGACCATCGCGGCCAATATAGGCATGGGTCAGCGGCAAACGACTCTGGTTGCTGTCAAAAATCATCAAGGCGATGTCGCGGTGCTGGGCAACCCGTGGCAAAATGCCGTTGCCTGCCCAATAGGATGGCCGTTGATGGCCCCATGGATCATCCTCTCCGGGGTTATTGACCCACAGCCGCGCCATGGGATGACCACCAAGCCGCACATCCAGCACATGCTGCTGATGACCGCGCGTGCCCGTTTTGTGATCAACAACGGTGGACAGCTGCGACGCCTCGGTTTTGAACAGCACCAGCTTGCCGCTTTCCAGCCCTTGGGCATAGCGGGCCTCAATCGAGCGCCCCGGTTCCAGCTGCGCAAGCGCCAGCACATCCGGGGGCGGCGCATAATCGGAGGCGCAAAACATCGGCAGCGAGGCAACCCCACCGTTCAGCCAGCCATTTCCAAAGGCCACCCAGGCGAAGGGGGCAAGCTCGGTCAAGGGGCCTGCCCGCAACTCCTTATCATAGGCCCGCCCTTGCGATCCGGCGGGCACGCCCGCCAGCGTGTGCAGCGCAATCATGCGGAAAATCAGATCGAGCTGATGGCGGGCGCGGGAGGCAATCTCAGGCTCCGCCCATTTTTCAAGGGCCAGCAAACCAATGAAATCAATCGGGTAATAGGCGGCAGAATTCCACTCGGCCAGACCATGGGCCTCCACGCTATCAAACCATTTGCCCAAGCGCTCCGTTGCCAGCGCCACCTGCTCACGTCCGGTACGCCCGGAGGCAGAAAACACCGCATCGGGCAGCAATTGCCCGGCCAAAAGCTGGCTTGTGTGAAAGCACAGCACATGGTTCTCGCTCCAGAACCACATGGTGTCATTGCCCGGCTCATCCACCCAGTAGCGGTAGTTCAACACCGATTGCCGCACCCGCTCCTGCAAATCGACAGGCAGCATTTCGGCATAATCCGTCAGCAGCCACAGCAGCGGCACCATGATGAAATCGGAACAATCCTTGCGCCAATCGATGGAGTCCAGTGCGTCATCCACCAGTGTGCGCGCAACCGCCTCGTCCATCTTGCCGCTGGCGGCCATTGCCAGCACCCGACCAATCCGGGGTGCGCCATGCCGCGCCTGATAGGCCAGAGCCTGCTGTTTGCGCTCTGCCAAAGTTGATGGTCCCGGTTGGGGTGCCACGTCGGAGAGAAAGGCGGCATCAATGGCGCGGCTTACCTTGCCAGCGCCGCTGCCCATGCGCAATCGGACACCGTGATAGCCATCGGGCAAGTCTTTTGCCTCCGGCACCAGCAGCCGTGTTTCCCCGGCTTTGAGCACTGCCGTGGTTGAGACCAGAATGGCACGATCATGACCGTGGCTGAAAACCTCCACCACGACCGCCAGATCATCCACGGGAGCCACATCGAACAGCAGCTCCAGCGGCTCACCCACAAACACATCGCGCGATGGCCGCACGCCGCGCACCAGCGCCTCAAGCTTTGCGACCTCTTCGCCATCCAGCGCAACGGGCAAAACCACCGTGATCGGCTGTGCGTCGGTGACCTCCAATTCGACAAACCAGAAGGTGTCGCGCTCGGCCAAATCCTCAGTGTGGACCAGAATATCATTCTCGCCAGCCACAAGCCGCAGACTCACATCGGCAACCGATTCGACATTGCGCCGAAAAGGCTCAAACCGCACCTGCTCCACACCGTTGACAAAAATGCGCACGCCGCCGCAGGTTCTGATCCGCAAGTTTAACGCACGATCCGCGTTTGCACGAAAACCACCGCGCAGCCAACGTCGCACATGGGTGGGGATATGCCAGAAATTGGTAAATTCCACCCGCCGATTGGACCCCGGCAAATTGAGATGCGATGGCTGCCACGAGACATCGGGCGCAATCTCACGACCCACCATGGTGGCCCAGAATGCCTTGCGGCAGGGCAGATCACCCACGGCCACAAAGCCATTGATGAAACGATAATTGGCCCGATCTTCCGCAACCGCCGCCACACCCGGAAAATAGTCTGCCAAGAGCGGTGAGACAACCCACGAGGTTATGGTCTCGCCACTGTAAACCTCATAGACAGGATCACTATCATTTGCTGCTGACTTATGACGAAGTGCCATGAATCGCCTCCCGTCGATCATGAAAATATTTTATTGCTTTCAATAATCCGCCTTAAGCCAAATTGCCGATCACAATGACGCGAAAGAAACAGATTGCGGTGGATTTTGTCAAGCCGCAAAAGATTTATATGAAAATATATTCATAATTCCTATAATGCACCAATCACCTCGCAAAATCCCCCTTGGCGACGCAGGGTTGAAAGCGCTACGACTGCAAGAGTACAAACCACCCTGCCCGCCATATTTCTGCGCCAGCATGAGGCGCTTGATGGTGGTCATGCGCCGTCCCGATTTTGAAGAGGAATTTCAGCCCATGCCGACCGCTCTGACAATCGATGATCTGAAACGCCAGGCCCGCCGCCGGGTGCCGAAAATGTTCTTTGATTATGCCGACAGCGGCTCGTGGACGGAATCCACCTACCATGCCAATGAGAGCGATTTTGCCCGCATCAAACTGCGCCAGCGGGTGATGGTGGATATGACCAACCGCTCACTGGCCAGCACCATGATTGGCCAGCCGGTAACCATGCCTGTGGCGCTGGCCCCCACCGGCATGACCGGCATGCAGCATGCCGATGGTGAAATTCTGGCCGCCGAGGCTGCCGAAGCCTTTGGTGTGCCGTTTACGCTCTCCACCATGAGCATTTGCTCGATTGAAGATGTGGCGCTTCACGCCCGCAAACCCTTCTGGTTTCAGCTCTATGTGATGAAGGATCGCGATTTCGTCAACAACCTGATTGATCGCGCAAAAGCTGCCCATTGCTCGGCTCTGGTGCTGACATTGGATCTACAAATTCTGGGACAGCGCCATAAAGATCTGCGCAACGGCCTGTCCGCGCCGCCCAAATTCACCCCAAAGCACATCTGGCAAATGGCAACCCGGCCACAATGGTGCATGGGCATGCTCAACACCCAGCGCCGCAGCTTTGGCAATATTGTCGGCCACGCCAAAAATGTGTCGGACCTCTCTTCTCTTTCCGTTTGGACCGCAGAGCAATTCGACCCCAAACTATCGTGGAAAGATGTGGAATGGATCAAGGAACGCTGGGGCGGCAAGCTGATCCTCAAGGGCATTCTGGATGAAGACGATGCCCGTGCCGCAGTTGATAGCGGTGCCGATGCCATTATCGTTTCCAACCATGGTGGACGCCAGCTGGATGGCGCGGCATCGTCCATTTCCATGCTGCCCCGCATTGTTGCCGCTGTGGGAGACCGGGTTGAGGTGCATGTGGATGGCGGCATTCGCTCCGGTCAGGATGTGTTGAAAGCCATCGCGCTTGGAGCCAAAGGCACCTACATCGGCAGGCCTTTCCTCTACGGTCTGGGTGCTGACGGGCGGCAGGGGGTGACACGAGCGCTAGAGATCATTGCCAAGGAAATGGATGTGACCATGGCGCTGTGCGGCAAACGGCTGTTGAGCGATGTGGATCGGAGTATTGTGCTGAACAATCCCTTCAGCGTCGCTCCGCAATTACCAACACCGACCGAAAAACCGCCTGCGAAGAAACAGCCTAAAAAATAACGCAGATTTCCGTGCAAGGCCCCATCAAGGCTTGAAATCATGGTCAGAATAGGCGACGACTTTGGGTGGCGAATACCACCCAGGGTCGTCATGATTTTTGAAGTATAAGGCCAACCATGTCCATACAAGAACAGTCTTCCTTGCAGCCACGCCGCCTGAACAGCAAAGACTTCAAAACACTTGGTGTTGCGGCCCTGGGCGGGGCTTTGGAGTTTTATGATTTCATCATCTTCGTGTTCTTCGCAGGCGTGATCGGCAAGCTGTTTTTCCCGCCAGACATGCCGGATTGGATGGTGACCATTCAAACTTTCGGCATCTTTGCCGCAGGCTATCTGGTGCGCCCCATCGGCGGCATTGTACTGGCGCATCTGGGGGATATTTATGGCCGCAAGGCCGTGTTCAATTTCTCGATTCTGCTGATGGCCGTGTCCACACTGGGCATGGCGGCCATGCCAACCTATTCTTCCATTGGCGTCGTTGCCCCTATCCTTCTGGTTGTGATGCGCCTTTTGCAAGGTGCTGCCATTGGCGGCGAAGTGCCGGGGGCATGGACCTTTGTGTCAGAACACGTACCCTTCCGCCGGGTTGGTCTGGCCTGTGGCTTTCTCTGTTCCGGCCTCACGCTTGGCATTTTGCTGGGCGCGCTGATTGCAGCCGTTATCAATTCGATTTTCCCACCGCAGGACGTTGTGGCCTATGCATGGCGCATTCCATTCTTTCTTGGCGGCATTTTCGGTCTCACCGCTGTTTTCCTGCGCCGCTGGCTGCAAGAAACCCCAGTGTTTCAAGAGATGCGCAAGGCAAGAAGCCAAAGGCCTGAGCTTCCGCTGAAAACCGTGCTGCGCGATTACACCAAGGGCGTGATCATCTCCATGCTGCTAACATGGGTGCTATCGGCCTGCCTGATCGTGACCACACTGATGACGGCAACGCTTTTGCAAAAGCTCTATGGCTATAGCGCCCAGATGTCGCTGGCGGCCACCAGCTTTGGCTCGCTCTTTCTGATCGTCGGCACAACATCGGCAGGCGCGCTGATCGACAAGCTCGGATCGGGCCGGTTCTTTTTGCTGAGCAGCCCGTTTTTGGCGGTCACCAGCTTTCTGTTCTACAGCTATGCTGCGGTTTCCGTGCCAGTGCTGTTTGGTCTCTATGGCCTGATGGGCCTGTCGGTTGGCATGGTTGGCGGCGTACCCTATGTCATGGTGCGGGCGTTTCCGGCCCATGTGCGGTTCAGCGGGTTGTCGTTTTCCTATAACCTGTCCTATGCCATTTTTGGTGGTTTGACGCCCATTGCCGTCAGCAGCATGATTGCCATCAATCCCATGGCACCCGGCTATTACATTGTGTTTATTGCCGCTCTCGCCTTCGCGATGGGGCTTTACCTTCTGGTGAAGAGCGATACGGTCGAGGCGGCAACCGGCATTGAAGAACTGACAAGCAGACTGGAAGCCGCCCGAACCTGATTATGGAGAGAAGCGCGTCTCAGAGTCAGACCGACTCCGAGACACGTTGAGCCAGTTTTGGCTTTGGCCAATTGGTGATGGTGCCAGTCCAGCTTTCAAACAATTTTGAGAGCTTCAGCACCATCATATCGCCAAACCGGGGACCAACGATTTGCAAGCCAATCGGCATGCCGCTTTTTGAAAAGCCGCAATTGATTGAAGCGGCGGGCTGTTCGGACATATTCCATGGCACGGTGAAGGCAATGTGCTCAAACGGCTTGTGCGGATCATTGGTGGGCGATGCCCATTCTGCCGGATAAGACACAATCGGGTTGGTGGGCGAGAGCACGGCATCCACCGTGGCGAACAATTGCCCGCAGGTCTTGCGCATCTCAATGGTCTGGCCAAAGCCCTTCACGGCATCGACGCCGCTGACCAAGGCTCCGCCTTTAGCCCAATCGTAAATATAGGGCAGGATGGATTCGCGGCGCTCCTCGCTCAAATTCGCAATATCGCCCCAGAATTTCGAGCGCCAGAACAGGTCCAGACCATCCAGCATGGCGCGGTTCATGACGGGTCCAACATCTATAATGATGGCCCCGGCCTCTTCAAACCGCTTTGCCGCCGCCTGCACGGCTGCACTCACTTCCGGCTCTGCCGCAAGACCACAGCCTGCATCCAGCATCAGGCCAATCTTCATGCCGCGCACGTCAATGGTATCATCCAGCCAGTTGAAATCATTGGGTTCAAGGCTGGTGCCATCGCGCCAATCGGGGCGTGACAGCGTGGCCATGGAATAGGCAGCATCGTCAACGCAACGGGTCATGGGGCCTGCGCAACGGCCCACGTAATAGGGATCAACCGGAATACGGCCATGGCTAGGCTTGAAGCCAAACAGGCCCGTCCAACCCGCAGGCAGGCGCACCGAGCCGCCAATATCCGTGCCAATATGCAAGGGACCATAACCTGCCGCCCCCGCAGCTGCGGCTCCAGCACTGGAGCCGCCGGGGTTTTGGCTAACATCCCACGGATTGCGACTGAGCGGGTGAAAACTTGATAAGCCAGACGACAACATGCCGTAATCCGGGCAAGTGGTTTTGGCAAACAGGATGGCACCGTCTTCCTTCATACGGGCTGCAATCGGCGCATCCTGTGCGGCGGGCACCAGTTCCACCGCCGCCGTACCAAGGGGTACGGGTTGGCCCTTGGTGGCAATCAATTCTTTCAGCGAAACAGGAATACCATCCAGAGGCCCCAGGACCTCGCCGCGCTGCCAGCGCTCGGTTGAGGCTTTGGCCTGCTCACGCGCGCTTTCGGGGTCGTAAAGGTAAAGGGCACAAATCTCTGGTTCAAACGCATCAATGCGGGCTTCCACAGCCTGCCAATAGTCTACGGGGGAAAGGGTTTTGGCAGCATAGGCTGCCACCAGTTCCCGAATGGTAAAATTGAGGAGATCCGTCATTGTCTGCTTTCCGATTGAAGAATATCGATAAAAACGTCAAGCTGAGGCCATGACCTCAGCCCGGTGGCAGGCCACATCGCGGCCTGCGGAAAATTGTCTCAGCTGCGGCTGTTCTTTCGCGCAGCGCTGCACCGCCAGCGCACATCGCGCTCGAAAGGCACAGCCTTTGCCCGTTTCAACGGCTGTTGCGGGAGGCGGATCAGCGGGGATGGTGCGCTCAGGCCCGCCGAAGCGTTGAATGCTCGGCTCGGCATCGGCAAGCACTTTGGTGTAGGGGTGCAACGGCTGTTCAAACACCGCATGCGCTGGCCCCTGCTCCACCAAACGTCCGCGATACATCACCCCCACCCGATCAGCGATACAATCAACCACCGCGAGATTGTGGGTGATGAACAGGAAGGTAACGCCGCGCTTTTCGCGCAAATCCAGCAGCAAGTTCAACACCTGCGCCTGCACCGAGAGATCAAGCGCCGACACCGCTTCATCCGCCACCACCAGCCGAGGCTCGGTGATCAAGGCGCGAGCAATGGCAATGCGCTGGCGCTGGCCACCGGAGAATTCATGCGGATAGCGATCAGCGTGGGCGGCTTGCAGGCCAACGCTTTCCAGCATATCGGCCACCCGTTCCCGGATGTCAGCCTTTGTTGGCTTATCCGCCAGCACATGCAGAGGCTCGGCAACAATGCAGCCCACTTTCTGGCGCGGATCGAGCGATCCAAACGGGTCTTGAAACACCATTTGAAAATCGCGCCGCTTGCGCATCAACGCTTGATCGTTGAGCGAGAACAGATCATCGCCATCAAAAATCACATGGCCGGAGGTGGGCTTATCCAACGCCATCACCAAGCGCGCAAGGGTAGATTTTCCACAGCCGCTTTCACCCACAATGCCGTAAATCTCCTGCGGCTTAACAAGCATCGACAGCTCATCCAGCGCACGGCTGGTGTGAGGCGCACCAAACAGCGGACGGCTGACGTAATCGCGCGTCAACATGCGGATATCGAGAAGAGGTTGCGGAGCCATCAGAGTTTCTCCCCTGCCTCAAGGCGCAAACACCGCGCGCCGCGCCCTGCTCCCAATGCGGTCCATGCCGGGGCAAACGTGTGGCATTCCGTGAATTGCTCAGGGCAGCGATCCGAAAAACAACAGCCCTTGGGCAGATTGGCAAAGCCGGGTGCTGAGCCGGAAATGGTGGCGGGCCTTGAGCCATCCGTGCGGCGTCTGGGCACGGCGTTTAACAGGCCACGGGTGTAGGGATGCAGGGGGTGCTCAAACACCGGGCGGGTTGGCCCCTCTTCCATCCGCCGTCCGGCATACATCACGATGGTGCGGTCACACATGCGGGCAATGACGCCGAGATCATGGCTGATCAGGATCAGCGCCATCTGGTGCGCTTGGATGAGATCACCCAGAATACCCAGCACTTCGGCCTGCACCGTTACATCCAGTGCTGTGGTTGGCTCATCGGCAATCATCAAGGCAGGCTTCAAGGCCAGTGCCATGGCAATGCCCACCCGCTGGCGTTGACCACCGGACATTTCATGGGGATAGGTTTGCGCCCTGCGCACCGGATCGGGAATGCGCACCTGATCGAGCAGATCAATCGCCTCCATCCGTGCTGCACGCCAAGAGAGGCCGCCATGACAGACCAGCCCTTCGGCAATCTGATCACCAATGGTCATGGCCGGGTTCAGCGCCGTCAATGGTTCTTGAAAGATCATGCCAATGCGATTGCCGCGAATGGCGCACAGCCGTTTTTCCGAGGCGCTCAGAAGGTCTTCACCCTCCAGCAGAATTTGGCCTCTGGGCTTGGCTACTTGCGGCAACAGGCCCATGATGGCGAGCGAGAGCAGCGATTTGCCAGAGCCGCTTTCGCCCACTACGCCAAGGGTTTCACCGGCACGCAGGTCAAAATCGACATCACGCAGCACCGGCATCTCGCCGCCTTGCGGCAAAGCAATGGAAACACTGAGATTGCGAATGGATAGAAATGGCGTGTTGCTCATGCCCTGCCCTTTTCACGCGGGTCGAGCAGATCACGCAGCCCATCGCCCAACATATTGAAACCCAACACCGTCATGGCAATCGCCACCCCCGGCAAAATCGCCATCCACGGCGCGATGTTGAGATAGGTTTGGCTATCCGCCAGCATCCGCCCCCATGTCGGGGCCGGAGGCGGCATGCCAAGGCCCAGAAAGCTCAATCCGGCTTCTGTCAAAATCGCCAGACCCAGCTGAATGGTCACCTGCACAATGATCTGGTTGGCTATATTGGGCAGCACATGTTCCAGCGTGATCAACACCTTGCCCTTGCCAGCGCCGCGCGCTGCCAGCACATAATCGCGCTCCCAGATTTGCAGGGCCGTGCTGGCGGTGATGCGGGCAAACACCGGCACCATGAACACCGCAATGGCAATGATGGGGGTAAATCGACCCGTGCCAAGCAAAGCTCCCAGCATCATGGCAGAGAGAATCGGCGGAATGGCAAAAATCACGTCATTCACCCGCATGATCAGCGCTTCAAACAACCCACGCCGGGCCGCAGCCGTCACCCCCAACAGCGTGCCAAGGGCTGCGCCCATTGCCACGGCCAGCACTGAAGTGGAGAGTGAATTCCACGCCCCCACCATCAGCATCGATGCCAAATCACGGCCAAACTGATCGGTTCCAAGCAAGCCAAACACCAGGGGGGCCTTCAGCTTGTGAATGATCTGCATCTTGAACGGCGGCAGCGGCGTCCAGACCAGCGAGAGAAGCGCAACAAGCACCAGCAGGGTGATCAGCGTTGCGCCAATCGTCAGTGTTGGCCTGCGAACGAGGGTTTTCCAGAGATTTGGGCGAGACATCACAGCCACACTCATTTGCCTCTCCCGCGCAGTCTGGGATCAAGAACGAGATAGGAGAGATCCACCAGAAAATTCATCACAATCACCAGAGCGGCAAAAAACAACACCACATCCTGCATCACCACAATGTCGCGCTGGGTCAGGGCTTGATAGGCCAGCCGCCCCAGCCCCGGCAGGTTAAAAACGTTTTCAATCAGGATGGCACCCGCAATCAGAAAGGTGAATTGCAGGCCCAGAATGGTCATCACCGGCACCATGGCATTGGGAACCGCATGCCGCCAAAGCGCTGCACGGCGGGTGAGGCCTTTGGCGCGGGCGGTGCGCACAAAATCCTCGTTCATCACTTCCAGCACCGAGGATCGGGTCACGCGGGTCAAAACACCTGCCTGCTGCAAGGCAAGGGCAATGGCTGGCAAAACCAGCGCCCATATGCCTTTGCCAATGCCCGCCTGCCAGCCCGGAAACCCGCCGGATGGCATCCAACCCAGTGCGATGGAAAAGGCAAGCACCAACAGCAAACCCACCCAAAAGCCCGGAACCGCAATGAACAATTGCGAGATAACGCCTGCGGCGTAATCAAAAGCACTGTTGCGTCTGGACGCGGAAATCACGCCAAGCGGAATGGCAATCACGATGGAAATCACAATGGCCATCAGCGCCAGCGGCAATGTCACCAGCAGCCGCTCTCCAATCAGGCCCGCAACCGGCACGCCATAGGTATAGGATGTGCCCAGATTGCCCGTCACCCCCCCCATCAACCACGCCAGATAACGGGCCATCAAAGGCTGATCCAGACCAAGCTGGTGACGCAGGGCCGCCAACGTATCGGCGCTTGCCGATGTGCCCAGCATAACCGCTGCGGGATCGCCGGGCAGCACGCCCATGATCAGGAAGATCAGAACGGACACAGCCAAAAGCGTCAGGACAAGGCCACTGAGCCGTCTGAAAATGAGTACAAACATGTCGGGTTTCCCTAAGCAGGTTCCGGAAAACTGTCCCGCGGCTTTCCGACAAGATCCTGCGTTACAACAAAAAGCGAAGCAGGCGAAGCGTTGGCCTGACAACGAAAGTCTGCGGAGCGTGGATCACCGCGGATCGGTGCCATGCAACACAATTGAGCCTATGAAGGAGAATGGCTCAAGTCGTTTAGCCGTTGCAGGGCGAAGCACATATGCCGCACCCTGCAACCTATTATCATCGGATCATTCTTCCCAATGAACCTCGGTCAACACATTGGATGGAATGGCCTCATCCACCCAAAGACCCTTCAGCTTCTTGTTCCACACGCCAAGTTTGGGCATGACAAACAGCGGAAGCGCCGGAACATCCTCGGCCAGAATTTTCTGGGCATCGCCATAGAGCTTGTTTTGCGCCGCCACATCGGTGGTGGCCTGAATCTGCGACATAATTTCGTTGAAGGCAGGGTTCTTGTAGTTGAAGTAATATGGATCACGCGCATAGATATCGATATCCATCGGCTCGGCATGGGCCACAATGGTCATGTCGTAATCGGTCGCCTTGAACACATCCGACACCCATTTTGCCGGAAATTCCGTGGGTTGAATGGTCATGGTCACGCCGATTTCAGCAAACATTGCCTGCATAATTTCAGCGCTTCGCGGCGCATAGGCCATTTGCGGTGTCTTGATGGTGAAGCTGAAACCGTTGGGATAACCCGCCTGCGCCAACAATGCTTTGGCCTTTGCCGGATTATACGCCAGCACTCCGGTGGTATCAATATAACCGGGATCATTCGGCGTATAATGGCTGCCAATGGCCGTGCCATAGCCAGACCATGCGCCATCCACCAGCGTTTTGCGGTCAACCGCCATCATTAAAGCCTGACGAACACGCTTGTCGCTAAACGGCTTGCGGGCGCTGTTCATGCCCGCCACCACTTTCAGCTCGGTATTGCCGATCACGGTGGTGAGCTTATCATTGCCCTTGAAACTCTCCATCAGCTCAGGCGCTGCAAATTCAGGAAAAGCATCCAGATCACCCGATTTCAAAGCGGCGGCTTCGGCCTGCGGGTCAGCGATGAAGCGGAAGGTGACTTTATCAAGGCCGAGTTTCACGGCCTTGTTCCAATAATCAGGATTGGCAGCAAGCTCGACCCGATCACCCTTGGCCCAGCTGACAAATTTAAACGGGCCGGTGCCAATCGGCGTTGTCCTGTTCTCTGCTGCCGTTTTGGGCGCAACCATGACCGATGCGGGCCAGCCCAACCAATAGATCAGCGAGCCGGTGGGCTGTTTCAAGGTCAGCACCAGCGTGTTTTTATCGGGCGTATCAATGTGATCAATCGCGGCAAAAAACCGCTTTTGCGGATTGGTCGAGTCCGTCCCACGGGCGCGATCAAGGCTGAATTTGGCGACAGACGAGTCAAACGCCTCGCCATCGTGGAATTTCACGCCCTCTTGCAGGGTGAAGGTATAGGTCAGGCCATCGGGCGAGATTACCCAGCTTTTTGCCAGTTGCGGCACGACCTTACCATTGCGATCAATGGCCACCAAGCCTTCGAACACATTTTGCCATGTCACCTGACCGATGGCCACGGGCGCTGCCACCGTTGGGTCCATTCCCGTCGGCTCAACCGCCATGCCAAGCGAAAGCTTGGTGTTAGCAGCAAGCGTTGGAGCCAGACCTGTCATCGTCAATGCAGCAGAGGTTGCAAGAAAAACCATTGCCCGGCGCAAGTGTGCGCTAACGCCTTGTTTTAACGCATTTCCGGACGAAAAACCGCGATACACTTTTACTGGAAATGCTCCAGAAAAACCCAATTGAACCATTCTACGTCCCCTCTTTTTACGCTCATTTTTTGCTGTTCAAACAAAAGCGGCGCATTAACTGGAAGTGTGCCATTTGACCCGCGCGCACACAATCGTATTTTTTGTGTTCTCCGTGAAGCGAAAAGCGCTACACGATGGAGCGTTCCAGCACAGTGTATCGTTGGCCTGCCCCTATGAATTGCGGGAAAAAGGAATAGAGCATTTCAGTCTTCTATAGAAACACTGAAATGCTCTATTTCCCCATCTGTTCTCTCATAAACCGATCAATGGCATCGAGCAGCTTCGAGGCCGCAAATGACAATTGGCGATCACTGGACACACTCAGATCAATCGGCGCTCGAATACCGGCATCATCTTGAATGGGAATCACAACCAAATCACCAGCCCTGCACTCGCGCAACACCGTCAGCGCTGGTAACAGCGTGAGGGCGGCACCCCGCAACACCAGTTCCTTTTGCATTTCCAGAGATGACGTCACAAACACCGGATCAAGCTTTAATCCGGCGCGCAAAAAGCATGCATCAAAGGCCTGCCTTGCGCCAAAAGAGCTATCGGGGATGGCCAAGGGATAGCTTGCCAGCTCTGCCAAGGTGAGCTCACGGTGGGACGCTGCCGGATGGTGGCGGGCGGCAATCACCTCATAGGGGATGTGGGCGCGCAGGCGCACCTTTGTGGCCGGGTCCGGCTCGGAAAACAATGTCACCGCAATATCGGCACTGCCATTGATCAGGGCCTCCATGGCATGGCGGGCGCTGGCGATGGTGACGGAAAAGCGGATTTTGGGAAATTTCAGGCTGAAATCGGCCAGCACCGGAGCCAGAAGATTGGCAACCGTCGCCCCACTGGCCTGAATATCCACATGGCCGCGCTTCAGCCCTTCCAGATCATCCACAAGCTGGCGGACATTATCCAGCTCGCGCACGGTTTTTCCCGCCCGTGCTGCCACCAGTTCCCCCGCAGCCGTGAGGCGAATGCCCCGGCTGGAGCGCTCAATCAGGGGCGTGCCGAAGTAATATTCCAGCTGATCAATCTGGCGAGCAAAGGCGGTGGGCTGCACATTCAACCGCTCGGCGGCAGCCCGCATCGAGCGGGTGCGCGCCAGCTCATCGAAATAAATCAGCGCTCTTATCTGCATGGCACCCCGGCTGGATGAACGTCACCCGCAGGAGTGCCACAGTTTGATACAGCTTCCAACCCCAGATGTGGGATTGGGTATTTCAGCTTACCGCCAGACAGCAATCTCCTGCGGCTTCAAAACCGATGCGCCGAGCACAAAATCACCCGACACAGGAACGGTCCAATCCTCTGTGCCATAGTTAAAGGCAAAGGTGAGATTGCCACGACGGCGAATGCGGATGTGTGATGGCACATCCAGCGTGGCAAGCCCCGCCTTTTGCGCCAGAAGTGCTAGTGTGGATGAGAGCAAGGCTTCGTCCGGCCAGCAGGCCAGATAATGATGGCCGTTGTTGCCCGTCAAAGCCGGATCGCCGTTCTCAAACGTGCCAAGCACATCCGAGGTGGTTTCAAGATATTCGCGCCAGCGAATAGCCGTACCCGACACCGAACCGCTCACCGCATCGCTAAGACCGGGGCGAAGGGATGCCACTTGCGTCTGGCGGGTGCCCGTTAGTTCTGCCAGCGGACCCGGCGGCAGATTAACCGGAATGTTGAAGTGACGATCTCTTGAGCCGGAGCGCGGGCCATAAAGCACCACGGCATCGGTTTTCTTCAATGCAGCAAGGGCGGCGTCATCCACCTGCATCAGGCAAGGAACCACCACCAGCTTATAGCCAACGAGATCAGCGCCCGGACGGACGAAATCCACATCCAGCCCCAGCCTGCGCAGACCTTCGTACCAGCGGAAGGCCAGCTCTTCGGTGCGGAAATCCTTACCTTGCGGCTGGATCATGGTGGCCCAATAGCTGGCATAATCATGCACCAGCGCCACGGATGCTTTTTCGCCTTCTGGCAAGGGTCCAAGCGTTGCCAGCTCCTTGGCAACCTGCATGGCTTCCAGCCCGCCAACCGACCATTCATCCAGCCCCGGCAGGTTGAGGCCTGCGTGCATCTGCTCTTGCGCAAACGGGGCCTGCCGCCAGCGGAAATAGCTGACCACTTCCGCGCCATGGGCCAAGGCTTCCCAAGACCACAGGCGCACCATGCCGGGTTTTGGCACGGGGTTCCACGGTGCCCAGTTTACCGGGCCTGGTTGCTGTTCCATGATCCAGAAACGACCTTTTCCAACGCCGCGATAAAGATCATGATGGAAGGGGGCGATATCGGGATGCGAAGTCTCGGCCCAACGGTTGCGCTCTTCTTCGGTGAAGGGGAATTTCTCCACAAAGCCAATTGGATAGCTATCCCAAGAAGCGAGATCGAGGTTATCGCCCACCTTGAAGTGGTCAAAATCCGAGACAAAGCCCATGAAATTATGTGTCACCCAACGACCGGGTGCGTGTTTGCGGATGATATCCACCTGCATCTTGTCATAAGCCGCCACCTGATCCGACGAAAACCGCCAGAAATCCAGCCGTTGGGCCGGGTTGGGTTCTGTGACCGTCAAGGTTGGCAGCTCAACCTCTTCAAAGCTGTTGAACTCCATGGACCAGAACACGCCGCCCCAGGCTTCGTTAAGCTGATCGGTGGTCTGATAGCGGGCGCGCAGCCATTGGCGGAAGGCTCTCAGGTCTTCCTTGCCCCAGGACACCGTGGTGTCATGGCAGCCATATTCATTATCGGTCTGCCAGCCGACAATGCCGGGATGTTCGCCGTAGCGCTTGGCAACGATTTCAACGATGCGCGCGCTTTCTTTCCGCCAGACTTCTGAGGAAAAACTATAATGACGGCGTGAACCGAAGCCGCGTATCTTGCCGTCAGTGTCATAGGGGGCAATTTCTGGAAATTCATCCATCAGCCATTTTGGCGGTGTGGCGGTCGGGGTGCCAAGCACCACCTTGAGGCCCGCCTTGTGCAGCGTATCAATGGCGCGATCGAGCCATTCAAACGAGAATTCGCCGCGACGCTTTTCCAGCCGCGACCATGCAAATTCACCGACGCGCACGAAGGATATGCCAAGCTCCACCATGCGCTTGGCGTCAATCTCCCATTGGCTTTCCTGCCAATGTTCCGGATAATAGCAAACACCCAACATTATCGCGTCAAATCCCCATTGATAATCGCAAGACCCGCCTCATCAAACAGGTGGCAGGCGGCAGCCTTCAGGCCAATTGACAGCGCTTCACCCGGCTTGGCCGAGGCCAGACCATCGGCCTTGACCGCCAGTTCGTTGGAGCCATCGAGGGTGACAAAGAACAGGGTCTCAGACCCCAGATATTCCGCCATGCGCACCGGCGCTTGCACCACCAGATCGCCCTTGCCTGTGGCATCGATATGCTCTGGGCGAATGCCCAGCGTCATCTTGCCCGGCTTGATGGTTTTGCCCTGCGCATCAAGGCTAATCACCGCCCCACCGGGTAGGGTGACCGTGATTTTACCGCCTTCAACCGGGGCTGCGGTGACAGACAGGAAATTCATCTTGGGCGAGCCAATGAATCCCGCGACAAACAGATTGTTGGGGCGGTGGTAAAGCGCCAGCGGCGAGCCAACCTGCTCGATCTTGCCCGCAGACAGCACCACAATCTTGGTGGCCATGGTCATGGCTTCCACCTGATCGTGGGTGACGTAAATCATCGTCGCCTGCAAATCCTGATGCAGCTTGGATAGCTCCGTGCGCATCTGCACGCGCAGCGCCGCATCGAGGTTTGACAGCGGCTCGTCAAACAGGAACACATCGGGCTTGCGCACAATGGCACGGCCAATGGCAACGCGCTGGCGCTGACCACCGGAGAGTTGTCCCGGCTTGCGATCCATCAAGGCATCCAACTGCAACAGCTTGGCGGCCACCTGCGTGCGCTCTGCAATCAACTCCTTGGAATGGCCCGTCATTTTCAGGCCAAAGCCGATGTTGTCGCGCACCGTCATATGCGGATAGAGCGCATA
>DNPN01000022.1:42126-58299 GCA_003501385.1 Rhizobium sp. | reverse complement strand
GCATAGGACTGGAACACCATGGCGACGCCGCGTTCAGACGGGCCAATGCGGGTCATATCCTTGCCAGCAATTTGCAGGGAGCCAGAGGAAATCTCTTCCAGACCCGCAATGGTTCTCAGCAAAGTGGATTTGCCGCAGCCAGACGGGCCAACAAACACGCAGAACTCGCCATCCTTGACCTCAAGGTCAACGCCTTTGATGACACTCAATGCGCCAAAATTTTTCGCAACACCTTTGAGACTGACATCAGCCATGGTGTGTACCTCCCTCAATCAGTTCAATTTCCAGCAAAATGGCGCTTTCTGGCCGCAGCATCGGCAAGGGCAAACCGCCCTGCGCCAGATCTGCGAGATCAAAGCTGACCTCGCCCGCCAGTAAACGCTTTTGCCCTTCGGATATGCGGATAAAACTTGGCTCTGCCGGATGCATAGCCGCAATGCGCCAGCGTCCACCACGGCTTGTGACGTCTGCTGGAAGCTTCAACGGTTCAGGCTGTTCGGCCACCATTTGCGGACCTTGGGCCACAAAAACCGCGAGTTTCGAAGCACTTGCCGCACCCCAGACATAGCGTCCATCCTTCGGCTCCATGCGGAAATTGGCACCCGGTGCGTGCAGCAAATCCCGCAGCCGTTTGTGGGTGGCGATATAGCCTTTCAGCTCTTCGCGCTCTTCGCCTTCCAGCTCCAGCGGGTTCAGCTCAACACCCAGATGATAGGCCATGGCCACCAGCGCCCGGAACGCCAAGGTATGACGCCGCTCGGTCTGGTGGTTGGGCGACGCGGAAATATGGCTGCCGAGAATTTCCGGCGGCACAAAGGCGGAGGCACCGCGCTGAATTTCCAGCCGCTCCAGCGCATCGGTGCAATCCGATGTCCAGACGCGGTGGGTGCGGGCCAGCGCGCCATAATCAATCCGGCCACCGCCAGAAGCGCAGCTTTCAATCTCAACACTGGGGTGGGCAGCGCGAATACGATCCATCAACGCATAGACGGCGCGGGTCTGGGCGGCAATTTTGGCCTTGCCATCGCGCCCTCCTGCGTGGGTCAGGTCGCGGTTCATATCCCATTTGACGTAAGCAATGGCGTGCTTGGCCAAAACGGCGTCGATCTTTTCAAACAGGTAGTCGCTGACTTCCTCGCGGGTGAGGTCCAGCACCAGTTGGTTACGTGACAGCAGCAAGGGCCGCCCTTCCACCTGCAAAACCCAATCGGGGTGGGCTTTGTACAGTTCCGACACCGGATTGACCATTTCCGGCTCAAACCAGATGCCAAATTGCATGCCAAGCCCGGTGACATGATCAATCAGCGGCTTCAAACCATCGGGATATTTGCGGGTGTCGATATCCCAATCGCCAAGGCTGGTGGTGTCGTCATCGCGTTTGCCAAACCAGCCATCGTCCAGAACAAAGCGTTCAATGCCCAGCTCGGCAGCAGATGTGGCTTGCGCTTTGAGCGAATCCATCTGGTGGTCGAAATAATTGCCTTCCCAGGTGTTCAGCGTCACCGGGCGCGGGCTCATTTTGCCACCATGCCAGGTCAAAAGATCATTGCGCACGAAGGCATGGAAGGCGGCGCTGTCTGCGCCCGCATAGGCCACAGGGCTTTGGTAACGTGCGCCGGGAGCCAAAATCATTTCGCCGGGCTCAAACAGCTCGCCCAGATGCACAAGGCGACGGCCATCATCCAGCCGGTCAATCACGGTTTGGTGGTTGCCGCTCCAGCCGAGTGTGACGCCGAAATTCTGGCCTTCGCCTTCAAGGCGCAGCATCGAGAAACGGTCGTGCGATGTGCGGCCACGGCGGCTTTCCTGCGCCCAGATACCGTTGCCCAGCGTCTCGCGCCGGGTCTGGAATTCACGCCCCCACATGCCGGAAAAACTGACAACATCCACCTTGCCCGCAGGCACAAGGAAGCTTGCCGCCATGCAGCGGTCCAGCACATAATCGGAGCTGCCGAGGTTTTGCAGCTCGGTGGCCATGGAGAGAACGCCTGAGGAGAAGACCTCAAGGCGAATGGCAATTGCAATGGTAGCCACCTTATCGGATGCGTTCAGTACCGTGACATTGCCGCTGTTTGTGGCCGTCCAGCCGGAAAATTGCAGGATAAAATCGCGGCCCATGCGATGGCCAACAATGGCGGGCCAGCCGAAATACCCCATGCCGCCCGTTGGCAGCAGCACGGCAGAGGGCACGGCCTCGTCCATGCCATTCACACGGCTGGAGCGTTCCACCTCATAGAGTGGCGAGGCCGATACCGCAGCAGCGCCAAAGGATAAAATTTCCGGCATGCCTGCCTCTGGCAGGCGAAGGCTAAGCGCAAAGTCGCCAGCGCCAATTGAAACAATCTCACTCATCCCTTTGTCGCTCCAAGCGTTAGCCCGGCAATGAAATGCCGCTGCATCAGGAAAAACATCGCAACGGGCGGCAAAGCCGCCACAATCGAGCCAGCAGACACCAGATGCCAGGCTGCAACCCATTGACCGTTCAGCGAAAACAGGCCCGCCGTCACCGGCATGGCGCTTTGGCTCTGCACCAGAACCGTGGCCCAGAAATAGTCATTCCACACAAAGGTGAAGACCAGCACAGACAGCGCCGCAATGGCAGGCCGCATCAGCGGCAACACAATGTAGCGAAAAATCCGCCATTCTGACACGCCTTCCACCCGCGCCGATTCAATCAGCGCAAACGGCAGGCCCTTGATGAAATTGCGCATGAACAGCGTGCAAAAACCGGTTTGAAAGGCAACATGAAACAGCACAAGACCCGTGACCGTATCATACAGCCCCATGCGGAGTGTCATATCCCGCACTGGCACCATCAAGATCTGGAAGGGAATGAAATTACCCGCCACAAACAGGAAGAACAGCACAAGACTGCCCTTGAACTTATAGGTCGCCAAGGCAAAACCCGTCAGGCAAGAGAGCGCCACGGCACCGATCACAGTGGGAACGGTGATCTTGAAGGAATTGAGAATATACCAGCCAATCGGGGAGTTTTGGAAAACGGCAGTATAGTTTTCAATGCCTGCAAAGCCGGATGGCATGCCAAAATAATTGCCAGCAGCCAGATCGCTGGCAGGGCGAATCGAGGTCAGCGCCACGCCAATCAGGGGCAGAAGCCACAGCACCAGCGCGACGGGCAAGATCACGTTATAGCCAATCCGCACAAGTGGGCTGGCTTTTTGAATAGGGGTTGGAAACATCAGGAATTCCTTTCCTGAGACAACATGCGAACAATGAACAGCGTTATGAACACCATCATGATCAGGAACAGAACCACGGCAATCGCCGCGCCATAACCCATGCGGAAGCCATATTCTGACAGCGCCTCTTCATACATGTAATAGGACAGAACCCGGCTGGAGCCGTAAGGTCCGCCTGCGGTCATGATCGAGACAAGGTCAAACGAGCGCAGCGCGCCAATCACCGTCACCACCATGGCAATGAAGGTGGCCGGGGCCAGCTGCGGCAGAATGATGTTTTTCAAAAGCGACCAGCCCTTGGCACCATCCATGCGGGCGGCTTCGACCTGCTCGGGGTTGATGTTGTTGAGGCCCGTCAAATAGAGGATCATGCAATAGGCCGTCTGCGGCCACAGGCCAGCGACGATGATGCCGTAGGTCACGTAGCGCTCATCGGCCAGCACGGCAAAATCCATGCCGGTGAGATCCTTGATCAGCACCGAGAACAGGCCGAAATTGGGCGCATAGAACCATGTGAAGATTAGGCCGACAACGACCTGACTGATCACAAAAGGAAAGAAAAACAAGGATTTATAAACACGAATGCCGGTGACCGTCTGGTTGAGAAACAGCGCCACTGCCAAGCCAAACGGAATGGCCAGCAGGTAGAGCACCAGCCAGATCAAGTTATTTTCCAGCGATGTGTAAAAGGCATCATCGCCCAGCAATTCGGTATAATTGCCAAGCCCAACCCAGACCTTGGGGCCAAGGCCATCCCAGTCAAAGAAGCTGATCCAGACGGATTCGAAAATTGGCAAAATGACATAGACAATGAACATCACAATGCCCGGAGCCAGAAACAGCATGGGCGCAATACGCTGCTGGTGACGTTTCCAGAAGCCAGATGATGTGGTGGCGGTATTGCTCATGATGAGCACCTCCATAAAAACAATCGAATGGGACCGGGTGCCCCATTTGCGAGGCACCCGGTCCTTGGGAGGATGAGGTTATTTGTAGACCCGCTGGCGGACCTTATCGAGACGGGCCAGAATCTGGTCGATCTTGTCAGGCTTGACCATGAATTCCTGGAAGCCTTCCATGCCTGCCTTGGCCATATCGGCCTGTGCATCGCGGTCATAGAACTGCGACAGGGCCTTGGCGTTGGAGAGCATGGTAAAGCCTTGGTCCAGAATTGGATCAGACGGCTTGGTGGCCTTGTTGTTGATTGGCAGCTGGCCCAAAGTGGCGTTGATCTTGCTCTGAGCTTCCGGTGTCGCCAAGTAAGCGAGGAATACCTTGGCATCAGCCTTGTTCTTGGCTTTTGCCGGAATATGGAACGTATCCGTTGGCGCTTCTTCTGCCGATGGCAGGCCGGGGGTGATTTCCGGGAATTGCAGGAAGCCGATCTGCTCGTCTTTCAGCCCACCAATTTTCATGGTGGCCACGGCAAAATTGCCCATCAGATACATGGCGGCCTTGCCCTGCACGAATTGCGGCATGGCATCCTGCCAATCAAGAGCAGCATGGTTGTTGAGGAAATAGCCCGGCTTGACCAACTCGGCCCATTTTTCAAACACAGCCTTCACGCGCGGATCGGTGTAAGGCACCTTGCCGGAGGTCAACTGCATATGGAAATCATACCCGTTGACGCGCAGGTCGAGGTAATCGAACCAGCCAGCCGTGGGCCAAAGCGCCTTGGTGCCGATGGTAAAGGGCGTAATGCCAGCCTTATTGAGCTTTTCGCAAGCAGCCAGAAGCTCAGCCCAGGTCTTGGGCGGGGTAATGCCTTGGATGGCAAAAATGTCTTTGCGGTAGTAAATGCCCCACTGGTAGTAAGTGTAAGGCACGCCCCATTTCTTGCCATCAATGGTCATGGAAGGTGCGGCAGATTTCAGCTGCTCATCCAGCCCGTTGGCCGCCCAGATGTCGCTGACATCTTCAAACATGCCCGCCTTGACGAAAGGCTCCATGCGGTTGCCTGCATACCAAGCCATCACATCCGGCGCATCGGCCGTGAGGAAGTTGCGCACGGCGGCCTTGTAGCCTTCATGGTCAAAATTATTCCACTTCACGGTGATGTCGGGGTGCTGCTTTTGAAAATCCGCAATCATCTCTTCCATGGCCTTTTTCGGCACCGGGTCGGATTGGTCGGAATTGAGGGTGATCTGGCCAGCATAGGCGTTGGTGGAGACGAGCACTGCGGAAACAGCAAGCCCGCTCAGGCTTTTATAAAGGTTCATGCATTCCTCCCTAGTGGTCAGACGGACTGGACAAGTCGCTTCCATTTCGTCTGCGTCAGCAATTCTTCTTTTCACGGGAAAGGTTATAAACCAGCAGGCTCCTCCGAGCTCCCCTGTGAAAGTGGCTTGATCATTTCCGCTCTACCCGTAATAATCTACCAGAATTTCCAGAAATTTCTCCGGTATCCTAAGATCACCATGGCCAACACCCCTATAATCAACCGGTATGAATCCGTTCCCGTCCACCCGGAGCTGAATCCCGCCCATCCACTGGTCGTGTTCGGAGATCACCGCTTTTGTGCGGGCGAGATGCTGGAAGTACACAAAATGACTGGCCCGCACATGCACAGCCAGATCGAGCTGAATTTCGTGCTGCAAGGCTCGATGACCTATTGGTTTGATGGGCGCGAACTGACCGTGTCAGAAGGTAGGCTGTGCCTGTTCTGGGGCATGATCCCGCATCAAGTGATTGACCGGCAAGAGGGCACGCTGTTCATCTGCCTCTACGTTCCCATGTCCGTCTTTCTCGGCCTTGCCAGCCTCAGCCGCTTTCGCGATGCCGTGTTTCGTGGTGCTGTGATTGAAGCGCTGGAAATCAGACCCTGGGATCGCGAGGTGTTTTCGCGCTGGCGCGATGAATTGCTCTGCGGCGATGAGGGCGCAACGGAGATTGTTCGCTCAGAGTTGACCGCGCGGGTGATGCGGATTGAGCGCGAAGGCTGGCAGGATTTGCGCGAACAAGGCTCGGCATTGGCAAGCCTTGGCCAGCGCGGCGATGACTGGGTGCCGCATGTGGAAAAAATGCTGCGCTTTATTGGAGAACAGGCACCCGGCAATATTTCGGCAGATGATGTGGGCCGCGCCGCTGGCCTGCATCCCAATTATGCCATGGGGCTGTTCAAGCGCGCGGTTGGCATGACCATCAACCAAGCCATTGTTCGCCATCGGTTGGACACCGCCCAATCCCTGTTGATCGCCACCGATCTGCCGATTACCGAAGTGGCCTATGAATCGGGCTTTGGCTCGCTGTCCACGTTTTATGATGCTTTTCAGCGGCGGTTTATGGAAAAGCCGGTGCAATATCGCCGCCGCATGCGGGTCAAGGGCGGCAAACAGGCGGCATAAAAAAAGCCTCCGTCGCGGGGACGGAGGGCTTTCCTGTTCAAGCGATTATCGCTTATTCCACATCGAACTTCACGCCCTGCGCCAAGGGCAGCGAGCGTCCGAAGTTAAACGTGTTGGTGGCACGGCGCATATAGGCCTTCCAGGCGTCGGAACCGGATTCGCGGCCACCGCCGGTTTCTTTTTCACCGCCAAAAGCACCGCCGATTTCGGCACCGGAAGGGCCGATGTTGACATTGGCAATGCCGCAATCAGAACCGCGATCCGACACAAAGGCTTCCGCCTCGCGCAGATCATTGGTGAAGATCGATGATGAGAGGCCCTGTGGCACATCATTGTTCAGCGCCAGTGCCTCAGAGAAATCCGAATAGCGGATCACGTAAAGAATGGGCGCAAAAGTCTCATCCTTCACAGGGCCGGTCTGCGAGACGATCTCAACAATGGCAGGGCGCACGTAATAGGCATCCGCACCTGCATCTTCATTGACGCGCGCGCCACCATGCACGGTGCCGCCAGCAGCTTTGGCAGCGGAGAGCGCCTTCTGCATGTTGTCATAGGCACCCTTATCGATCAGCGGACCAACCAGCGTGCTGGTTTCCAGCGGATTACCAATCGCCACCGAGCCATAAGCCTTGATCAGCCGTGGCACAAGAGCATCATAAACGCTGTCATGCACAAACAGGCGACGCAGCGATGTGCAACGCTGGCCCGCCGTGCCCATGGCAGAGAAAGCAACGCCACGAAGTGTCAGATCCAGATCGGCGGTTGGCGCAACAATAGCCGCATTGTTGCCACCAAGTTCCAGAATGGCGCGGGCAAAGCGACCAGCCAGACGCGGACCAACAATGCGACCCATGGCGGTGGAGCCTGTCGCAGACACCAGCGGCACCTTGGGGTGATCCACCAGCACTTCGCCAATGGCGCGCTCGCCAATCAGCAGCGTATTAAGATTTGCCGGGGCCGCACCACCCGCATCATTATAGCGTTTCAGTGCCCGTTCAAAAATCGCCTGCGTGGCAAGGGCGGTGATCGGGGTCTTTTCCGATGGCTTCCACACGGTGGAATTGCCGCAAACGATGGCCAGAGCCGCATTCCACGACCAGACGGCAACCGGGAAATTGAAGGCCGAGATAATGCCGGTGACGCCCAGCGGATGCCAGGTTTCCATCATCCGGTGTTCCGCGCGCTCGGTGGCAATGGTCAGGCCGTAAAGCTGGCGTGACAGACCGACCGCGAAATCGCAGATGTCGATCATTTCTTGCACTTCGCCAAGCCCTTCCGAGGCAATCTTGCCAACCTCGATGGACACAAGACGGCCAAGCGCTTCTTTGTTGGCGCGCAGCTCTTCACCCAGCAGGCGGATCAACTCGCCGCGCTTGGGCGCAGGCACCAGCCGCCATTCCAGAAAAGCAGCATGGGCTTTATCGATGGCCAGCTTGGCGTCATCGGCAGAAATGGTCTTGAGGCTGCCAATCTGGCTGCCGTCTATCGGTGATGTCACCGCAAGGGTGCCGCCACTCAAGCAATCGGCTGGCACGCCAAGTTGCGCAAGAATGCTGGCAACATCATGGGACAGGTCGGTTTTGGCCATGGATTTTCTTTCCTCGAAACGCTCGTGTTTTACTGTGACTGTTGATTAAAAGCGGTTTTCCGCCAGATGCGCCACTTGCGCACCCAGCTCGTAATAAGCCTCTTTCATGGCGCGAAAGCCGATGCTTTGCGGATCGCTGAGCGGGAGCGGCAAATCCTCTTCCGAAATCTTGCCCAGCACCAACTCAGCCAAGGTTTTGCCAAATGTTGTGCCCGGAGCGATACCACGTCCGTTGTAGCCGGAAAAGCCAACAACCCGTTTATCAAACCGATGAAAACGCGGCACGGCATCCGTGGTCATGCCAATCTTGCCATACCATTCGGCTTCAAATTCAACATCGCCCAATTGCGGAAACAGGCGTTTGAGGCTGCGCTTGGCCCAGGCGCGATGCACGGCAGCGCCCGTGTTGCGCAAGGCACCAACGCTGCCAAACACCAGCCGCCCAGCCTGATCCATACGGAAGGAGGAGAGAATCTCCTTGGTATCCCAACAGCCCTCGCGGTTTGGCAAAATGGCGCGGCGCAGGTTATCGCCCAGCGGTTTGGTGGCAAAATTGAAATAGGGCAGATGCATCTGCTCTTCACGCACGCTTTTCCACGGGCCGATGGAATAGGCATCAGTGGCAACAATCACCCATTGGCAGGAGACGCTGCCGCGCGCCGTTTCCACCCGCCAATCCTCGCCCTCTTGGCGCGCACCCGTCACAGGGCTGGCGGTAAACAAATGCACCCCTGCGTGAACCGCAGCATGGGCAAGCCCACGCGCATAGGCCAGCGGCTGAAGCGTGCCTGCGCGGGGATCAAACAAAGCGCCAGCATAGCCATGACTTCCTACCCGCCGCGCCGTCTCATCGCTGGAGAGAAGCTCAACCGGGGCTCCACGCGCCGTCCATTGCCGGTGGCGCTCTTGCAGCTCACTTACCCCTTCCGCCCCCACCGCAAGATGCAGCGTGCCGTTGGTCTGCAGTTCGCACTCAATCCGGTGTTTTTCGATCACTTCGCGCACCAGAAGCGGCGCTTCGCCTAGCTGGCGCAAAGCCCGCTCGCCGTGCTCGGCACCCAGCACTTTCGGCACATCATCGGGCATCACCCACATGCCACCATTGATCAGGCCGACATTGCGACCCGCACCGCCAAAACCAACCTCAACCGCCTCAAGCAAAGCAACGGAAAGACCAGCCTCGGCCAGATGCAGGGCAGCGGAAAGGCCAGTGTAGCCCGCACCCACCACCACCACATCGGCAATGATATTGTCATGCAGCGGCGACGCTGCGGGCGCGACCGGCGCGGTTTTTTCCCAAAGCCCATGAGAACGAGGGTTACCCAGCATTGTTTTGCCCCTTGCGATCCGTGTTATCGCTGATTATGGACCTGAAATTGTGTTTTATCGAGGGATCTATTCACACATCTCGCTTGATCATATCGATGTTTGTGCAAGAATTCATTCCAAAACGGAATGATGTTATCTACATCACCTCAATCAACAGAATTCGTCCCTTGGTCCACAAGGCTCTTTTCCTCTGGAGCACTCATGCAAAGCCCACGCCGTTTTTTGCCGTCCCTGCATCTTCTTTCAGCCTTCGAGGCTGCAGCCCGCACCGGCAGTGTGACCGCCGCCGCCCGTGAGCTGAATCTCACGCAAAGCGCGGTCAGTCGGCAGATCAAGGCGTTGGAAGAACAGCTCGGCGTGGAGCTGTTTCACCGCGAGCGCCAGACCATACAGCTCACGGCAGGTGGCAATATCTATGCCCGCGACATTCGTGATGCCCTTCGAATCATCAGCACGGCATCACTGACGCTGAAAGCCAATCCATTTGGCGGCACGCTCAATCTTGCGATTTTGCCTACCTTTGGCACCCGCTGGCTAGCGCCGCGCCTGCCCACCTTTTTAACGCAACATCCCGGCATTACCATCAACCTCGTCACCAAGATTTCCTATTTCGATTTCCGGCTGGAAAAGGTCGATGCTGCCATTCATTTTGGACGTGCCGAGTGGGATGGGGCCGAAATGGCGCTGTTGCGGTCTGAGACCGTGGTGCCTGCCTGTAGCCCAGCACTGCGCAGCCAATATGACTTCCAATCGCCCAGGGATCTGCTGCAAGCACCGATGCTGCACCTCACCACCCGCCCCGATGCCTGGGAGCGGTGGATGGAGCAAAACGGCATTGAAGCTGATCGCCTGCATGGCATGCTGTTTGATCAATTCGCCACCGCATCGCAAGCCGCCATGGCAGGGCTGGGCGTGGCGCTGTTGCCGGAATTTCTGATCGAGGAAGAACTCACAAGTGGTAAATTGGTGAAAGCCATAGACCTGCCGATGAAAAGTGCCGAATCCTATTTTTTGGTGTGGCCCAATGAGCGCGCCGCCCATCCGCCTTTGCACGCTTTTCGGGAATGGATTTTGTTTGAAACACGGGACCAGAGAGTCTGACGTTTACAACCCCTAAGTATTTAGGGGTTTTTATCACCGCAACCTTGTCTCCATAACTTCACAAAGCTGAGATCAAACCGTCATCTCTCCCCCGTAAAGGGTCGGCAGCGCTCTTATCGCCAACCCATTCCTCGGAGAATTAACAATGACATCCATCCGGTTCTTCGCCGCAGCTCTTGCTGCGGGCGTAATTTCTGTTGCCGCTTCCCAAGCCTCTGCCGCCCCAGTCAAATTTGAGTTCTGGTACGGCATGTCCGGTGACCTTGGCGAGCGCGTTCAGGATGCCTGCAAAAAGTTCAACGACAGCCAGAAGGACTATGAAGTCCAGTGCGTGTCGCAAAACACCTATGATGCGACGCTGCAAAACACCATTGCTGCTTACCGCGCCAAGAAGCAGCCTGCCATTGCCCAGATTTATGATGCTGGCACGCTGGACATGATGCTTTCCAAGGCTTTTGTCCCTGCAAAGAAGCTGATGGCAGAAAATGGCTATAAGATCGACTGGAACAACTATTTCAGCGGTATTGCCAATTACTACGCCACAGCCAAGGGTGATCTGGAATCCTTCCCGTTCAACTCTTCGACTGCTGTGTTCTATTACAACGTTTCCGCTTTCGAGAAGGCTGGCATCGACTTCAAGCCAGACACTTGGGAACATGTGGAAGAAGCCGCCCGCAAGCTGAAAGCCGCTGGCTTTGAGTGCCCGCTGGCCTTCAATTTTGACCCATGGTCCATGCTGGAGCAGTATTCGGCCATTCACAACCAGCCAATCGCCACCGAAGGCAATGGCTATAAGGGCCTGGATGCGCAGCTGGTGTTCAACAAGACCAAGTTTGTTGATCACGTCAAATTCTTCAAGAAAATGCAGGATGAGAAGCTGTTTGTGGTCAAGACCAAGCAGCTCGGCATGGACGTTGTACCAGCCTTTACCTCGCAGACCTGCCAGATGATGCAGTCTTCCATTGCTGACCACGGCACCGTTGGCAAGACCCTGCCTGCTGGCGTCAAGTGGGACGTGGCCATGCTGCCAATCGACAAGGGCACAGAGCGCAGGAACTCGCTGGTTGGCGGAGCTTCGCTTTGGGTTCTCGCTGGCCGTCCAGCCGCCGAATACAAGGGCGCTGCTGCCTTCCTCAACTTCCTTGGCACCCCGGAAATGGGTCAATGGTGGTCTACTGTCACCGGTTATATTCCTGTGACCAAGACCGGCTTTGAAGCCATGAAAGCCAATGGCTTTTACGACAAGGCCCCTTACAAGGGCCGCGAACTGGCAATTGCCAGCCTGACCTACACCCCCACCTCGGACAACACCCGCGGCATTCGTCTGGGCAACCTCACGCAGATCCGCACTGAAGTGATGAATGCGTTTGAGGCCATCTTCATGCAGAATGCCGATGTGCAAAAGCAGCTCGATATTGCTGCCGAGCGGGGCAACGACATCCTGCGCCGGTTTGAAAAGACCTACGCAGGTCAGAAGCTCGATTGATCCTTAAGGTTTGCAGAGAGCCTGCCATCACGGCAGGCTCTTTTCCATTCTGCCATTTTGTTTTAACGCATTTCCAGACGCAAAACCGCGACGCACTTTTGCTGGAAATGCTCTGGCCTTGATTGGTTTTTCATGGACAAGCGCTCCGTTTTCAAAAGCTGGTGGCTGCCGATTGCCTTTGCGGCACCGCAGCTTCTGCTGATCTTTCTGTTCTTCTATTGGCCAGCCATATCGGTGGTAAAATGGGCCTTCACGCTGGAGCCACCGTTTGGTGGGGCCGCGGAATTTGTCGGCTGGGCCAATTTTCAAGAGGTTTTTGCCGATCCGTTCTATTGGAATTCCGTGGTCGTCAGTTTGATTTTTGCGTTTTGTGGCGCGTCTGTTGCCATTCTGATCGGGCTGGTGCTGGCGCTGGCAGTGGATCGCGAATTGCCCGGCTCTGGCCTGTTTCGCTTTGTCTATATTCTGCCCTATGCCATTGCTGGTCCTGCTGCGGGCATGGCGTTTCGCTTTATTCTCTCGCCGGAGCGCGGCCTTCTGGCTCCGCTGAATGCGATCTATCCCGATTTCTGGAACCCGGCCAAATACAGTGCCCATGCGCTCATTCTGGTGATCATCATCTTCATCTGGAAATGGGCGGGTTATACCTTCATTTTCCTGCTGGCGGGTCTGCAATCGGTGCCGCGTCCGTTGATCGAGGCCGCCGCATTGGATGGCTCCGGCCCCATTCGCCGCGCCATTGATATTCAGGTGCCGCTTTTGGCTCCTACCCTGTTTTTCCTGCTGGTCACAATGATGACCGAAGGCTTCGTGGGTTCCGACACCTTCGGTATTGTCGAGCGCACCACCAATGGCGGACCAAACCATGGCACGGAAGTGATGGTGCTGCGCATCGTCAATGAGGCGTTTCAGGGTCTGAATTACTCCGGCGCTTCGGCCCAGAGCATTGTCCTGATTGGTCTCATCATGATTTTCACCTTCATCCAGTTCCGCTTCATCGAGAAGCGGGTGCATTACAAGTGAGGCTGCGATGATCCAGCGTACCCCTTGGTCAGACGCCCTGACCTATACTTTGATGGTTTTCGGCTTCCTGATCCTGATCGGCCCGTTCATTGTCATCATTTCTGGCGCCAGCCAGACCATGGTGCAGATCAATTCCGTGCCGTTTAACTTCATGCCGCAGGACCAGTTTTTCACCAATGTGCAAGCGGCGTGGTCGCGGGCCAATCTTGGCTCCGCCATGCTCAACAGCCTGATCATGGCGGTTCTGGTGACCATTGGCAAAGTCATGCTGTCGGCGTTTACGGCCTATGCTATTGTGTTTTTCCGCACACCGTTGAAGCACTTCTTCTTCTGGATCGTCTTCATCACGCTGATGTTGCCGCTGGAAGTGCGCGTTGTGCCCACCTATAGCGTTGCGGCAGACCTGCTTCAGCCGTTTAAAATGCTGATCTCAGCGCTCACCGGCATTCAAATTTCGGTTGAATGGAACCTGCTGAATTCCTACTCCGGCCTCACCCTGCCGCTGGTGGCCACAGCAACCGGCACTTTTCTCTATCGGCAATTCTTTCTGACCCTGCCCGATGAGTTGGCCGAAGCCGCCCGCATGGATGGCTCGGGACCCATCCGGTTTTTCTTCGATATGCTGATTCCGCTGTCGCGCACCAACATGCTGGCGCTGACCACCATCATGTTCGTCTATGGCTGGAACCAATATCTCTGGCCGCTTCTGATGGTCACAGAACCATCCTACACCACCGTGCTGATGGCGCTTCGCAGTCTTGTTCCATCCGACAATGGCACACCGGACTGGAATGTGACGCTGGCAGGTTCGCTGATCATCATGATGCCGCCTCTTCTCGTCGTCGCCATCCTGCAACGCTGGTTCGTGCGTGGCCTTGTGGCCTCCGACAAGTGACTCATCGCGCACAAAAATAAGGGTTTAAAGCCTATGACTGATATTGATATTCGCGCTGTGCGCAAATCCTACGGCAAGATTGAAACGCTGCATGGCATTGATCTTGAAATTAAAACCGGCGAGTTCGTGGTGATCCTCGGGCCATCCGGCTGTGGTAAATCCACCCTGTTGCGCATGGTGGCGGGCCTTGAAGAGATCACCGCAGGCGAGATTGCCATTGGTGGCCGCGTGGTCAACAAGCTGGAGCCGCGCGAGCGTGGCTGCGCCATGGTGTTTCAGAATTACGCGCTTTATCCGCATATGACGGTTGCCGGAAACATTGGCTATGCGCTCAAGGTCGCAGGTGTGCCCAAGGCCGAGCGGTTGGAGCGGGTGCGCAAAGTGGCCGCCAGTGTCGGCCTTGAAACCATGCTGGATCGCAAACCTTCGCAGCTCTCCGGTGGTCAGCGCCAGCGTGTGGCCATGGGCCGCGCCATGGTGCGCGAGCCCAAGGTGTTTTTGTTTGATGAGCCTTTCTCCAACCTCGATGCCAAATTGCGCGTGGCCATGCGCGAAGAGGTGCGCAACCTGCACCGCGCACTGGGCGTGACATCGATTTTCGTCACCCATGACCAGATCGAAGCCATGACGCTGGCCGATAAGCTGGTGATCATGAACGGCGGCAATGTCGAGCAGATTGGCAGACCCACCGAGGTCTATCAGCGCCCCGCCAGCCGTTTTGTGGCCGAATTTATCGGCTCGCCTGCCATGAATCTGATTGAAGGCGAATTTGATGCCGATGGCCATTTTCTGCATGGTCAGGGCGAACGCCTGCAACGCGATAGCTTGAGCGGCCTCAAGCCCACAGGTGGGCGGGTTCTGCTGGGTGTGCGGCCAGAATCGGTGCGGATCGCCAACCCAGAAGAACCGGGCAGCGTTGAAGCCGTGGTCAATTACATCGAGGAGCTTGGTCCCTCGCGCCTGATCCACACATCGGTGGGCGGCAACCGTATTGTCGCCGTGGTGGAAAGCAGCGACCGCGAGATTGCCAGCGGCAGTCGGTTGCACGTGAGTTTTGATGCCAACGCCATTCACTGCTTTGCCGCTGAGAGCGGCCGCAGGCTGGAACCAGCACTTTAATTTCCCCGAACCGGAGACAGTTTCATGAGCAATATCATTGCAGTGGGTTTTAACGCCGCCTCAGCGGATGGCGAATTTGCCAGTCTGGATGCAGACCTTGAGCGTCTGGCCAGCATTGGCGTTGATACGGTTGAGCTGGCACTGACCAGCCTCGATCTTCTGGCTGGCGGCCGTATCATCGAAGAGCGGGCCGCTCGCCTTTTGGAGATGACCAGTCGTTATCCATTCCGTTACACGGTCCATGGTCTGGTCTCATCCAATTTCATGGACCCGACCACCCTTCCCTACCAGTTGACTGCTGCCAAATCGCTGGTGGAAATCAACGCCCGTATCGGCGCAAAAATTCTGGTGCAGCATGGCGGCGAACTGTCTGCCAACCAGATTCAGGATCGTGCAGGGGCCGATACCCGCCAGCAGGATGCTCTAGCCGAACTGGCCGAATTTGCAGCACCGCATGATGTGCGCATTGCTTTGGAAAACATTTTTACCACCGAGCCCGGCCAATATCGTCAGACCCCTGCCGAGATTGCCGCAACCGTAAAGGCCGTAAACCACCCCAATCTGGTGGCATTGATTGACTTCAGCCACGCCTATATTGAATGCACCTATCGCGGGCTGGATTTCATGGAACAATTGCGCGCTATGGCCTCTGTGGCTGGCCATTTGCATGTGCATGACTCCTTTGGTCGCCCAATTGGTGATTACAAATCTTACTTCCCGCAGGAAGAAACGGCCCTTGGTCTTGGCGATTTGCATATGCCGCTAGGCTGGGGCGATATTGCCTGGGAAGCGATCTTTGCCGAGCTGGAATTCTTGCCCGGCACCGTGCTGATGATGGAGATTAACCAGCGCTACGCCGCTGAGCAACCAGCCTGCCTGATCCGCGCCAAGCAGCTTGCCCAGTTATAATCTACTTTTTTAGTAGAATAATCGTATCCGCAAGGCCATGAAAATAGAATATCGTGGCCTTGCATTATTTGTTTTGGGACTTTAGTTTCGAAGTGTTCTCAGGGCGGGGTGCAATTCCCCACCGGCGGTATCCCGAGCAATCGGGCAGCCCGCGAGCGCTCCTTCGGGAGGTCAGCAGA
>DNPN01000022.1:0-41931 GCA_003501385.1 Rhizobium sp. | reverse complement strand
GGTGCAATTCCCCACCGGCGGTATCGGGTGCAAACCCGGAGCCCGCGAGCGCTTTCCGGTAGCATCCGGAAAGGTCAGCAGATCCGGTGAAATGCCGGAGCCGACGGTATAGTCCGGATGGAAGAGAGCAAGCAGAAGACGCCATTCTACTGCATAATTCTTTAAACCGAAATCGGCTTAAAGAGAAAATTATGCAGAAGATATAAAGGGCTACAGAGAACCTTAGTGCGCCATATATGGTGCACGGCGCTGTAGATGAATGGTGAATTTTGCCTGTTCGCCCAAGGGCAGTCTTGGCCACATATTTCGTGGCCCAACCCTTGAAAGGCAGAAAAATGACGATTGCACCAAGACTTGAAACCAACAAAATTGCAGTGATCCGCGCCCGTTGGCACGCAGACATCGTTGACCAATGCGTCAACGCCTTTGTCGATGAGTGGCAGTCTCTGGGCGGCTCGGCCTCCGACGTTGAGATCATCGATGTTCCCGGCGCGCTGGAAATTCCGCTGCATGCCCAAACACTTGCCAGAACTGGCCAATACCGCGCCATTATCGGCTCAGCCTTCGTGGTCGATGGCGGCATCTACCGCCATGATTTTGTGGCCGCAACCGTGCTGGATGGCATGATGCGCGTGCAGCTCGACACCGACACGCCGATCCTCTCCACCGTGTTGACACCCCATAACTTTCAGGAAAGCGAAGCCCATATTGCCTTCTTCAAGCAGCATTTCGTGCTGAAGGGCAAGGAAGCGGCATCAGCCTGCAAGGCCATTCTGGAAGCCCGCGCCAAGGTGTTGGTATCCGCCATCTAGAGTCTGTCAGGTTCAGATTGAACCAGGCAGACTCTATATTCTTTTGTTTTCGTTTGTTTTTTCGGGAAAACCGGGGTCCATTTTTCCCTGACAAACTCTAACATGATGGCCAAGGCTGCGGGCGAAACCTCGCCCGCAGCCTTGGCTTGACCATCAACCGATCTGTTTCAGCAGGTCAGCCCTCTCGCCAATATCGAGGAAAAGCCCGGTCATGATCCGCATGCCCTCCTCGGCGATGGAAACAAGTGCGTGTTCATTGGGGCCATGCTGACCGCATTCGGCGTGAGAATGAGGCACCCAAATCGTTGGCAGGCCGAGAATATCGGTAAAGGCATCATTGGGCAAAGACCCGGCCAGATTGGGCAGCACATGTGGTTGCTTACCACTGGTCTTGGCAATCGATTGCTCGACAAATTTCACCCATGGATGATCGGGAGAAAAGCGCGTGGCCCGGAAGGATTCGCCGCGCGCGGCTTCCACCGCCACCATGGAGAAGCCCTTCGCATCGAGATGTCGCCGCAGAGCGGGCAATATGCCGTCCATATCGGTGCCCACCACAAAGCGCAGCTGGCAGGTGGCCTTGGCCGATCCTGAAATGGCATTTTGCGGTGCTGTGATATTGCCATTCGCCATGGCCAGAACCGTCATGGAGTTCCAGCCAAAAACCCGTTCAGACGGCGTCAGGTCAGCTTGCCCCCAATCGGCATCATGCTTGCGGGGAGGCAGGTTTTTCAATGCCGCGCGAATATCTGGCGTGAGGCTGTTGGGGAGCCATTCGGGAATCTGGATCTGGCCGCGATGATCGACAATCGAGGCAATGGCATGGGACAGAATAATCGCCGGATCGGCCAACAGGCCGCCGAAATTGCCGGAGTGGTGATCGCTTTCACGCAAATTGACAATCAGATTGAAAGCAAAACCGCCGCGTGAGCCCATGAACATGGTGGGCGTATCCACAGCAAGTCTAGGCCCATCGGAGGCAATCAACACGTCGGCGCGCAGGGCCCCTTTATGCGCCGTAAAAAACTCCCGCAGGCCATAGGAGCCGGTTTCCTCGGCCATTTCTACAATGATCTTAACGTTGAAGCCAAGCGCGCCCTTCGCCTTGATGATCTGCTCCAGCGCTTTGATGTTGATCAGATGCTGGATCTTGTTATCGGCCGTACCACGGCCATAAAGCTTGCCGTCTTCCTCCGTTAATATAAAGGGATCAAGCCCTTCACGCCACCGATGGGCCTCGCCATTGCAGACATCGCCATGGCCATAGATCAGCACCGTTGGCAGGCTGTCATCCTCAAGGCGAGTGGCCAGCAACAGCGGCGCACCGCCCGCCCGCGGATTGGAAAAAATCTCGGTGCCAAAACCCAGATCAGACAGCCAGGGCTGGATGTTTTCCTGCAAATAGGCTTGCAGTTCTTCCGGCACGCCTTCCGACTGGCTCACCGAGCGACGGGCCACCAAACGGGCCAGATCATGGGCCAACTGCCCACCCGAGGCATAGTCTGATGCCTGTTTCAGAAGATGATCTCGTTCCATCTTACAATGCCTTATGTCCGTGATGCTTCGACAATCATGGATAGCGCGTCATTGTTGATTTTCCAACGAATAGATTGGCAGGAGACCATCATTTGAGGAACACATAAGTCGTCAGCAAACAGCATGAAATCCAATCAAGATGTCAATAACGGCTGCTGTCTACAGCAGAAAAGGGCGCATCAACATCAGCCATAAAATTGCACAATAATTAAATATACACGGTAAAATTGTTTACACGCGCATGCAAAATTACAATCTAGGGATGAATTTCTATTCGCAGATCAATCTTACGAGGTTTTTTTGTGAAAAATTCCAGCATATTTCAAACGTTCGATAGTCAAAAAGCAATTCGACATCTTCATTGCCAACAAGATCAGGTTGCTACAGATCCAGCTGACGTCTGGCGCGCAGCCATAGCGCCCATGTTTGACTGTCGCCGCATTCGCGGCACCACAGCGACGTTCTCCAGCTCATTAGATGCTTATCAATTGGGGCCAAGCATTATCTGCGAGAGCAGCGTGGAAAACACACGCTTTGGCAGAGATAAGCCACAGATTACAATGGATGATCTTGATCACATCGTGATCACTTGCCTGCTCAACGGAGAAATCCGCGCCCTACAGCAGGGAAAACCGATAGGATGCAAAGCCGGAGATGTGATCATGACCGATCTCTCCACTCAAGCCAGGTTTTCCATCAAGAAATGCCACGCACTGCATCTGTTTATGCCGCGAGTCAACCTACGGGAATGGATCACCCCAATTGGCCCGAATGACATGCGGATCTTCAACGGCAAAAGTCCTGCTGCGATGTTCGTGCGAGGGGTTCTCACCAGTCTGATCGATATCGCACCAGAGATGTCTGCAAACGACGCGCTGAACACTGCAGGTTTATTGCCTGATCTTATCATATCTTGCCTTGGGTCAGGTTACGAACCCGCGACACCCACTGCTCCGAAATCAAACCTATCGACGCGAATACGCACCCATATTGAAAACAATCTCCACCGCCCGCTCCTGACGCCCGCGCTTCTCGCCGAGGAAACCGGCGTGTCCCGCAGCCAGTTGTTCCGCGTGTTTGAAAATGCCGGCGGCGTCGAAACCTATATCCGCAAACGTCGCCTGCATCGTAGCTTGCATGTGCTGCGCGACCCTGGCCAACGCCATCGCAGCATCGGCGATATTGCCTATGAGCTGGGCTTTGCCGACGAAGCCCATTTCGGACGGCTCTTCAAAAAGCACTTTGGCCTCACCCCGCGTGCAGCGCGCAGTGCCACAAGCCGGGGCGGTGCACTTACCATTGATATAAAAAATGAAGGTGCAACCACCGAGACCTTGGTGGATTGGCTTCTTCGCCTCTGATTCCAAGCCCACGCCAATGGCTGCTACGCTGATCCGGTTTTTTGGCATTGGAGTAACACCAAATTCAGAAATCAAACATATATTGCAATTATAAAGAGCATAAAAGATAGATACCTTATCAGGCCGATGATAATTCAGCCAAACCGAATAACAAGGGCAGAGAAAATGTCAGATCCGAATGCGCAAAGCAGCAATGCAACAGGCGAGGCAAATGCAACAAGCCTGACGCTAACAGCCACAAACAACTGGAGCCGGACCTTTCACAGCAAGTGTCGGTCACGTTCGGCACACCTTTCCAATGGCCGACGGAGGAAGAAACCTACGCCACTATACCCTTGGTCATGACATTCGCAGCAGGTCAAACCAGCGCCAATATCGCAATTGGTCCTGACAATATGGTTGTACAAAATCACTAATTTCTTTCGGCGGCACCAACAGAACCATCGTGACACTCACGTTTACTGACGCTGGAGGTCGGTACTGACCTTCACTTTACAATACCGACCTCACCTTAAACCGAGGAATCCTCCTCACACGATAAAGGACAATATGATGACAAATTACTCTCTGACTTGCGTCAACAATTCGGATATTTCCGGCAGTTTCACCATCTTCCAAAAAGCCCCGCCTACGACCACACCAGGCAATGTCTTCTCACTGGCATGGATTACCCGTCCGGCGGCACCCGGTTCGCAGGTCAAATTCGCCTGGGGCCTCGACTACAACTTCGTTTGGTCTGAAACAGGTGCGTTAACGCCAGGTATCACCTTCGACGCATCGCAGGTTCTGCCAGCGGATCCCTATGGCCAAAACATGGTTCAGCTAACGAAGGATCAATGGGGAGCGACAACTTTTGTCAACCCCAGTGCCGATGAAGCCACGGGATCGCTGAGAATCCAGCAGCTGGCCAATGTTACTCCCAATACCACGTCTGTCGGCATTGGCATGTCCGGCTCTGGCACATTCGCTGTCCAGGCAGCCCCCAATGTAACCGCCGTGTTCACGCCGTATCCAAATTACTGGGTGATGTTCGGCAACTACAAAACCGGCGATGTCATAGACGTCGAAGATGTGACAGGCGCTGTAGAAGTGACCTATGACGGCGCACAGACATCGCGCACAGCCGTTCTCGACGCTGATAACATCATCAGCGTTTCCTGATCTAACGAACAGACGGCCGCGCACGAAGTTGGATGCAATTGGCATCAACTCCGCTTGCACGGCTCTTCAAAATGCACTTTGGCCTTGCACAGCGCGCAGTGCCACAAGCCAAGGCGGCGCACTTACCATTGATATAAAAAAATGAAGGTGCAACCACCAAAACCTTGGTGGGTTGGCTTTTCACGTCCGATTCCAACCCCGCGCCAATGGCTGCAACGCTGGTCCGGTTTTTTGGGACGGTGAGACAATGACAAATTCAGACATCAAACATAGATTGCAATCATGAATAGCGCGAAAGAAAAAAACATCACTTGATTGAAATCATTCAGACAAAGTCGATAACAAGGGCAGAGAAAATGTCAGATCCGAATGCACAAAGCAGCAATGCAACAAGCCTGACGCTAACAGCCACAAACAACTCGAGTGTTCCAGGGTTGCAATATTTCAACGTCTATCCACCTTTGCTGAAAAATCTGCCCGCCGCGCAGCAAACACAAACCGCACTCGTTTCGGAGCCAACATTGCACGACGGCTCAAACACAGCGATAAGCTGGGCAAGCGGAAGTGACGCGCTTTCGATCCTCGCCGTCACAAACGGCCAGATCCTGAGCAAAGCCGAACAGACCCCGATCCGTCTTGGTCAAACCGCCACAGTCAGCTATCCAAACAGTACATTTGCCATTGCTATATCCGATGGTGGCACGGCGGATATCATTACCGTGGCGTTCACGGCACCAATCCCGATCCATAGCCAAATTGGCCTTGTTGTTGGCCCGGCTCCCATTCTTGTGGCTGTTCCCGCCTCTCTGTCTTCCTTGACACTGGAGCCGGACCTTTCACAGCAAGTTACGGTCACCTTCGGCAGCCCTTTCGTATGGCCTGCGGCAGAAGAAACTGACACCAGCATACCCACGGTCGTGACCTTTGCGGCAGGACAAACCAGCGCCACGATCACGATTGGTCCTGACAATCTTATTGTACAAAACGACTAATTTCTTTCAGCAGCAACAGATCCGTCGCGGCACTGAAATCCGCTGACGCTGGAGACCTGCGACTTCGTTTGTCCGGCAGAGAAAATCGGCCGGACCATCCCATCCCTCCTCACCTGCCAAGTCCCCCCCCAACCGGGTCGGGGAGGGAGACCACGGGGTCGGTACTGGTTTTCGCTTACAGTACCAACCCCACCTTAAGCCGAGGAATCCTCCTCACATTATAAAGGGTAATATTATGACAACTTATTCTCTGACCTGCGTCAACAATTCTGATACTTCCGGCAGTTTCGCTATCTTTCAAAAGGCCCCACCGACCCCAACGCCCGGCAATGTCTTCTCGCTGGCATGGTTTGCCCGTCCGGCAGCGCCGGGTTCGCAGGTCAAGTTCACCTGGGGCCTCGACTACAGCTTCGTCTGGTCTGAAACGGGTGAGTTGAAACCGGGCATCACCTTCGACGCCTCACAGGTTCTCCCAGCTGATCCCTATGGCAAAAACATGGTGCAGCTGACACGGGATAAATGGGGAGCGACAACCTTTGTCAACCCCAGCGCCAACGGTGCCGTGGGTTCGCTGACAATCCAGCAGTTGGCCAATGTTACCCCCAACCAAACGTCGGTCGGTGTTGGCATGTCCGGGTCGGGCACATTCGCCATCCAGGCCGCATCCAACATGACCGCCGTGTTCACGCCGCATCCAAACTACTGGGTGGTGTTCGGTAATTACCAAACCGGCGATGTCATGGACATTGAAGATGTCACGGGCGCTGTGGAAGTGACCTATGGCGGTGCTCAGACATCGCGCTCAGCCATTCTCGGCCTTGATAACCTGATCACCGTTTCCTGACTTTAGGGGCGGCCGCATCAGCGGCCGTCCACCTCTCACCCGGTTGCAAGCCTTGGGCTCAACTCGGGCCCGGTTAAATTATCTATATTTTTCAAAGCCATGGCGATCAGATGTCCGTTTCGGGCTGTATCGCACCGTCGCCAGACAGGAGATGACCATGCCCAATTATCGGCTGACCTGTATCAACAATTCACAATTAAGCGGCAGCTTTGCAATCTACCATGTGCCGCCGCAATCTCAAAAAACGCAGCACCTGTCCAGCGTTGCATGGCTCGCTCGTCCAGCGGCACCCGGCACGCAAATCACCTTTGGTTGGTCCACCGATCTCAGCTTCGTCTGGGGTGAGCGCGGCACCTTTGGCGGACGCACCGTGTTTAATGCAAGCCAGTTCGCGCCAGCCGATCCCAGCCGGGAAAATATTATTGACTTCACTTCCGATCCCTATGGCGCACCGACGTTCCAAAATCTTGAACCTGGCGGTCCTCAAGGCACCATGACTATTCGGCAGCTGAATGCGAATTTTCAGTTTCCCATCAACCTCGGCATCGCGATGGGCAACAGGCCAATTTACACAGTCAATTTCAACGCCAATATCACCACAACATTCATCCCCCACACCGACAGATACTGGGTGGTGTTCGGTGACTATGTGCCAGGCGAAACCATCAACGTGGAAAGCCTCACAAACTTCTTGAAAGTTGATTTCAGCCCGATCTTTCCTGAGCAAACCGTGGTGATGAGCCCCCAGAATGTGCTCAACCGGGCCGCAGCCCAGAATTTCAGTTCATCCGGGTTTTAAGACGGAAAACTGCCGTCGAGAAACCAGATCGCACCAAACAAGAGGATTGAAAAATGCGTGTTCTGAAAATTACTGATGAGGATCACCCAGGCGGGCGCTTCGCAGCACTGCCAGATTTGAATGAATTCCCGAACCACTTTACGAGCTATGCACTTGTCCAAATTTGCCAAGTGGAGATCAATGGACAGGTTCCGCAGAATGTTGCGGGTGCCCTCGGCTGGCAGACACCTCAAGACGATATAAAAACAAACACACTCCAAGAATAAAAAGGATGGTTTGTTGATAATCTCTACAGAGAACAAGCAAATACGATTTACTATATCGACAGCCTTGATGAAAATTATCAAAGTTTTTTAGTTGACTTATTAAAATATAACGAAAACATTCAAAAAACAATACTATATTATATCGATAATGGACATTTGAATACATATATCACCACACCACAAGACTTTCAAGTTGCATTCAGCGATCGGCTAGTCGCCATTGCAACCGCAACAAATGGCCTTCCTATTTTGTATGATTCGCCACAGCAGGACCCCGGAACGATATTGAATTTTGAGGTCCACCTAGTGTTTCTTGTCAATAACAACAACATCCCAACCCTACAGGTATCAAGGGGATTCAAATGGCAATATGAACACCCCAAGAAGAGCGTCGCGACAATCACTTTTGAAGGCTTTATCGACCAGCCGAGCCGCGACTTCACCGCCTGTATGCAGGCTGCCGTCGCGTTCCAAAACCAGCGAAACCAAACGAATTGGGTTTTGGCCCCGTAATACCAAGTCTGCTGCATAATTCTTTAAACCGGTTCGGTTTCAAGAGAAAATTATGCGGCAGATATAAAGAGCGACCGTGAACCTTTGTGCGCCATATATGGTGAGAGGCGCTGCATAAGATGCAGACGCATCCTCAACCTCAAAGTATCGAAAATATATCAAATTTATCAAACTGTTGATGAATTTTCACAAGGATAGGGACGGTCATTTTCAATGAACCTTCCCCTTAAATTTCACCCATCAGCGACACGGCAATAGTGCCTGCGCATCCCGGATCCGGCGAGGACCTCGCCGGTCAACGCTAGCCCTTTGGCTAGTGCTTGCCCCCGTAAATATAGAAAGGTAACCATAATGAAAATCACATTACAGAGCTTAACCGTAACTCTGATCACATTGATCGCTTTGCTTGGCGTTCATGACACAGCTATGGCCAGATCTGTCTATCATACAGTCAAAGCCGGAAAGGTCGGTGAAACCTATATTGTAAACTGGAGTGCAGACAGCTTCGGCGTGAGCGGAAATCCGGACGCAACACTATCGTTTCTGGAATTTGGCTCCGACGAAGAGGCAATTAATGACGCAAAGGAAAAAGCAGCAGCCGCCAATGCAAAACCAGAGAACTATGCTTGCCAAGTCAAAGTAGAGTTGCAGGACCTCCCTCCAGGTCACCTTGTCAAGGGAGCAACGGCAAAAATAGGAAAGGACGCCTTCAACGTCGCCGGCACTTATCCGAAGGCGGAGCCAACCCCATGGACAATCACTTACGACCACGTAGGCTCCGATAAACATTGGGGTCTTGACATAAAAGACTTCACAAAAGACGTAGCAAGCAAAACCGATGCAGGTAAAATTAGTGCCCTGACCCTTCTCATTCTCACGGAACGCGAGAACCAAGGCGTCAGCATCATCAATGGAAATGAGAGCAACTGTACGGCGCACTAGCCCTTGTACAAATGCGGTAATCTTGCTCCCGACCCACCGGCCTTATAAGGCCGGTGGTTTGCTGCACCATCTATGAACCTTGGCGTAAGCACCTGATCAAATGTGAAGACAGCAAAGACATCACGTCAAAATTCACCGCCCCTTTGGCTGAATATCCACCGTAACCGTTCGACCGGAGATCAATTTCGTCCCCTCCGGCACCTTGTCCAGATGAATACGAACCGGAACGCGCTGTGCCAGCCGCACCCAGGTGAAGGTCGGATTGATATTGGCCAGAAGGCCAGAACTGGATGTGCGTTCGCGGTCGTCAATGCCGGTTGCGATACTGTCCACATGGCCTTCAAGATCTTCGTTTACGCCCATCATCTTCACCACAGCCCGGTCGCCCGGTTGAATGCGTGGCAACTTGTTTTCTTCGAAATAGGCTTCAATGCGCAAGGAATCGCTATCCACCACTGCCACCTTGGCCGTGCCGCGGGTGACGAAATCGCCGGGTTGCAGATCAAGGTTGGTGACGCTGCCGTTCACGGTGGATTTCACATCCGTGCGTTCCAGATCGAGCTTGGCAATGTCGCGGCTGGCGAGAGCTTGATTATAGGCTGCAAGATCCTGTTGCTCAGTTCCAACTGCCTTTTCCCGATTTTGCTCAGAGCCTGAATCGCCAAGCCGCTCCTGTCTCTGGCGTTCCGTCACAGCCAGATCGAGGGTTGCTTTGGCCTGGGCAAGCGACGCCTCAGACTGCGCCAATGCCAATTCAAAGCGGCGGCGATCCACCCGGAACAACACATCGCCCTTATGAACCGTCTGATTGTCTTTGACGAAAACATCACTGACGAGGCCAGTGACATCCGGCGCAACATCCACCACATCCGCCCGCACGCGGGCATCACGGGTCCAAGGCTCCTCCATATAATAATGCCATAGATGGCTGCCAACAAACATGGCCGCAACAACCATAAGCAAAGTGAGGCAGACCCGCCCAAGTGTCTTCAACGTATTCATGCGAAAAACCAATGTGTTAAGGAGGAAATGCCTCCGAGCAGAACGACATAAAGCGCGATATCAAACAGACCTCTGTGCCAGACGAGAGTGTAGAATCGGATCTGGCTGAGCGCTTTGCGAATGAGCATGCTCAGCACCAGAGTGATCAGCATGAGAACCAGAAGGCGTGGAACATAAACGCCGTAAATATCGAATTCGATGGGCATGGGCGCTACTCTGCAGCAATGGAAAAGGGTTCAGATGGCGGCTTTGCGCGCAAATGCGATGCTTGAACGTCTGGGAAATACACTCGGCGCAGACCCACCAGCGCATCAATGGCCCGGCGTGCAGTTGTGCCTTCATGACTCAGCACAGTTGCAAGGGCCAAGTCGATCACTGTCAGCAAGTCCGTATCCGGCACCAAAACCCGCGAGGCCTTGAGTTGCCGCCGATAATGATCCGCAACAGCCAAAAGCACCTTTGAGACATGCTCGGCACTGGCGTCACACAAGCTGCCGCGCTCCTGCTGCAATGTCACGACATTGATGGCAAGCCGAACATCGGAAAACCCGTCCACATTTCCCAACTCGCGCTCGTTCAACGACGCCAAACGCGGCACCAATTGCCCAAGACGATCGAGAATACGACCCACCAGCCGGTCAGCATCCCCGGCACGTAATCCAGCTGCCGTTGCTGCCAGATCTCTCCATCCAGCCTTCATCAGCCGTTTTGCCGCAAGCTCTGCCCCGAACGGATGGGCAAGGTTGATCCAGACTTGCGCAAAGCCGATGCCCAGCAAGGTTGCCAGACCGCCATTGGCAAAGCTTGTCAGATCCGCAGAATACCGATCCTGGATGGCAATCAGCGATGCCAGATTCACCGACACCAGCATGCCAATCACGGTTGTTTGCGGATTGGTCATCTTCAGGCCAAGCACAAATAAAAACGGAGCCAGCGCCAGCGCCAGCATTTCGAAATTTGTGGCCACCGGCAAAATACCAAACAGATAAACAAAGGAGGCCAAGACGGACACAGTGGTCCACACAAGCATGAAGCGGATCAACGGCGCGGGCCGGTCTTGCGCTGCAAAAAAGGAACAGGCAACAGCCACCATGGCCACAAAGCTGGCACCCTGATCCCAGCCCAGGCCAATCCAGATGGCACAGGCCACCAGAATGCCTGCAACCACAATGGCCGCCTTCAACCCAAGCAGCGCATGGTCAAAATGACGGGAGGCATGGGAAAACTGGCTTGCAAATCCCTCTCGCAACGGCGTGTATTCACCCTTGGCAATATCATCGCGCAAACTCAGGCAATCGCGCCAAAGTTCAACAACATCCTTCATCCGCGTGCGAAGGCCAGAGGTGACAAGATCATCCCACCCCTGCAACGGGTCCGACTTTTGCTGCGCAGCAATTTTATCCAGCAGGTCTTGCGCCATCTGCTGCGCACCGGGCTGGTTGCACGCCTTGAACCAATCCGCGACATCATTCAGCAAAGTGGTCAACTCGGATGGCAAGACATCGCAGCCAAGCCGAACGGCATGGAGCCGATCAGCAAGCGAAGAAAAGGTGGGCAACAGCATGAGAAGACGGCCCCGCAGCGCCTTTGCCAAACGTGCCACATCCTTCGTGCCATGATCATAGCTGAGCTGGCTGATCATCAGATCAAGACTGGCGACATCCGCCGCCAATTGTTGACGCTTGATCGGGGTCAGGGGAGAAGCCCCCTCGCCGCGCAGAATGTCTTCAGCCCAGGCACCGGCATCGCCCAGCCAGCCATTGATTCGACGTCCGAATTCCGCACCAAGACTGACCGGCATAATCACCATGTTGACGATAGCGGCACAGATAATACCAAGCGCTATTTCCTCGGAGCGGGCCAACGCAATATCAAAAATTGTATCGGGTGAGCCAACAACCGGCAGGGCGATCAAGGGCAAGGTGTAACCCGCCAGCATAAAAACATAGCTGCGTGCAGAGCGATCCAGCATGGATAGAAACAGCAATGTTCCGGTCCAAAGAGCCACCACCAGCGATAAAAGCTCAGGCGCACTCACAAAGGTGGGAACAAACACAACGGCAGCGGTCGCGCCGAGCACAGTGCCCAGCAGGCGATAGAGCGCCTTGGATTTTGTGGCTCCTGAAAACGGGCTTGATACCACATAGACCGCCGACAAGGCCCAATAGGGCCGCGACAGATCCAGCGCCATGGCAATATACAATGCCATCATACCGGCAATGAAAGCCTTGCCGGAAAAGACCCAGTCTCTCCATGTGTACGATAACATCGGCTCAGTCCTTCTTGCCCACCATTGCCAGCGCCTCGCCACAACGCTCCTGTAAAACCTCCAGAACACGAAACGCCGTCTCCAGATCTGCAGCAGACACGCCGTTGAGCACCCGTGCTCGTTCCTGATCCAGCACCGCTTCGATCCGGGTGGCCATAATGGCTCCCGCCTCGGTCAACCAAAGCCCCTTGGCGCGACGATCCGTGGGATCATCCTTGCGCATCACCATGTCCATGGCCTCAAGCTGATCCAGCAAACGCACAAGCGATGGGCTTTCAATGCCCACATGTTCGGCCAAAGCCGTTTGCCGAACACCGCCACCCAGGCGACCAATCCACAGAAGCGGAGCCGCGCAGGCCTCGGAAACTCCATGCTCCGTCAACGCCGTATCCACCAGCTTGCGCCAGATGCGGGCGGCCAGAAAAAGCTGACTGGTGAAGGCTCTTTGAATGTCTGAATTCTGTTCCATGCATGACATATGTCATAAATATACTTAGAATGCAAACTATTTTAATGCGAATTTGTTCTCAGCAGTTTTTGCTCGTGAGCCTGAGCAAGACGCAACAATCCTCCAAATCCGTTTGGCATTCAGCATCCACCACCGGTCCAGGCCCGTTAGTATGGCGGGTAAACAGAAATGCGCTGCGCAATCCATCGCTTGTTACGAAAGACATCCCCCATGCAGGTCGTAGATATTCTCGACACCTTGATTTCCTTTCCGTCGGTGGTTGGCACCCCCAACGGCGAGATTGTCGGCTGGATCAAGGATTATCTAGAGCGCCATGGGGCCAGTGTTACCGTACTGGATGGCCCGGAGGGTGACCGCGCCAATCTGTTTGCCACCATCGGCCCCAAAGACGTTCCGGGCTATATCCTTTCCGGTCATATGGATGTGGTGCCAGCCGGGGAAGCAGGATGGAACAGCGATCCGTTTCAATTGCACCACGATGGCAATGTGCTCTATGGGCGCGGCACCAGCGATATGAAAGGCTTTCTCGCCTGCGCCTTGGCAGCGGTTGCAAAAATGGCGACCATGCCGCTGGCACGCCCCATTCATCTGGCTTTTTCCTATGATGAAGAGGCGGGTTGCCGGGGTGTGCCGCATATGCTGGCACATTTGCCCGCGCTGTGCGCGGCCCCGCTGGGGGCCATTATTGGCGAGCCAAGCGGCCTGCGCGCCATTCGCGCCCACAAGGGCAAGGCGGCGGCGCGGGTGACAATCAAAGGGCGCTCCGGCCATTCTTCCCGCCCGGATCTTGGCCTCAATGCCATTCACGCCATGACCGATATTCTGGCCGCTGCCCGCGATGCTGCCGCCCATCTCACCCATGGTCCGTTTGAAGCGGTGTTTGAGCCGCCCTATTCATCACTGCAAGTGGGAACCGTGCGCGGCGGGCAGGCCGTCAACATCATTCCCGATCTGTGCGAGGCCGAGTTTGAGGCACGGGCCATTTCGGGTATTGATCCTGCAAGCCTGCTTCAGCCCATTCGGCAAGCCGCGGATGCGCTGAAAGCATCCGGTTACGGCGTGGAGTGGACCGAGATGAGTGCCTATCCCGCCCTGTCTTTGCCGGAAGATGCACCACTTGCCGCCCTTCTTGCCCGACTTACAGGTATCGAGCCGCTGGCGGCTGTTAGCTATGGCACCGAGGCCGGGCTGTTTCAGCAAGCGGGCGTCGATGCCATCATCTGCGGCCCCGGTGATATCAGCCGCGCCCATAAGGCCAATGAATTCATTCTGATGGATGAGCTCACCGCCTGTCAGACTATGATCGAATCCCTGGCAGAACACTGCCTTTCTCTCTCCAACAAGGTTTAACACCATGTCGCTTTTGCAAACCGTCAACACCAACCCAAGTTTTCAACCGAAGGAATCCAAGCCTCTGCCAGAACGGCTGATCTCGGGCGATCCGTCGTTTAAAACATGGCCGCAGGATGTGTGCCGTGGCGAGATGATCCACACCGGCATTTGGGAAGCCACGCCCGGCGAAACCAAATCCATCAAGGGTGAAACCTTTGAATATTGCCACATCTTGTCCGGCGTTGTCGAAATCACGCCTGAGGGCGGCGAGCCGGTGATCTACAAGGCAGGCGATCATTTCATCATGAAGCCGGGCTTTGTTGGAGTTTGGAAAACCATTGAAACCGTGAAGAAAATCTACGTCACCATCATGGCGTAATGCCGCAGGACAATGCCCCTGCCCCATTCGGGCAGGGGTGAACCACGGCACCCTATGCCTGAGGAATTTCCATGACCCTGAGTTTTGATCCAGACACCATCGCCCTGCCGATTGGCCATTTCATCGGCGGCGAGTTGATTGCCGCCGAAGGGGTGATCGATATGTATCGCCCCTCCGATGGCAAGGCCTATGCGGGCTGCCCGCTGGCCGATGAGGCCATGGTGGACCGTGCCGTGGATGTGGCCAAGCAGGCGCTCAAAACCAGCAAATGGGGCAGCCTTCGCCCGCGCCAACGCACCATTGTGCTCCAGCGCTGGGCTGATCTCATTGAAGAGAACGCTATCACTCTGGCAAAGCTGGAGGCCTTATCCTCCACCCGCCCCGTGGGCCATTTGATTGCCGGTGACATTGCCGTCACCGCCGAGCAAATCCGGTTTTTTGCCGAAATGGCCGATAAGGAAGGCGACGCCCTTGTGCCGACCGATAGCGATAGTCTCGGCATGATCATGAGTGAACCTTATGGGGTGGTGGGTGCCATCACACCATGGAATTTTCCGGTATCCATGGCGGGCTGGAAGCTGGGTCCGGCGCTGGCGGCTGGCAATGCCGTGGTGTTGAAGCCATCGGAAATGACACCCTTTTCCACCATCTATCTGGCACAATTGGCCGTTGAAGCCGGCATTCCGGCCGGGTTGATCAATATTGTGCTGGGCAATGGTGCCGTCACCGGCAATGCCATCACCGGCCATCCCGATATTGCCAAAATCAGCTTTACCGGCTCCACCGTTGCCGGTCAGGCCATTATGGCCAATATTGCCCGCACGGGCGTAAAACCCATGACGCTGGAACTGGGCGGCAAAAGCCCGCAACTGGTGTTTGCCGATGCCGATATTGACAAAGCCGCCGCTGCCATTGCCCAGAGCATTCTCTCCAATGCCGGTCAGGCCTGCGTTGCTGGATCACGTTTGATTGTCGAGCGCAGCGTGATGGAGCCTCTGGCTCAGGCCATCATGGCCCGGATGAAAACCGTGAAAGCTGGCCCGACCTGGGATGAAGCCTCGCAATATTCCCCGGTCATTTCCCAAGTGCAGCGGGCGCGCATGGATGGCGTGGTGAAAGCCGCCGTTGCCGCTGGCGCAGAGTGCCTGATGGGTGGAGAATTCATGAGCGGGGATGGCTATTTCTACGCCCCAACCCTTCTCAGCAGTGTCGATCAATCCTCCCCCGCCGTGGCACAGGAAATTTTTGGCCCTGTGTTGACCATGCAGTCCTTTGATGATGACGACGAGGCAATGGCACTGGCCGATCACCCCACCTATGGGCTGGCGGCTGGCCTGTTTACCCGCGATCTCTCCCGCGCAATTCGCCTGACACGGCAGCTTCAGGCAGGCACCGTCTGGGTCAACCGCTATGGCCGCTCGCGTGACCATATCCTGCCCACAGGCGGCTACAAACAATCGGGCATCGGCAAGGATCTGGGCCGCGAGGCCTATCATGCCAATCGCAAGAGCAAGAGTGTGTTGATTGGGCTTTGACCCAGATTTTCTAGATGAAACGTCTCTCCCATAAACGGGCAACTTTCACGCCGGGGACGCGAGCTTATAACAAGCATTCGCACCGCAAAAACTTGACCAACAATCACGTCACGGAAAGTTGAATAACCTTTGATTGCGTACCTAACAAAAAAACGTAAAGGATGCAAAAATAAAGATAGACAGAGAATTTATTGATTATGACTGAAGTCGCATTGCACACATTGCCATTGCTTTTTCTAGCTGCCTTCATTGCCGGATTGGTCGACTCCATCGCAGGTGGTGGAGGATTGATTACCATACCAGTCATGTTAATTGTTGGCATTCCACCACTCGAAACACTTGGAACCAACAAGCTACAGGGAATTTTTGGTTCTGTCTCTGCAAGCATCGCCTACGCACGTAAAGGACACGTCAACCTCAAAAAGCAGCTACTAATGGCAGCCGCATCTACCTTTGGCAGCATGATTGGAGCTGTGATTGCAACCGTTGTACCCAGTGACGTGCTGAAAGGGATGATGCCTATCCTGCTTATTTCTATTGCAGCATACTTTGCCTTAAAGCCCAGCATCTCTGATCTCGATAGCCAGCAAAGGCTGACCCCATTTGTGTTCGGCCTGACACTTGCACCACTGGTTGGACTGTATGACGGACTATTCGGCCCAGGAGCTGGATCATTCTATATGCTTGCCTTTGTTTCGCTAGCAGGCTTCGGCCTCCTGAAAGCAACGGCCCACACCAAACTCCTCAATTTGGGCTCCAATCTTGGTGCTTTCTCCATCTTTCTGTTTAGCGGCGTGGTTTTGTGGAAAATTGGTCTGATTATGGGAATTGGCCATGAAAAACGGAGCCAAAATCATAAAACCCTTGCTGATTATAACTTGCGTGGCATTGGCAATAAAATTGCTAATGGACCCAACCAATCCTGTTAGAGTTTGGATTGGTGTATAATAAAAACCGAAACACCAAAAAGAAAAATACAAATTATTAAATTTAATTATAAAAGCAGAAAAATCAAAGAATACAACGTTTCCACAACATATCTTTAGTCAGGATATCATACCCCATCAAATGAAAATGAGTAAATGTGCAAACATCAGCATACCCAACCGTTTACGGATTGAGTTCGCTGACCCTTTAAAAAGGGCTGCGCAAGTGATTAACGGGCGCGCGAAAAATGCCGCTATCAGAGAATTTTGAGCAAAGGCCACCTCTGTAGCGTAATATTCAAAAGTACCTTATCAATTTCCCTCGTCTTGGCGAGGTCGTCGCCGATCAGCCTGACTTACCTGCAACAACGACCACCATCTTAGCACACATAATAGCCATTTAGCTTCACGGAGAGCACTATGAAATTGCACCACCACAAAAACGAGAGCACGTTGCAACAATCAAGTTTGCAGTCTCATCATGAATTTGATGGACACAATGAGCCTTACCGCAGCGCAAAGCGTATCATCCGCCATGTTCTTGACAGTAAAACCCACTTTCAACTCGCAGCATTACTGCATCTTGCATTGTCGGAGCGAGGTTGGCCCATCGATACCGCAAACCAGCTCCATCTCGCGGCTGGTTTTATTCCCACGCTGACAGTCAGTACCCCCGCACTGGTAAATATTGCAAAGCAACTTTTAGCCGGGGCCATCGATGCGGTCTACATTAGCAATCTTCCCGAAGGTAAGGACAAGATTGCGTTATTCCAACTCGCATTTACGCACTTGATCGGCAAACCTTTTAACTACGCCAGCCAAAATGACGGAATGCTGGTTATGGAACTCCGCCCGGCAGCTAACGCAGGTGCAAACACGAATGCCACAACAACGGACTTTGAAATCCACACCGATGACGCGGCAATGCCTCGCGACGCCCGCACTGAATTCATCGTTCTGGGCGGTGTAGTCAATCCACCCGGAACATTGACAGGATATGCTTCAACCATAGATGCCATTGCTGATATGACTGAGCACGATCTGTACGTCCTTGGGCAAAAGCGGTTCCAGGTGCGATTCCCGACCAGCTTTGGTCTTGGCGACAACAACTGGTCTCCGCCCATTTCCCTCTTGACTGGATCAGGTGACAACACCGAACTCCGCTTCCCCTCTTATGCAACACGTGCTATCGACCCTGAGGATACTGAAGCAGCCACAGCCATTGTCGCTCTCAAAGCGGCACTTAACCGAAATGTGGTCGATTTCCCTGTTGATCCGGGGACAATGCTGGTCTTTAACAACACGCGAGGTGCTCATCGTCGTGGTGCCATTGGTGAAGGTGATCGTTTAGTACTGCGCACATATGCAGCTCGGTCATTTAGCTTGCTACGTCAGCGCAGCGGCGTGGATGGTCCTATCTTCCCGATCAATCCATTTATTCCCAATAACGATTTTTATTAAGTCTAAAAAACCTTAAGCCGAACCTGAAACCAGGCGTTGCACAGCGAATACCTTCAGGAAAAGTGTGCAACGCCCCTGATAGGAAACAATTAAAATAGGCATTGATCATTTTAGATTCAAAATTATTTATTAAAAATCCAAAATTTACAACATGAAAGATTAAAATACATAATTCTTACAATAGAAAGTCTAAAATATGGAACAAAAAAATATTTATTACAGCGATCCCGGTATAACGCAAAATGAATCGGTCGTCCTGCGTACGACAACCAATAGCACTGCCACGCTAGTTGCCCTGAAACACAATATCGTGCGGCCTGCTGGCGGGGGCGAGCCGTGTGATCAAGGCCTATTTTGCTTTGGCGACACCCACACTTCCATCGTTTCAGCGGTCAAACAGCAAGGGTTAACATGGCTTATGCTGTCGAAGGAGACCCCCATACCAAATGAAGGGGATCAGGTGAGTGTCCAGCTTGACGTCAATCATCGTGAACAGCGCCGCCGCCTGCATACGGGCGTTCATATTGCTATAAGAAGCTGCTTGAACGTTTTGGGTGGCGAAATTAAAGTCACAGAGGCAAATATTTCTGAAGACGCCTCACAAGCGACCTTCGCGCTCGACACCTCAACTCCCATCGACAGAAACCACATTGACATGATCGTAAGCATGATCAATCAGGTTTTTATTGATGCTATTCCCGTAGAAGCAACGAAGGCAAAATCGGTCGATGACGCGAGAAAGCAATACGGTCCTCTGTTTCGTCTAAGCGAGCGTCACGAGCTGTCTGGGAAAATTCGACTTATCAAAATCGGTGATTTCGACATCAATCCCTGTGCTGGACTGCATTGGAAGGACACCGCCATTGGTCCATGCAACCTGAACATCGCACCCAGTAGCAATGGCCTCTCGGGGCTTTTGCGCATCATGCGTTATACAGAGAAGGAAACTTGATACCAGACGCCTCGCATCGGAGCACTCGAGTGAACGCGCAAGGTTTTCTGGCATCCAAAAATGAAATAATCCTCAGCGACCGCATGCTGTTGTTCTCACTGAAATCTATCCAGCATCTTATAATACATGCCCACCAGCGGCAAAAACCATGGCTTGCCAAAATGTCCCGGCACGGCGGGCCAGTCCAGACCTTTCAGCGGGTTGGCATCCGGCCTGCCCATGATGGTATCGGCCATGATCATGCCAAGATGAGTGGAGAGCTGCGCACCATGGCCGGAATAGCCCATGGCATACCAGACGCCATCCTGATAACCGGCGCGGGGGTAACGATCCTTGGTCATATCCACCAGACCGCCCCAGCAATAATTGATCTCAACCTTGGCCAGTTGCGGGAAGATGTTGACGAGGCTCTGGCGCAAAATTTCGCCGCTTTTGGCATCGGAACGCTGATCGCTGGATGCGGAAAAGCGCGCGCGTCCGCCAAAAATCAGGCGATTGTCGGAAGCAAGACGCCAATAATTGCCGATGTTCATGGTGTTCACACAGGTACGGTTGCCCGGCATCACCGAGGCCACTTCCGTCTCATTCAGCGGGCGTGTGGCGATCAGGAAAGAGCCAACGGCAATAATCCGGCGGCGGAAATAGCCGAAATTAGGCGTGGTATAGGCACCCGTTGCCACCAGCACGTTGTTGGCAGTGACAGTTCCGCGTGAAGTGACCAAGCTATGCACGCCATTGGCCTGGGTTTGGCTGGTCACCAGTGCTTTTTCTGCGATCACCGCACCATGGCGGCTTGCGGCTTCAGCCAGACCGACAACATAGCGGCCCATGTGCATCATCGCACTTTTCTTGGAGAGCATGGCACCAAAAAAAGGTGAACCAACCTCACTTTTCAGATCGTTGGGAGAGAGCAGAGCCGTATCCGGGTCGGCCTCAGCATGCAATGCTTCAAAATTGCGGGCAAGCCCCTCAAAATGCTGCGGCTTGGAGGCCAGCTTCAACTTGCCAGCCCGGCGGAAATTACAATCGATCCCCTCCTCAGCAATCAGCGCCTCGATGGTGTCGATGGAACTGTCCAGCGCCTTATAAAGTGCAATGGCCCGCTCCTTACCCAGCTCGGCCTTGGCCCCCAGATAGCTGTGGGCCAAGCCATTGTTGAGGTGCCCACCATTGCGGCCAGAGGCACCCCAACCAATTTGCTGTCCCTCCAGCACAATCACCTTTGCCCCGGCTTTTGCCAGTTGGCGTGCCGAAGCCAAGCCCGTGAAGCCACCGCCAATCACCGCAACATCATAGTGACCGTCAATCGGGCCGGTAATGCCACCGGAAAATGTCGGAGCGGTATCGTGCCAGTAGGAGACATATTTCATCGCTTAAAGACCAAAAACGCCAGCGAGACCGGAAATATCCTCAATCTCCTGATAGCCATAATAGGGGTTGGCAGGCTCATGACCACGGTTGACCCAAACCTTGCTCTCGATGCCCAGATCATGGGCCGTCATCAGGTCATAGCGGAAAGACGATGACACATGGGTGATGTCTTCCGGGCCGCAGCCGAGCATGTCGAACATATATTCAAAGCCCTTCATGCGCGGCTTGTAGGATTGCGCCTGCTCTGCCGTGTAAACTGCATGGAAGGGTGCGCCAAGCTTTTCGACATTGGACATGATCTGCGAATTCATGGCGTTGGAGAGAATAACCAGCGGAATTTCCTTGGCCACCTTGGCAAGACCTGTTGGCACATCCGCGTGTGGTCCCCAGGTGGGCACGCGCTCGTAAACGGTTTTAGCGTCTTCGTCACGGAAGGTCACGCCATTGCGCTTGCAGGTGCGCTCAATGGCATTGTGAACCACCTCTGCGTAGGGCTTCCAGTCTCCCAGCACTTCATCGAGACGATAGGCCGAGAAATTCTTGATAAACTCGGCCATTTTCGGCTCATCCAGTTGCGCGCCGTAAATATCACGGGCCGCTTCCGCCATCTGGAAATTGATGAGCGTGCCGTAGCAATCGAAGGTAATGTATTTGGGGCGGAAGGGGGCCATGGGCTTTTCAATCCTTGCAAAGCATGTCGATCAGGTTTTCCCATCATAGGCAGGGTCGTGCCGAGCCGTTCACCGCAATTACTGCCTCTTGAAGCAGAATGTTGCGTATCTCGCCCGTTGTTTGGCAGAGAGTTTTGCGGCAAGACCACCAACCCGGAGCCGCCCGCCCGCAAAAACAGTCAGCCACAGCATAAGATGCGGTGATGATCCAGCGGAACGGCCAAACATACCAAGGAGGGGCCATCCTCAGGACGATCTTCTTCGCTAGCGGGTCTATCACAGTGGTTATGGACAAACACATTGCAGGATAGTGGCATGCAGCTCAGCCAGATCGAACTTCTCCCCTTCGGTCCAGACCATATTGACGGCGCATTTGCGTTGTCGCAGCAGGCTGGCTGGCCCCATCGCCGCGAGGACTGGGCCATGGTTCTGTCGTTGAGCCAGGGATTTGTGGCGCTGGAAGAGGGCCGTGTTGCGGGCACCGCCATGGCCACGCTTTATGGCAGCACCTGCGCCACCGTCAACATGGTGATTGTTGATGCAACAATGCGCGGCCGTGGTCTTGGCCGCAAACTGATGGATCTGGCGCTGGGAGCAGCAGAAGGTCGTGAATGCCGGTTGGTAGCAACGACCGATGGCTTGCCACTGTATGAAAAGCTCGGCTTTGCTGTTGTTGGCGAAGTTGTACAACATCAGGGTATTATCAAAGCGCCTGAATTGCAGCCTGCCAATATTGCCTGGGCCGACAGGGGTGTCTTGGCTGAGGTGCGCGCCCTTGATACTCAAGCGTTTGGCGCAGACCGCAGCGCCTTGTTTGAGCGGCTCTTTGGTCAGGGCAAACTTGCCGTGTTGCGCGATGGCGAACGGATTGTCGGATGCGTGGCGCTCCGCGCTTTTGGCCGAGGTGAGGTCGTGGGGCCGGTGGTGGCCGCGACTTTGGAAGATGCCAAGGCTCTACTCTCCTTCGTGTTTGCAGAGCGCACTGGCCACTTCCTGCGCGTTGATACACTGGTGGATACCGGGCTTGCGCCATGGTTGACGGAACACGGTCTGCTGCATGTTGGCGGCGGTCTGCCCATGCGCCGCAATGTGGCCGAAACTGCACCTTCGACGATGAAAACCTATGCATTGGCCAGCCAGGCGCTGGGCTGATTTTGGAGAAAGACTATGTTGAGCAATTCCTTGATTGAGCTGGACCGCGCCCATCTGGTGCATCCCGTTGCCTCCTATCGCGGCCATGAAAAGGCAGGCGTGCGGGTGTTGAAATCCGCAAAGGGTGCCACCGTCACCGATGCCACCGGCCATCAATTGCTGGACGGTTTTGCCGGTCTGTGGTGCGTCAACGCTGGCTACGGTCAGGACAGCATTATTGAAGCCGCCACCAAGCAATTGCGCGAACTGCCTTACGCCACCGGCTATTTCAGCCTTGGCTCAGAACCCGCCATCCGGCTGGCGGCGGAGCTGGCCGAGCGCGCACCTGGCGATCTCAACCACGTCTATTTCACTCTTGGCGGCTCAGATGCGGTGGACAGCACCATTCGCTTCATTCGCTATTATTACCATTGCAAGGGCACACCGCAGAAGGACCAATTCATCTCGGTGGAACAAGGCTATCATGGCTCGTCCACCGTCGGTGCGGGTCTCACGGCGCTGCCACTGTTTCATGCCGGTTTTGGCCTGCCGTTTGATTGGCAGCATAAAATTCCGTCGCACTATGCCTATCGCAATCCGGTGGGCAATGATCCGGCAGCCATCATTGCCGCTTCTGTTGCCGCCTTGCGCGCCAAGGTCGAAGAACTCGGTGCAGAGCGTGTTGCCGCTTTCTATGTTGAGCCGATTCAAGGCTCTGGCGGGGTTCTGGTTCCGCCAGATGGCTGGCTGAAGGCCATGCGCGATGTCTGCACTGAGCTGGATATTCTGTTTGTGGCCGATGAAGTCATCACCGGCTTTGGCCGCACCGGCCCGTTGTTTGCCTGCGCAGAGGATGGCGTGGTGCCAGACCTGATGACCACCGCCAAAGGCCTCACCTCTGGCTATGTGCCGATGGGTGCGGTGTTCCTGTCCGATAAAATCTACAACACCATTGCTGATGGTGCCGGATCTGCGGCGATCGGTCATGGCTATACTTATTCGGCCCATCCGGTCAGTGCTGCCGTTGGTCTTGCGGTTTTGAAGCTCTACGAAGACGGCTTGCTGGAAAACGGCCGCAAAGTTGGTGTGCGTCTGATTGCTGGCTTGGAAAGCCTGAAAGACCACCCGCTGGTGGGCGATGTGCGCGGTCGCGGCATGCTGGCCGCCGTTGAAATGGTGGTGGACAAGGACAAGAAAACCCCGCTGCCCGCAGCTTCCGCCCCGGCCACGCGGGTGTTTGAGCGTGCCTGGGACAATGGCCTGGTCATCCGCGCCTTTGCCAATGGCATTCTGGGCTATGCGCCGCCGCTGTGCTGCACGGAAAGCGAAATTGACGCCATTGTCGAGCGCACCAGAAAGACGCTGGATCAGACCTTGGCTGACCCGGATGTCCGCGCTGCCATGGCCTAAGGCCACACGGCAGGTGTGCGCAAAATAGCGCGTCAGGCAGAGATTCGGAATTATCTGCTGCCTGATGCTCGCTATTCAGAAAAAAACGGCCCGGTAGTCCTGCAACACTGGGCCTGTTGCAAGAGCATAAAATGTGTCGGCCTTTGTTCCGACCCTTATCAAGCTCTCGCATTGAAGTTTTATGCCGCCCGGACCAGCACAGCCATTTCGGCGGGCGACAGAGCAAAAGCCACGGAGCGTGACCGGAGACGACAAGCCGGAGCGTTGCAAGCCACCAACACCACAAAAAGGGGAACGTCATGACAGACAAACATACGCAGAACTGGACGAGCAACGACGATGCCATGGTTGAAAACGCCATTCGTCGTGGTGCAACCCGTCGTGAATTGATGCAGTTGATGCTCGCCGGTGGTGTTGCTCTCACGGCAGCAGGTTCCATCATGGGCCGGGCATCCAACGCTATCGCCGCTACTCCAATCAAGGGTGGCGCGCTGCGCGCCGCTGGCTATTCAGCTTCCAACGCCGACACGCTGGACCCAGCCAAGGCATCGCTCTCCACTGACTACGTGCGGTGCTGCGCGGTTTATAACCGCCTGAGCAATCTCGACAAGAGCGGTGCCCTCCAGATGGAACTGGCCGAATCCTTTGACAGTAAGGATGCGCAGGTCTGGACCATCAAGCTGAAAAGCGGTGTGACCTTCCACGATGGCAAGAGCCTCACCGCAGACGACGTGGTGTTTTCGCTCAAGCGCCATCTTGATCCCGCCGTTGGCTCCAAGGTTGCCAAGATTGCCGCCCAGATGACCGGCATCAAGGCACTTGATAAATCCACCGTTGAAATCACCCTTGCCCATCCCAATGCCGACTTGCCCACCATTCTGGCCATTCACCAGTTCATGATTGTGGCCGATGGCACCACCGATTTCTCCAAGGGCAATGGCACGGGTGCTTTTATTGTTGAAAAATTCGAGCCCGGTGTGCGCTCGATCATGAAGCGCAATGGCAATTACTGGAAGGCTGGCGGCCCGCACGTCGATAGCTTTGAATTTTTCGCCATCAGCGAAGACAATGCCCGCGTCAACGCGCTGCTGTCTGGCGATATTCAGCTGGCGGCATCCATCAACCCTCGCTCCATGCGTCTAGTGGAAAGCCAGACCGGCGTGGTTCTGTCCAAGACCACATCGGGCAATTACACCAACCTCAACATGCGCCTCGACATGGCACCGGGCAACAAGAAAGACTTCATCGACGGTATGAAGCTGATTGTGAACCGCGAGCAGATCGTCAAAGCGGCTTTGCGCGGCCTTGCGGAAGTGGGCAATGACCAGCCAGTGTCGCCTGCCAATTTCTATCACAATGCCAATTTGAAACCTAAGGCCTTTGATCCAGACAAGGCAAAATTCCTGTTCCAGAAGGCCGGTGTTCTGGGCCAATCCATTCCGGTGATTGCTTCGGAAGCCGCCAGCTCGTCCATCGACATGGCCATGATCATTCAGGCCTCTGCTGCGGCCATTGGCATGAAACTCGATGTTCAGCGCGTTCCATCCGACGGTTACTGGGACAATTACTGGCTGAAGGCACCGATCCATTTCGGCAATATCAACCCGCGCCCAACGCCAGATATCCTGTTCTCGCTGCTCTATTCCTCCGATGCTCCGTGGAACGAAAGCCAGTACAAGTCGCCAAAGTTCGACAAAATGCTGCTGGAAGCCCGTGGCATGCTGGATCAGGCCAAACGCAAGGAAATCTACGACGAAATGCAGGTGATGATTGCCGAAGAAGCCGGTACGATCATTCCAGCCTATCTTTCCAACGTGGATGCCATCAGCAGCAAACTTAAGGGCTTGGAATCCAGCCCGTGGGGCGGCATGATGGGCTATGCCTTTGCCGAAAACGTCTGGCTGGAAGCCTGATCGCCTTGCCGCAATGTTGTGTTTGTTCAACATGCTGAAAAGCATCAGGAAAGGCCCCTCCCCACACGGGGGAGGGAGTAGGTCGCGTACCTTGCCAGCGCTGTGAACCCAGCATTGTGAACAACGTGAATTATAATGAGAACTCCATACGTTACTTACGCCTTCTCCGGACTCCCTCCCCCTTGTGGGGAGGGTTGGGGAGGGGTTCTCACGAAACCATCACAGGAGTGCCTGCGTGAACAATCGGGTCTTGTCCCTCGTTCTGAATAGATTGGCCATTGCCGTGATCACGCTGGTGATCGTGTCGATTCTGGTGTTCATTGCCACGACATTCCTGCCCGGCGACACCGCCACCATGCTGTTGGGACAGGCCGCAACGCCTGAAGCCGTCGCTGGCCTTCGCAAAGCCATGCATCTGGATGAGCCTGCCGTTTGGCGCTTTCTGCAATGGGTCGTCGGCATGTTCCATGGCGATTTGGGAAAATCCTATGCCAATAACCTGCCCATCACCCAGCTGATTTCCGATCGGCTGATGAACTCAATGAAACTGGCGGGCATCACCTCGCTGGTCGCTGTTCCGCTGGCGCTGACCTTGGGCATTACCTCGGCCATCATGCGCGGCTCGCTCTATGATCGCATTGTCACCGTGCTGACCATTGGCGTGATTTCCGTGCCCGAATTCATGATTGCCACCTCCGCCGTTTTGGTGTTTGCCGTTTATCTCAAATGGCTGCCTGCCCTGTCCTTTGCCAATGAAGTGCATGATTTCGCAGGGTTTGTGCGCGTCTATGCCATGCCGGTTCTCACCCTCACCTTTGGCGTATCAGCCCAGATGATCCGCATGACCCGCGCCGCCGTGATTGAAACGCTGGATACGCCTTACATTGAAATGGCACTGCTGAAGGGCGCATCGCGCAGACGCATCGTGTTGCGGCACGCGCTGCCCAATGCGCTGGGGCCGATTGTCAATTCCATGGCGCTGGCGCTGTCCTATCTGCTGGGCGGGGTGATTATTGTCGAGACAATCTTCAACTATCCCGGCATTGCCAAGCTGATGGTGGACGCCGTTTCCACCCGCGATCTGCCGCTTATTCAAAGCTGCGCCATGATCTTCTGCCTTGGCTATCTGGCGCTGATCACAGCCGCAGACATTATTGCCATCCTGTCCAATCCGAGGCTGCGCTGACCATGACGATTGATGTGGAAACCCCTTCTGTCACCCCACGCGGACCCCGGTTTGGCTATCGCATGAATCTGGTCGGCATTACCGGGCTCGTGATCATTATCGCCTGGGCACTTGTGGCGATTTTTGCACCGTTGCTGCTCCGCTATCCGGTGGGCGATATTGTCGATCTGGACTATTTCGGTCCGATGAGCGATCAGCTCTGGCTTGGCTCCGATTATCTCGGCCGCGACATGTTCTCGCGCATTTTGATGGGCGCGCGCTACACCGTGGGCATTTCGCTGGCGGCTGTGACCATCGCCTGCTTTTCCGGCGTGGTGCTGGGCATGCTGGCGGCAGTGGCTGGTGGCTGGGTGGATACGATTTTGAGTCGGCTGCTGGATTCGCTCAATTCCATCCCCTCAAAGCTGTTTGGCCTCGTAGTGGTGGCCGCCGTTGGCTCCTCCATTCCGGTGCTGATCATCACGCTCTCGGTGATTTACATCCCCGGTGCCTATCGCTTTGCCCGCTCGCTGGCGGTCAATATCAATGCCATGGATTTCATCACGGTGGCGCGCATTCGCGGCGAGAACATCTTCTACATCATCCGCGCTGAAATTCTGCCCAATATCACCGGGCCGGTGCTGGCCGATCTTGGCTTGCGCTTTGTGTTTATTGTGCTGTTGCTGTCTGGCCTGTCGTTTCTAGGCCTTGGCGTGCAGCCGCCCTATGCGGATTGGGGCGCTTTGGTGCGCGAAAACATTGGCGGCCTGCCGTTTGGCGCGCCTGCGGTGATCTTTCCGTCTATCGCCATTGCCAGCCTGACCATCAGCGTCAACATGCTGATCGACAACCTGCCGAAAAAAATCCGCGACCGGAGTGCATAATGGCCAATCTTGTTGAAATCCGTGATTTGAAGGTCGAGGCAACCACCGATTCAGGCCGCCGGGTGGAGATCATCAAGGGCATCAGCTTAGACATCACAGATGGCGAAATTGTTGCCCTGATTGGGGAGAGCGGATCCGGTAAAACCACCATTGCGCTGACATTGATGGGCCACACCCGCCCCGGCTGCCGCATGAGCGGCGGCTCTGTCATGGTGGGTGGGCAGGATATGGTAACGCTGTCGGAAAAGCAGCGCGCCCGCATTCGCGGCACAGAGGTGGCCTATGTGCCGCAATCGGCAGCGGCGGCCTTCAACCCGGCCATCACCATCATTGATCAGGTGATTGAGGTCACGGGCATTCACAAGCTGATGCCGCCCGATCAGGCCCGCATCCGTGCCGTTGAGCTTTTCCGCGCCCTGTCTCTGCCCAATCCCGACACCATTGGCAACCGCTATCCGCATCAGGTCTCCGGCGGGCAATTGCAGCGGCTGTCTGCCGCCATGGCGCTGATCAGCGATCCAAAACTGGTGATTTTTGATGAGCCAACCACAGCGCTGGATGTGACCACCCAGATTGAAGTGCTGCGCGCTTTCAAATCCGTCATGCGCAAGGGCGGCATTGCCGGGGTTTACGTCTCGCACGATCTGGCCGTGGTGGCGCAAATTGCCGACCGCATTGTGGTGCTGCGCGGCGGCGAAGTGCAGGAAGTCGGCACCACCAAGGATATTTTGGAAAACGCCCAGCACCCCTATACCCGCCAGCTTCTGGCTGCCCTTGAGCCGGAACCACGCGGCATCACCCAACCACTTGAAGTGAACCAAAAGCCGCTTCTGGAAATCGAAAACCTGATTGCCGGCTATGGCGACCGCAACCCGGATGGGTTGCCCATGGTGCAGGTGGTAAAATCGGTCAGCCTGATTGTCGAAAAGGGCCGCAACCTCGGCATTATTGGTGAATCCGGCTGTGGCAAATCCACGCTGGCGCGCTCTATTGCCGGGATTTTGCCCTCTGCTGCCGGTCATATCATCTTCAATGGCCGCGAGCTTGGCCGCAGCAGTCTGGAGCGCACCCGCGATCAATTGCGCGAAATCCAGATCGTCTTCCAATCTGCCGATACGGCGCTGAACCCGACAAAATCCATTGAGGATATTCTGGGCCGCCCGCTGACCTTCTATCACGGCCTGAAGGGCAAGGAGCGCGAAAACCGCATCAATGCGCTGTTGGATATGGTGCATCTGCCCCGCGCACTTCGTCATCGCCGCCCGTCAGAACTGTCGGGCGGACAAAAACAGCGCATCAATTTTGCCCGCGCACTGGCCGCAGACCCCAAGCTTATTCTCTGCGATGAAATCACATCGGCTCTGGATACCGTTGTGGCTGCCGCCATCATTGATCTGTTGAAGGAATTGCAGCGCGAGCTTGGCCTGTCCTATATTTTCATCAGCCACGATCTGTCGGTGGTTGAGGCGATTTGCGATGAGATTGTGGTGATGTATGGCGGCCAAAAGGTGGAGCAGATCACGCCGGACAAGCTCACCGCACCACAGCATCCCTATTCGAAACTGCTGTTTTCATCGGTGCCCAAGCTTGATCCGACGTGGCTGGATGGTCTCAAACAAGACCCAGAGCTGATACAGGCCTATTCCAATCGCTAAAGCATTTCCAGGAAAAGCGCATAGCGGTTTTCCGTCCGGAAATGCGTAAAAAAAGAGTTAGAGTCTTTCCGTGTTTCCCCGAAACACGGAAAGACTCTAACGGCGCGGAAAGACAAAACCATCAAACAGCTTTCGGGCGGTTCTGATGGTGCCTGCACCGCGAATGCTGCCACTATCATCCAGATCCAGAAACACATCCATCATGCCGGTGGGATGTTCAATGGCGTAATTGCCATCCTTGGGCGCGTCCACCAAAGCGAAAGCCGGGCTGCCGGGCAGGCGCGTGGCGGTGGCCACTGTCACCGCCGCCAGCACCCCAACGGAAGCATGCACCCGATGGGGAATGAAGCTTCTCGTCGAGATCGAACCGCCCGTGACGGGTGCTGACACCAAAGTCATTTTCGGCACCGACGCTGTTGTCACATTCCCCAAACTCATCAAGGGACCAGCCTGTAGCCGGATAGCCTCCAGCCGGGTTTTCAGCGCCGCATTCGCTTCCAGATCATCGCGGCTTTCCTGCCCGCTGAGGCCAAAATCAGCAGCCCGCATGATCACGCAGGGCATGCCGTTGTCGATCAGAGTGACTTCTATGCCCTCAATCACATCCACAACATTGCCCGTTGGCAAAAGCGCGCCACACATGGAACCGGCAATATTCGTAAACAACAGTGGCACCGCCGCTGCCGTGCCCGGAACCCCGGCAATCGACGTGCTGCCACGATAGTTCACCTTGCCATCGAGGGTCTGAATCCGCGCCACAGACACTTCCCCAGTATTCAGCATATGGATACGCACCGTGGTTTCATCACCCGCAATGGGCACCAGTCCGCGCTCGATCACTGCTGGACCAACACCTGCGAGAATATTGCCGCAGGGCTGCGCATCACTCACCACAGCCTGATCGACAAACACCTGCAAAAACAGATAGTCCACATCCGCATCATCCCGGCTGGACGGCGAGAGGATCGCCACTTTTGATGTCAGCGGATCAGCTCCGCCAATCCCGTCGATTTGCCGGGGATCGGGCGATCCCATGATCCGCAACAGCAGATTATCGCGCAAGGCCGGATCAGCGGGCAGGTCTTGCGCCATAAAATAAGCCCCCTTGGACGTTCCACCGCGCATCAAAAGGCAGCGAATTCCGTCCTCAGACATATTTCAAGCCCTTTTCAGCCAACCGCTCGCGCATGTTGTAAATATCCAGCCCAAGTTCGCCCGCCGCCAGCCGCTGACGCCGTGCCTCCTCGCTGGCAATACGCTTTTGCGCCGCCGCCAGCACGGTTTGAGCCTCAGCATATTTGACAACGCAAACGCCATCATCATCGGCCACGATCACATCGCCCGCTTCAATATAGGCTCCGGCGCAGACAATCGGCACATTCACCGAGCCTAAGGTTTCCTTCACCGTGCCTTGGGCAAAGATCGCCTTGGACCACACCGGAAATCGCATGGCGCGGAGGTCTTTCACATCGCGCACGCCTGCATCAATGATTAGCCCGTTGCAGCCGCGCGCGGCAGCAGACGTGGCCAGCAAATCGCCAAAATAACCATCCTCGCAGGGTGATGTCGGGGCCAGAACCAGAATGTCCCCCTCGTGCAATTGCTCAATGGCCACATGGATCATCCAATTGTCGCCGGGAGGCGCTGAAATGGTCACGGCAGAGCCAGCAATCTGCGCACCACTGTAAATTGGCCGCATATAGCTGGCCAGCAGGCCTTTTCGCCCTTGCGCCTCATGCACGCTGGCCACGCCAGCGCGGGCAAGGCCTGCAAGAATTTCAGGTTCAGCCCTTGGAATATTTTGCATAACAACAGGCATGGTCAATGTTCCTTTTTGGCAACGGGCGGCGTTCCGTGGGTATGGAAGGTGTCGATGGTTTTCAGCCCCCAGGCCTGCCCCTTCTTGCGCTCAGTCTCAGTCCAGACCACGGGCTCCCAATCGGGAGCAAGAATGAGCCGCGCCCCGGAATTGGCCAGCTCCACCCGGTTGCCCGCAGGCTCCCAGACATAGAGAAAGAACGTGCCTTGAATGGCGTGTTTGTGCGGCCCGGTTTCGATATGCACACCGTGTTCCAGAAACAGATCGGCGGCGCGCAAAATATCCTCGCGGGTGTCAGTGGCGTAAGTCACGTGATGCAGACGGGCAAAACCACCGCCATGTTCTTCGGTGCAGGCCAGATCATAGGTCTTGTTGTTGACCGTAAACCAGCAGCCACCAATGCGGCCATTGTCCAGCTGGATCATTTCCGTCACACGCGAGCCAAGGCAGGTTTCCATGAAACGGCGAAATTCGCGCACATCCGAGGCCAGCAAATTCAAATGATCCAATCGGCGCGGATGGCATCCCCGGCCATGATAGCGCTGGGCGATGTTTTTCAGCGCCGGACGCTCCTCCTCCGGTGGTTGATAGCGCACCGTCTCCCAATAGATTTCAAAGACATGGCCAAAGGGGTCTTCAAAGCGAAAGGCGCGCCCGTGGCCCAAATCTCCGTCCACCCAGCCAATCACCTTATAACCGCTGGCCTCAATGGCCGCGACCCGCCGCATCAAAGCCGCCTCGGATGAGGCACGATAGGCGATATGGCCCACGCCGGTGCTATGGTGGCGCGTGAGCTTCAGGGTGTGGAATTCATAATCATCAAAGGCGCGCAAGTACGCTGAATTTTCATCCTGCCCGGCTAAGGTCAGGCCATAGACGTTCACGAAAAAATCAAGGCTCTTGTCAAACTGATCGGTATACATCTCGACATGGGCGAGATGGGCAATATCAAAACAGGGTTCCATCGGTTTCGCCTCCCAACGGCATTGTTACAGCTCATCTACGGTGCGTGGAAACACCGATTGAAAGCCCTCCGCATATTGTGATGCCCGCCCGCCCGATTGCCCGCCGGAATTACGCTGAAAATGATTGGCACGATTTTGCGCCACCCGCGTATAGAACTCCCACAGGTGTTCCTGCCCTTCCATGCATTCAATGGCGGCGCGCTTCTTGTCCCACACCGGCGTGATATCCAGAAACACATCCGGTTTCCAACCCATTTGTTCGGTCTGGTGCGGCTCAAACAGATAAAGCTGCGGTGCGCCCAGCACTTTTTCGCCGGGCTTGTGGCCCCAGGCCTGGGCAATCATCCGTGTTTCCAGTGCCACCTGCGTGGCATACATATGGTCGGTATTATAGGGGTCATAATGGGAATGGCTCATCATGAAAGCGGGTTGTACCGCGCGGATCACATCCACCAGCCGGTATTTGTCATCATCGCTGACCCGCAAAGGATAATCGCCCAGATCAAAACTGATCAGATCATGCACGCCCAACGCCACGGCTGCTTTTTCGGCCTCGGCACGGCGGGCCGTCTTGACCCGCTCCAGCGTCATATCCTTTTGCTTCCACAGCTTGGCCGATTCGCCACGCTCACCAAAGGACAGGCAAACCACCGTCACCTCATAACCCAGCTGCGCATGCAGCGCGATGGCCCCGCCGCAGCGCCAGACAAAATCCGCTGCATGGGCACTGATCACCAGCGCCGTCTTTTTCTCTGATGGTGTTTCCAAAATAGTATCCTCCTTCGGGTCATGGCATGATCCTGATCCGGTAACGGACCTATGCCAATTCCGTTTCGCGGCAAGATCGATAATTTTATGCTATAGCGACTAGAAATAGGCGCTGGAGTTTGACACAATCTCAATCACAGCGAAACGGGTCGAAAATCATCAGGCCCCACGTCGTTTTCGGAGGGAAAATCGATGAAAATCGCCATGATCGGGTTTGGAGAAGCATCGCAAGCGTTGGCTGCAGGTTGGCGCTCAGCATCGGCAGAACTGCCACAATTGCCAATATCAACCTATGATATCAAATATCACGGCGATTTAAGGGCCAACCTGCAACTCGCCTGCCGTCAGTTCAATGTCCATTGCGCCACAGGCCCGGATGAAGCCGTGGCCAACAGCCGCTTGATCTTCAGTCTTGTCACGGCCGATCAAGCAGTGGAGGCTGCCATCAGCGCAAGTGCTACGATTATGCGGGGGGCGCATTATCTCGATTGTAACTCCTGTGCCCCCTCCACCAAGCAACAGGCAGCGCAGATCATAGCAAGCGCAGGTGGGCACTATATCGATGTGGCTGTCATGGCCCCCATTCATCCGGCGCGCCATCGAACACCACTTTTGATTGCGTCAGAGCGGGCGCAAGAAGCCCATCGCTTGTTGGAAGCACTGGACATGAATGCCAACGTGGTCGGCACAGAGATCGGGCAGGCTTCGGCCATCAAAATGCTACGCTCGGTGATGATCAAGGGACTGGAAGCACTGAGTGCCGAATGCATTCTGGCCGCCCGGCAGGCAGGTGTTGAGGATGCGGTGATTGCGTCGCTGCAAGCCTCTGACCCCGGCATTCAGTGGCAAAAGCGTCTGTCCTACAATCTGGAGCGGATGATGGTGCATGGCACACGGCGCGCCGCCGAAATGCGCGAGGCAGCCAAAACCTTGCAGGACTTGCACCTGCCCAACCGCATCACTTCAGCGGTGATTGACTGGCAAAGTCAGATTGGTGCCTTTGAAGCACAAGCCGGCGCGGATAATTTGCACGATCGAGCCGATTGTCTGTTGCACCATCTGGGCGCGCACGATTGACGCAGAGCCTGCAAGCCGTCACCTCCTGCCCCTATAATCTGCGTCATTTGCGGATGTTTCTGGCTGTGGTTGATACTGGCTCCGTTACAAAAGCGGCGCAAATCTGCCATTTGTCGCAACCTGCCGTCACCCAGGCGCTGGCCAAAATGGAGCATCAAGCCGATGTGGAACTGCTGAGGCGCACGCCTCAAGGTCTGTTTGCCAGCCCCGCAGGGGATGCTCTATATCTGCGCATCACCCGGGCTTTTGCGCTGATCGATCCAGCTCTTACCGAGATTTCGCCCCGGCTGATACGAACCGCGACCATGGCGCAATTGCAGGCGCTGGTGGCCGTTCGGGAGATGGAAAATTTCACCCTCGCAGCACGGCAGCTTGGCCTTGCCCAGCCCACCATTCATCGCAGCATTACACAACTTGAGCGGGAGGCGGGTCGCCCGCTGTTTGAGCGCACGGCCTATGGCATTCTGGCCACACGCGAGGTGCAAACACTGGCGCAGGCCACCCGTCTGGCCTTTGCCGAACTGGCGCAGGCCGATGCCGATCTCGCCGACATCACCAACAGGGATGCCGGACGCATTGTCATTGGAGCCATGCCACTGTCGCGCTCCTACGTGCTGCCCAACACCATTGCCGCGTTCCGGCAAATGCGACCCAATCTGCCGATTCATGTCATTGAAGGCCCCTATAATGATCTTCTGGCCGGTTTGCGACGCGGCGATATTGACGTGCTGATCGGTGCCTTACGCCACCCCAGCCCGATTGCAGATATTGAGCAAAAGCCCATGTTTGAAGATCAACTTGTATTGCTATGCGGTGCCAACCACCCGCTCGCCTTATGCCAAGAGATTTCAGCAGGGCACCTTGCAGCCTACCCTTGGGTTGTGCCGCCAGTGGACACTCCGGCCCGCATCCATTTTGAACGATTGTTTGCGGACGCAGGCAAAGCCGCCCCCAAACGCATTATCGAAACCAGCTCTTTCATTCTGATGCGGGAATTGCTTGACAGAAGCGAGCATCTCGGCTGCACCTCTGCCCTGCAGGCAGAAGCCGATATTGCCCGGGGCCTGCTGAAGGCGCTGCCGCTGGATATGCGCTTTACCGCCCGCCCCATCGGCCTGACCTTGCGGAAAGACTGGTTGCCCACCGACGCCCAGCGGCAATTTCTGGCCGTTTTGATCGACCAGACAGTGCCATTGCAACCAAAGACGGTATCAAAACACGAATAACGGCCAAACGTTGTTTACTCCTGAGATACAATGCTGCACAACAAGGATGCGCCTCGCCGATTGCCATGTGCTTCGCGGCCACGTCCATCGCGCAAAATACGCCATTCGGTGACAATCTCACCTTGGCACTCCAGACCAGATGCCCCGCATCCTTGTAGCTTAAGCCTCAACCACGAAAGACATGACCATGATCCGTTTTGCCATTGATCCAGACGCAAAAATTGCCAAGCCTGCTGATGCAAAGACAGCAACTCCTACTGCCCCTGCCCCTGCCAACGACGAGCAGCCAAAGGCACCTGCAAAGGCACGCAAGACAGCCGCCAAGCGTCCTGCCGATCAGGACGACGAAAAGACATTGCTCTAACACCTGCAGACAATGCGGCTCTGATCAACCGAGAGAGCCTCGCCCTCCAACACAACAAGGAGGAAAACAGAATGGCTCTGAGTTTCCCCAATATCAGTCGCAGTTTTGACGACCGCACCCGACGCATTCGCTTTCTTGGTTATGATGGCATGTTCGAGGTGCGGTTCTTTGTCGATCTGGATGCCATTTCCGCCAAGATGAAAAAAGTCATTGTTGGCGAAACTGACTTTCTGGCAGCCTTTGATACCTTGCGCACGCAAATCTACGACACGGCCAAAAAGGCCTATCAGCGTGGCAAGAAGAAAGACACCTATGTGCTGACTGCGGATGACTTCAGCTAGAAATTGCTATTTACAACAAACACATCCGATCTTTATTAACACCATGACAATGCTGTGACGAAAATGGAAGCGCGCTTCCATCCACTGTTATGGAGATGACATGCACGGGCTCTATGGAGAGCGGCAGACAATGCCGCTTCACCCTTATGCCCGGAGCCTTCCATGAAAATCATCCAGATTACCGACACCCATCTCAGCCCGGTAAAATCGCATTTCACCGAGAACTGGGAACGGCTGGCGCAATGGATTATGGAGGGGGGCGCAGACCTCGTGGTGCACACCGGCGACCTTACCATTGATGGAGCCGATCTCGATGACGACATGCTCTATTCCGTTGAGAAAATGCGGTCCTTACCCATTCCCATGTTGATTGTTCCCGGCAATCACGATGTCGGCCATCTGCCCGGCTCTGACCAGCCCGTGGATCAGCAGCGCCTCACCCGCTGGCAAACATTGGTAGGCCCGGATCGCTGGGTGTCGGATCATGATGGCTGGCGGTTGATTGGTCTCAACAGCCTGATCATTGGGTCTGAGAGCGATGAAGATGAGGCGCAATTTGCCTGGCTGGAAGAGCAGCTTGCCAGCCGCGAAGGCCGACAGATTGCCATTTTTGCCCACAAGCCTCTGTTTGTAGACGCAGTTCATGAAGGTGACACGGGTTATTGGGGCATTCGCCCAAAGCAGCGCCAGCGGCTGTTGGATCTGTTTGAAGGCCATCCCGTGAAGCTTCACGCCAGCGGCCATTTGCATTGGGCTTGGCAGGGCGAACACGCGGGCATCACGCTGGTCTGGGGTCCGCCATCCTCTTTCATCATTCAGGATTTTGAGCGCGAAATGCCGGGCGAGCGTCTGGTGGGTGCCGTCATTCACACGCTCGATGCCCAAGGCGTGACCAGCGAAATCGTCAGCCTGCCGCAGCTGGTTCCATACGTGTTTGATGATCTTGCCCATGAGCTTTACCCCAAGGCCGTGCGTCATCAGCCTGAGGAGGCCGCACAATGACCGTACTTTCGCTCCACAACATTACAAAATCCTTTGGCGGCAACCAGATCCTGAAAGGCGTTAGTTTCGAAGCAAAGGAAGGCGAGTTTATTGCCCTCGTTGGTCCATCCGGCTGTGGCAAAAGCACGCTGTTGCGCATTGTGGCAGGCCTTGATTATGCCGATGGCGGCGAGATCATCATTGGCGGGCGCGATGTGTCGAAAGTCAACGCATCCGACCGCAACGTCGCCATGGTGTTTCAATCCTATGCGCTCTATCCACATCTCACCGCTGGCCAGAACATTGCCGTGCCTTTGGCCATGCGCCGCTTGAGTGGTAGTCAGCGCCTGCCCATCATTGGCAATCTTCTGCCGGGTCAAAAAGCCATCCGCACCGACATTCAACGGCAGGTGCAGGAGATGGGCAAGGCGCTGAAAATCGACCATCTGCTGGATCGCAAACCCGGCCAGATGTCGGGCGGCCAGCGCCAGCGCGTGGCTTTGGCCCGCGCCATGGTGCGTCAGCCCAATGTGTTTTTGATGGACGAACCCCTTTCGAATCTCGATGCGAACTTGCGTGTGCATGCACGCGGCGAAATCGTCGATCTTCATCGCCGCGCTGGAGTGCCTACGCTCTATGTTACGCATGATCAGTCCGAGGCGCTTTCCATGGCGGACCGCGTGGCGGTGATGATCGGCGGCTCTCTTCTGCAACTGGCCTCGCCGCAGGAAATCTATGATAATCCGGCTCATGTCGAGGTTGCCCGCTTTTTGGGTCAACCGCGCATCAATGTGCTGGATGCCCAAATGGACAAGGGCGGCCTTGTGCGCTTTGGCGGGCTGACGTTGGCCACCCGCGTGCCGCAACAGGCGGGCAAGGTCATGCTCGGTATTCGCCCGGAATTCGTTGGCATTGGGCAGGAAAGCAGCGAAACGCTTTCTGCCCATGTGGAACGGCTGGAATTTCTCGGCTCCGAAGTGGTGGTCTATGCCCGCCTCGCCGCCATTGGCGAAGTGGTGGTGGCCAAGGTGACACCCGCACAGGCCAGCCATTTGACCGTTGGTGCGCCCGTTGGCATTCATTTTCCGATTGAGCGGATCTTCCTGTTTGGCGAAGATGGTGCGCGGATGCCGATTGAAGCCGTCTCCCATGCCGGTATTCTGGAGGTTGTGCGGTGAGTGTTGCTTCGATCACCCCCTCCATCAACGTCGGACAGCGCATACATCAGGATCGGCAGGCCCGCATGGGCTGGCTGTTGGTGGCACCTGCGCTCGTGCTGATCTTGCTGTTCATTGTTCTGCCCACCCTTGCCGTGGTGGGGCTTGGCTTTACCGATTATGAGCTGGGCTATCAAAGCTTCCATTTTGTCGGGCTGAAAAACTACATCCATCTGTTTTCAGACCGTACCTTCCGCATTTCGCTGTGGAACACCACGGTCTACACCCTGCTGGTGGCCCCGGCCTCCATCATTCTCGGCCTTGGCATTGCGCTGATGATCGAGGCCGAGCCTTGGGCCAAGTCCTTCTTCCGCACGGTGTTTTTTCTGCCCGTTGCCTCGCTGATCGTCGCCATGGCCACCGTATGGCAATATATGCTGCATCCCACCATGGGACCCATCAACATCATGCTGTCCATGGTCGGCATTCAGGGGCCAAACTGGCTGGGCGCGTCCAGCACCGTGCTCTACAGCCTGTCCATCATCGGCGTGTGGCAATCGGTTGGCTTCAACATGGTGCTGTTTCTGGCTGGCCTCACCGCCATCCCGCGCGATTTGTATGCGGCAGCCGAAATTGACGGTGCCAAACATTGGTTGGACCGTTTCCGACTGGTGACATGGCCAATGCTGGGACCAACCACGCTGTTTGTCACCACCATCAGCATTATCAACGCCGTGAAAGTGTTTGAAACAGTCAAGACGCTGACCGAAGGCGGCCCCAACAAGGGCTCGGAAGTTCTGCTCTACAGCATCTATCGCGAAGGCTTTGTGTATTTGCGCGTCGGCTATGCCTCGGCCATGACCGTGGTGTTTCTCGCCATTCTGATTGTGCTGATGTTCATTCAATACCGCGTTCTGGACAAGAAGGTGCATTACTGATGGCAAACGCCCGCTCTGACTTTTCGTTTTTACGCATTTCCGGGCGGAAAACCGCTACGCACTTTTCCTGCAAATGCTCTAATACCATCACCTTTGGCCGCATGATCCGGCTTGGCGTGCTGTCTCTGATCGCGCTGATCTTCTTCTCACCCTATCTGTTTTTGCTGTCCACGGCAGGCAAGGCGCAGGCTGATATCTTTAACTCGTCACTGTCGATCATTCCGAAACATTGGTATTTTGTCGAGAATTTCGCCAAGGCGTTTGCCAAGGTCAACATGCCGCAATTGCTTTGGAATGGCGTGGTGGTCTGCGGGTTGATCCTGATCTTGCAGGTAATGGTGGCTATCCCTTGTGCCTATGCCATGGCCAAGCTGCAATTCCGCGCCGCTCGCACCATGATGATGATGGTGATGCTGGGTCTGCTGATCCCCATTCACGCCACCGCACTGCCGCTTTACGTGGCCTTCAATAATCTGTCCCTGCTCAACAGCTACACGGCCTTGGTGGCTCCGTTTTCGATCTCGGTGTTTGGCATTTTTCTGTTCTTGCAGTTCTTCCGCGCCCTGCCGGATGATCTGATCCATGCTGCCCGTCTGGATGGCATGTCGGAAATGGAAATCGTCACCCGCGTGATTGTGCCCAATGCCTGGCCTGCCATTACCGCCTTTTCGATCTTCTCGGTTGTTGCCCATTGGAATGATCTGTTCTGGCCGCTGATTGTCGTGTCAACGCGTGAGCTTGCCACGCCTCCCCTCGGCCTATTGTTTTTCAGTGCGGCAGAAGCCGGCGACGATTACGGCGCGCTGATGGCCGCCACCCTCATCATCACCCTTCCCCTCGTGCTTGCCTTTCTGCTCGCTCAGAAGCGCTTCGTTGAGGGAATCACCATGACCGGTCTCAAAGGTTGACCGGTCGCCACACTAGTGCACTGACGCATTCACTTCGTTCATGCTTTCGTGCACTAGCCTTTTGTTTATGCAGCGATTTCTCCAAACGCGGCTGAAGCCTCTGTTTGGATCGCTACACTCCGTTGGATCGCTACAGTAGGAGAGCGCTATGATAAACTTCAAAAAGCTTGTTGCCGTTGCGGCAATTGGCATGGGCTTCACCGTGCAAGCCCATGCCGAAACCGTGCTGACCGTGCATTACCCCATGCCCGGTTTCTTCAAGGACGTGATGGACACGATCTCGAAGAAGTTCATGGCAGAAAACCCCGACATCAAGATCCAGTTTGCCAGCCCTTCGCCAACCTATGAAGATGGCATTCAAACGATCATGCGTCAGGCTGGCACGTCTGAAATGCCAGACGTGACCTTCATCGCGCTGAACCGCCTGCGGATGCTGGAAGAGCGCAAAATTCCTGTTGATCTTGGCCCACTGGTTGCCAAGGAAGCCGGAAAAATGGCCGAGCAAGGCTTTTCGGACACGATCCTGAAGCTCGCGCAGGTTAACGGCAAACAGGTTGGTCTGGCCTTCGCAACCTCCACCCCGATCATGTATTACAACGCCGATCTGGTGCGCAAAGTTGGCGGCAACCCCGATGTTCCACCAAAGACCTGGGACGAAGTGATTGCCCTTGGCGGCAAGATCAAGAAGCTGGGCGACGGCGTGGAAGGCATCGACTTCCGCTGGCAGGGCGATGACTGGATGTTCTCCGCCCTTCTGTTTGGCGCGGGCGGCACCATGCTGTCTCCTGATGAAACCAAGGTGACTTTCAACGGTCCGGAAGGCCTCAAGGGTGCTGAAATCCTGTCCCGCATGGTCAAGGAAGGCGGCCTGCCCGTGTTTACCAAGGCTGCGGGCGAACAGGCATTTGCCGCTGGCAAGGTTGGTTTTGAATTCCAGACCACGGGCGCACTGCGCAACACCATCAAGAATGTTGGCACCAAGTTCGACATGCGCACCGCTGAAATTCCGCTGATCGATCCTGTCAACGGCAAGCTGCCAACGGGTGGTAATGCTGTTGTGATCCTCACCCATGACGCTGCCAAGCAGGAAGCTGCATGGAAATTTGCCAAGTTCGCATCTGGCCCTTACGGCGCATCTGTTGTTGTTCCCGGCACCGGTTACGTGCCAAACAACGAACTGGCTGCGAAATCGCCAGAGTATCTTGGCAATTTCTACAAGGAAAACCCGCTGTTTCAGGCTGGCCTCAAGCAAATGCCGCGCATGATCCCATGGTATGCCTTCCCCGGCAGCAATGGCGTGAAGGTCACCCAGACCATTGTTGAAAACCTGTCGCGGATTGTTGAGCAGACTGCCACGCCAAAGCAGGCACTGGATGATGCAGCGGCCGATGTGGCTGATCTTCTGCCGCGCAAATAAGCGGATCACGTGACATGACAGACGCCGCTCGCATAGGGCGGCGTTTTGTTTGAAAACAACGCTATCCAACTCTCCGACGTCATGCTCGGCCTTGTGCCGAGCATCTGAACACGTTAGTTTTCATCAATAACGTCAATTGCTTATCCAGCATCGGCAGATCCTCGGGACAAGCCCGAGGATGACGAAACGTCGAGCGAGAGTTTGTCAGGGAAAAGTGGA
>DNPN01000141.1 GCA_003501385.1 Rhizobium sp. | reverse complement strand
TTCTGGAAAGTGGACAGCGCTGATTGTACCAGAATCGGTGGCGGGGGCACCCGTATTTTCGACAATTGCCCACAGTACCATGGGCAATCTTGTGGTCGGCAACTATGACCTTGTCGACAAACCGGAATCGGCCAGCGCCTTCATTTATGATATCCGCACCGAGACCATGACCCAGCTGACCCTGGGGCCTCTGACAACCGCCTATGGCATCTGGCAAAATGAGGGAGATGCCAGCGAACATTACACAATCGTTGGAGGCTACAAGGGAGATTCGGAAATAAACATTGGCTTTGTTCTTGATTATGATGCGAAGAGCAAAAAAATCAGCAACAAAACAACCTACAACTATAACAACACACCGGGCGTCAACACTCATTTTGAAGGTATTACGGCCGTCAAAGGCGGCTACAATCTCGCGGCGACGGGTGCCTCGTTTGCCTCTATTGCCCGGGAAGCGGATGGTAGTTTTGGCAAGGCCGAGTGGCTTCCAGTATCTTATCCCGATAGCAAAGAGACAACAGGCAATACCGTGATCGACAACAACATCATGGGTATCTTCATTTCGGACAGCGGTGTGCAGTCCTACATTGCCACACTCTCCCTCGACTGAGGCTGCGGAATACATAAAAACACCGTGTTTTTTTCTCAAACGCACGGTGTTTTTCGCTGCAAACAATCCAGCACAGCTCTTACACCGAATGATAGGCCTTCACCACGATATCGATCTGTGCCGATTTCATCGCATGCAATTGCTCACCCGTGATAGCATCAATCTGGGTGGAGCTCATCACAGAAAGATCCGCTGTCGATAGACCCGAGATGGCTCTGGTGCTGATGGCAGCAATATCCGCAGTAGAGAACACCTTGATGTCATCCGTAGTGATTGCCGAGAGCTGCATTGATGTCAACGCCGCCACCTGTGCGGTGCCCAGTGCTGCAACCTGCAGCGTGCTCAAGGCTCCAATCTGCGCCGTGGTCAAACCGGTCAGCGCCTTGGTGCTGATCGCAGCAAGCTGCGCGGTGGACAGGCTCTGAATGGTCTCCGTGGTGAATCCGGCGAGCTGTTGCGAGGTCAGACCACTGATTTGTGCTGTTGTAAGGGCAGCAACCTGCGTCGACGAGAAAGCAGCCATTTGTGTGGTGGTGAGACGTGCAATCTGACCCGATGTCAGCGCAGCCTCATCCGCTGTGGTCAACGCACCAATCTGCGCGCTGGTCAGGCCGGAGATTGCCCGCGTAGAAATGGCAGCAACCTGGGCTGTACTCAAAGCAGCAACATCGGCTGTATTCATCGCCGCAAGCTGGGTTGACGAGAGTGCCGCTATTTGCACAGAGCTCAACACAGCAATTTGCGCCGTGGTCAGAGCACCAATCTGCACCGTAGTCAGCCCAGACAATGTCTTGGTACTGATCGATGCGATCTGGCCTGTTGTCAGACTTGCGATATTATCCGTTGTCAATCCGGCGATCTGCGTTGACGTCAGACTGGCGATTTGCGTTGTCGTCAAGGCAGCCACTTTCGCAGAGGAAAAGGCGGCAATCTGGGAACTGGTGAGGCGCGCAAGCTGCCCCGAGGTCAAAGCGGCTTCATCGGCAGTTGTCAGCGCTTCAATCTGCGCGCTGGTCAAACCAACAATCGCTTTGGTCGAAATAGCGGCAATCTGCGCTGTGCTCAACGCAACAACGTCACCGGTGCTGACGGCAGCAAGCTGGGTCGAGCTGAAGGCCGTCACTTGCGCCGTGCTCAACGATGCCATTTGTGATGTGGTCAACACGGCAATCTGGGCGGTGGTCAGGCCCGAAATCGACTTGGTGCTGATGGCCGCAAGTTGCGCGGTGGTCAAGCTCTGAATGGTCTCTGTGGTAAATCCGGCGAGCTGTTGCGAGGTCAGTCCGCCGATTTGCGCCGTGGTAAAGGCGGCAACCTGCGCGGAAGAGAAGGCTGACATCTGCGTGGTGGTAAGATGGGCAATCTGCCCCGATGTCAGTGCGGCCTCATCTGCCGTGGTCAACACGCCAATCTGAGCACTGGTCAAACCGGCAATCGCCTTGGTGGAAATGGCGGCAACCTGAGTTGTACTCAAAGCAACAACATCAGCAGTGCTGATGGCTGCGAGCTGGGTTGATGTCAATGCCGCCATTTGCGCGGTGCTCAGTGCGCCAATCTGGGCCGTTGTCAATGCGCCAATCTGGGCCGTGGTCAATCCAACCAATGCCTTGGTGGTGATAGCGCCAATCTGGGCTGTGGTCAGCAGGGCAAGATTATCGGTGGTCAAGGCAGCGAGTTGCGTGGACGTCAGGGCCCCGATCTGCGTTGAGGTCAAAGCCGCAACCTTATCTGTGCCGAGAGCTGCAATAACCGCTGTGGTCAGCCCGGTAAACGTCTTCGTGCTAATGGCCGTTTCCTGTGTCGTTGACAAAGCGCCCAACTGGTCCAAGGTCAAGCCAATGATGGCGCTCGATGAAATTGCACCGATCTGCACAGAAGAAAAGGCTGCGATATCCGTTGTTGTGATCGCAGCAAGCTGGGTCGATGATACGGCAGCAACCTGCCCGGTGGTAAGTGCCGCAATGTCTGCAGTATTGAGAATTGCAATTGCCGACGTCGAAAGCGAACGGATCTGTGCCGTGCTTAGAAATGTAACGATAGAACCTGTCATTGATGTGCCCCTGAAGGTTGGCGGAATGCAAACATCATACGTCCGACACGAGGTATTTTGGTCGAATGCTACCCACACGCACCAACCGTCCAAAGTTTGTCAGACATAAAAAATGTTACGGATAACATGGTCCGCACGGGCCTATACGTCAGAGGAGCATCATGCATCGAAGACCACAATGATCTTCCTCTCTCACGTCAATCACGTCGTGGCTTTACAATAAACGAAGCACCACACGTCAGTTCAAAACCAATATGCAAAATGAAATCGAATAACAAACCCAAAAATTACGGAGAATAATTTGAGTTTTTAATAATGGTTATTTAAAATAACTATTATATATAATCGAAATTTCACCAATGCATACATTTATACCTTGCACAGCAGGATTCATAAAACGATTCGGGCACGATTCGAAGTGTTAATTTATTGATAATGCGCAGCTCAAAACTTATTGATCAGTTAGACAATCAACATCAGCAAATTGCCTCTGCCCCCTACATCAACGGGTCGCAAACCTCAACTTTGCCGAGCATTTCGCTGATCGGCGCAATATTTCCGTCCCGAGATCGGGCAGGATGCGAAGCGTGTGTGCAAATAACCCTTCTGTCCTGCATCTCCGTCCTGAAGAAAACCTTTTCGAGAAGTGGCCAGTATTCGGAAGCAACCTTTGGATCAGAAATAGACTTATCTGTTCTTGTTGCGATTTCACCACTGAGGGCTGACAGAACTGTCGCAGCACCCAGAAGCATATAGTAAAGGAGGTTCGTATCCCCAGTGGGCAATTCTCCATCGTGCTGCGATGATATGATTTGCGGCAATATCCGGCTTCTGATCTTGCTCAGGAAGTTGTCGATAAACCATTGCAGCCTTGGGCTGCTTGAGTGCATCTCGTGGAGCATAAAGCCGTAGAACGCGGGATGGCTGGTGGTGAAAAGCAGGAACGCCCGAAACCCGACCCTCACCCTCTCCTGCGGCGAAAGCGTTGAAACATCCGGGATATCCTCATCCCATGCTGCCAAAATCTCTTCAAATCCGTAGGTGGCAACTGCGTGCCAGAGGGCTTCCTTGTTGCGGAAGTGATAGGTTATCCAAGGTTCGTTGCAGACGAGTTCGCTGAAATTACCTTCGTGGAAGACTGCGGCCTGAACAACGAAGAGGTTATTTCCTGCCCACCGGATCAACTCCCAGCGGGATACGCAGACCGCAGAAACTGAAAATAGTCAAAAAAAGCGGCCCCTTTGGGCCGCTTTCTCGTTGTATCTCTTGCTTAAATCTCTTCAGCTGGAGGCTCGTCAGCAACAACGCCTGCATCTGGTCCAGCTTCAAGCTCTTCTTCATCGCCTTCAGGTTCGCTGATACGCTCTACGGAGACAACCTTCTCATCTTTGGCGGTGTTGAATATGGTCACACCTTTGGTGGCGCGGCTGGCGATGCGGATGCCATCGACGGGCACGCGGATCAACTGACCGCCATCGGACACCAGCATGATCTGGTCCTTGTCCTCGACCGGGAAGGCAGCAACCAGCTGACCTATTTCCGCTGTCTTGGACGTATCGGTAGCACGAATACCCTTGCCGCCACGACCCGATGTACGGAAATCATAAGACGAAGAGCGCTTGCCAATACCACGTTCCGAAATGGTCAGAACAAACTGCTCGCGCGCCTTCAGCTCCTGATAACGCTCTTCAGACAGATCGCCAATTTCGCCGACCTCTTCGCCGACCAGCGCAATCTCATCCTCTTCCGAACCGGAAGCGCGACGTTCTGCGGCTGAGCGCTTCAGATAGGCTGCACGCTCCCATGGCTCGGCATCCACATGCCCCACAATGGTCATGGAGATAATGCGATCCCCCGGCTGCATGCTGACGCCACGCACACCAACCGAATTACGACCAGCAAACACGCGGACTTCATCAACCGAGAAGCGGATGGCCTGACCAAGCGCCGTTGTCAGCAACACATCATCCAATTCCGTGCAGGTTTCAACGGAGAGAATTTCATCGCCCTCCTCGTCCAGCTTCATGGCAATCTTGCCATTGCGGTTGACCTGGACGAAATCTGACAGCTTGTTACGGCGCACGGTGCCGCGTGTTGTCGAGAACATCACATCGAGATTATCCCAGCTTGCCTCGTCCTCAGGCAACGGCATAATGGTGGTGATGCGCTCACCTGCCTCCAGCGGCAACATGTTGATCAGAGCCTTGCCACGAGACTGCGGCGTGCCGATGGGCAGGCGCCAGACCTTCTCTTTGTAGACAATGCCACGCGAGGAGAAGAACAGAACCGGCGTGTGGGTATTGGCAACGAATAGCCGGGTAACAAAATCCTCATCACGGGTCGCCATGCCTGACCGCCCCTTACCGCCGCGCCGCTGGGCACGATAGGTGGTGAGCGGAACGCGCTTGATATAACCCAGATGGGAAACGGTCACGACCATGTCTTCGCGGGCGATGAGATCCTCATCGTCCATATCCGGGCCGCCTTCCATGATCTGGCTGCGGCGCGGTGTGCCGAACTCGTCGCGCACCGCAATCATCTCTGCCTTGACGATGTCCTGAATACGCTTACGCGAGGACAAAATGTCAAGATAATCAGAGATTTCGGCCCCGATCTTGTTAAGTTCTTCGTCAATTTCGTCACGACCCAGAGCGGTCAAACGCGCCAGACGAAGTTCAAGAATCGCGCGTGCCTGCTCTTCAGAAAGATTATAGGTATAATCTTCATTGATGCGATGGCGTGGATCATCAATCAATTTGATCAGACTATCGACATCAGCAGCCGGCCAGCGGCGCTCCATCAACTGCTCACGCGCCGTCTGCGGATCGGGCGCATTGCGAATCAGGCGAATGACTTCATCAATATTGGCAACCGCAATGGCCAGACCAACCAACACATGCGCGCGGTCACGAACCTTGCGCAAAAGGTATTTTGTTCTCCGGCTAACAACCTCTTCACGGAAGTTGACGAAAGCGCGCAGCATGTCCAGAAGCGTCAGCTGTTCCGGCTTGCCGCCGTTCAGCGCTACCATGTTGCAGCCAAACGAGGTTTGCAGCGGTGTGTAGCGATAAAGCTGGTTGAGAATGACATCCGCATTGGCGTCACGCTTCAACTCGATCACGACGCGATAGCCTTGACGGTCAGATTCGTCGCGCAGATCTGAAATGCCTTCAATGCGCTTATCGCGCACCAGTTCGGCCATTTTTTCGATCATCGTCGACTTATTCACCTGATAGGGAATTTCGGTGATGATGATCTGCTCGCGGTCGCCGCGCATAGGCTCAATCCGCGCCACACCCCGCATGATGACCGAGCCACGGCCCGTTTCATAAGCCTGGCGGATACCGCTGCGGCCCAGAATCATCGCACCGGTGGGAAAGTCCGGACCGGGAATAATCTGCATCAGCTCCGGTAGCTCAATGGCAGGATTGTCCATCAGCGCAACGCAGCCGTCGATCACTTCGCCGAGATTGTGAGGCGGAATATTGGTGGCCATACCGACAGCAATACCGCCAGCACCATTGACCAGAAGATTGGGGAACTTCGCTGGAACAACAACCGGTTCCGCCAGGGTGCCATCATAGTTGTCGCGAAAATCGACCGTTTCCTTGTCGAGATCGTCCAGCAACGAATGGGCCGCCTTCTGCAAGCGGCACTCGGTATAACGTTCAGCTGCTGGCGGATCTCCGTCGATCGAGCCGAAATTGCCCTGTCCGTCAATCAGCGGCAGGCGCAAGGACCAGTCCTGCGCCATACGGGCCAAGGCGTCATAAATGGCCGAGTTGCCGTGCGGATGGTATTTACCCATCACGTCGCCGGTTACGCGGGCGCATTTGACGTATTTCTTGTTCCAGTCGATTCCCAGCTCAGACATGCCGAAGAGAATACGGCGATGGACGGGCTTCAAACCGTCTCGTACATCCGGCAAGGCTCTGCTCACGATAACGCTCATGGCGTAATCGAGATAGGAGCGCTGCATCTCAGTCATAATCGAGATGGGTTCGATATCGGACGGCATTTTGCCGCCGGGTGTGCTTTGTTCAGTCAAAACGGGTAACGCCTGTTAGAATCACTCGGGTTTTTATAGCGGAAAGCCCCTTACCGCGCCATTTTTCTCCATGGTTTTGAACAGGCTTTTGCGGCTATGACAAGGCATTTCTCAATCAATGGCATGCTATCTTGCCAAATGACCCTGTAAACGATCTAAATGGATGGAAAACCGGAGAAAAACATGTCGACCATAGAGATTCTCCTCAACGCTTTCACTACGCTTTTGGTGACGCTGGACCCGCCGGGGCTGGCCCCAATTTTTCTGGGGCTCACGCGCGGCATGACTCGCTCCCAGCGCAAGCAGGTTGCTCTGCGTGGATCGGTGATTGCGTTTTGCATTTTGTCCGTCTTCGCCATCTTCGGAGCAAGCATTCTGGGTGGCCTTGGAATCTCCATCGGTGCCTTCCGCATTGCGGGTGGATTGATGCTGTTTGCCATTGCTTTTGAGATGATTTTTGAAAAGCGCAATGAACGAAAAGAAAAGACTTCGGAAGATGCCATCACCAAAGACCATGTGCATAACATTGCCGTTTTTCCGCTGGCGCTGCCATTGATTGCAGGGCCGGGTGCGATTTCGGCAACCATGCTGCTGGCGGCGTCCCTGCCCGGTCCGATTGAGCGAGCAGAGCTTTTGCTGGTGATTGCCCTGAGTGTTGGGGTCGTGCTGGCCGCCCTGATGATTGCCCATAAGATGGAACGTTTGCTGGGCATGTCAGGTCGGGCAATTTTGACACGGCTGCTGGGCGTTATCCTTGCAGCGCTTTCTGTTCAATTTGTGCTGGATGGAATCAAGGCGGCCTTTCACATTTGACCGGATGGCGGGGCCGACAAAAAAGCATCGCAGCCCTTTTCGACAATGTCGGGTGCGGCAGCTGACACTTTAAACACGTCATAGCGCTCAATCACCCGACCGTGGGAATCGCGGGTGATCTGCCCCAGATCCGCAATTGAGCTGAAGCAAGCACTCAGATTGGCCATGGATCGATCTCGTGATCGCAGCACCAACAATCCGGGCTGATCAGCCAAGAACGGTGCAGGTAGGCGGAAGGTGTAGCGCTCGCGGTCAACAACCTCCTGCACGATAGATGGATCAGCAGCATAAAATGCCAGTTCACCGGTAACACCGTAATCCGCCGTTCCAATCCACATGGCAGCATGATCCTGGCGGATTTTCTCAATTTGTGAAGCCAATGGAGCCCAGCCGAGAAGGGGATCCAGCGGGCTGGCGAATGGCAGACCTTCACCACCCGACAGCGCCACATACCCCAACAACAGACCGGGCAGACCAAGCCCGACCGGCAAGACGGCCTTGCCCATGCGGTGGACGGATGGAGAATGTCGCCACCGCATCGCCTCAAAAGCGCCAATCATGGCAAAGGCGGGGAAAAGCGGCGATAGCCAATTGGCCTGTACGCGATCATGCATGGAATGCGCCGCCATATATAAAAGCAGCGGTGCGCTGAGAAACGGCAAAAAGCGATCTGCTGAAAGTTCGCGGTGCTTGCAAACCCGCGCCAAACCCAAAACCAGGAACACGCAGATTGCCGGATTAATCAGGCCAAACTGGCCCAGCGCAAAATCAGGCACATAGCGCAGGGTAAAACTGCCATCCTCGATTCGACCGAACTGCTTGAAAAAAGACACCCAGTGATGGTTGCTGTTCCAGATCAAAACCGGAGAAAAGACCATCAGCGCAATCGCGCCACCCGCCGAAAGCCAAAGCACCGACGTTTGCTGACGCGCGCGTTTGTCCATGGCAAGCCATAGCAAAATACCCGGCCCCAGAAAAAAGTTTGTATATTTCGAAACACATCCCAACCCAGCCAACAGACCCACCACAAGCCACAGCGGCTGATGAGCCGTTCTGCGCAACCGCGCCAACACCCACGTTGTTGATACCCAGAACATGATCGAAGGATCATCCGGCGTGGCCACAAAGGCCGTGAATCCCACCAGCAACATTGCATTGAACCAAAGGGCCGCCCGGCATGCCAACGCCCGATCCGCGCCCAACTCAAGCATGGTGTGGAACACCAGAATAGAACTGATCATGGTGGAGGCAATCGCCATGGCTCTCACCCCAACCAGCGTATGGTCAAGGAGCGTGCCTGATAGCCAGATCCACCAGGCAACCATCGGCGGATGATCGTAATATCCTGCCGAAGGTTGCGTTGACCAAAGCCAATAATAGGCCTCATCCGGGTGAAGACCGATGGAATTTGCCGTCCAGATTCTGAATGCCGTCAGTACCATCAAGCCAGCACAGAGAACGCGCTCCCAGTGGTGGGTGCGCCCGTCTTGCCTCATCCTTAAAATTGTCATTGGCTATCTTGCCCGCCATGCAATGGCGGAATTGCTGACATAGTTCCAGACAACACCCACCAACGCCCCCGCCAGTCCCGCCAGCCACCAGCTTGGATCCTGGGTGAAAATGACAGCTGACACGCCAACGCCTGCGATCAAGCCAACGCTGCACAGCAATACAAACGTTAACAGGCCAAGCACAAAGTTCCAGCCATGACGGCGGCGGTCGCGGTAGGTCAACGCATTGTTGAAGGTGTAATTGCTAACCATGGCACAGGTCATGGCGAGCGTTTGCGCAACAGGGAACGCCACCGCCATGTGGATTAACATAAAAAGAAGTGACAAATGCAGCACAAGACCGAGTGAGCCAACACAACAAAAGCTCCAAAACCGGTTGGAGACCCGCCCTTGGGTCAATTTCGACAGCAGCAATCCGATGTAATCCAGCGCAACGGAAAGGTTCAGCTTGCTCTCGCCATGCAATCTGCGGCCAAAAGTAAATGCCATCTCTTGTGTTCGCAGGGGCTTTTGTGCCGAGGTCACGATATCCAGGAGAACTTTAAAACCATCCTGAGACAATTGCGGCGCAACGGCTTCAACAATTTCGCGGCGGATCATGAAAAACCCGCTCATCGGGTCGGTCAGCGAAACGCCCAAGAGTTTACGCGCCAGTTCTATTGCAAAGAGACTGCCCGCATGACGCAATTTGCTCAGCCCGTTCTGTTGAAGATGGCTGTCTTGAAAGCGGCTGGCCACAATCAGATCCATCTTGTTCTTCACCAATTGGCGAAACATTTTTGGCAGCAAGGTCTCATCGTGCTGCATATCGGCATCCATCACCGCAACAAAGGGCGCTGAACTGGAGAGCATGCCCTCAATACAGGCCCCGGCAAGCCCGCGACGATTGATACGCCGAACGCCCCGCACCCGCCGATCAACAGCAGCAATCTCCCGGATCAGCGTCAGGGAGCCATCAAGCGAATCATCATCGACAAAAATCACTTCCCAGTCGATGTCACCGAGACTGTGATGCAGCCTTTCCACCAGCTCCGGTATGTTATCGCGCTCATTCAGTGTCGGAATAACAATCGACAACTGCGGGCCCTTGAAAAAAGAACCTGCGCGGATGAACGCATTTTGATTGTGCTGAACATTCATGGATTGCACTTCTAGCATTCGGCGGGCCGCAGGCGTGCCGTCATGGCACCGTCTGCGGCATTCGCCACCTGTCACTCTATGCAAGAAGTCCCAGAAACACCTGACGACAGACTGAATTTATATTCAGCAGTGCGGAGCGAAAAACCGAGAACCAGCTTTCAGAAAAACCGCGTAAATACTTATGGTTACGCCTTTATCCAACAAGGAAATAAAAACAGCGCCAAGCCTGTTAAGGCGTAAGGCGCTGCTAAAAATTGATAAACATCAAATACTCAATCACGACATCCGTTATTCGTGGCATCATATCCGATCAGAACGGGATATCGTCATCCAGATCGCGCGAGAAGCCGCCAGAGGCAGGCGCGCTGGAACCACGGCCAGCCGAACCGCCGCCACTGCGGGCAGGGGCCGGTGCCGCGCCATAATCATCATAACCACCGCCGCCGAAGTCGTTGCCGCCACGGCTGGCACCACCGCCCTCACCGCGACCACCCAGCATGGTCAGTGTAGAATTGAAGCCCTGAAGCACGATTTCTGTCGAATAACGGTCGTTTCCGGTCTGGTCCTGCCATTTGCGGGTCTGGAGTTGACCTTCAATGTAAACTGTCGCTCCCTTCTTGAGGTATTGCTCGGCGACCTTGCAAAGCCCCTCATTGAAGATCACAACGCTATGCCACTCGGTCTTTTCCTTGCGCTCGCCGCTGTTGCGGTCGCGCCAGGTTTCCGATGTCGCGATGCGCAGGTTTGCAATCGGCCGACCGTCCTGCGTGCGGCGAATTTCCGGGTCTGCACCCAGATTGCCGATCAGAATAACCTTGTTGACGCTTCCAGCCATGATACTCACCTCACTGCCGCCATGGGGCGGCTTACAAATACAGTCAAAGTTAACCTTATCCTATCCTACCCCCAGAAGGGCAGACTGAAGGAGGTTAATCCACAACGAAAAATGTTCTTTATTTGTTCTAAAATTTCTCTATGATACTGTCAAGTGAATCGAAATCCGAACCATAATTTCGCCGACCGTCTCGACAGAACGGTGTTGCTCTATACATAAGGAACAGCAATCTTCCTGCTGTGTCCTTCCCAAGTCGAGTTTTGTTATGACCGAATTGAAAACGATCTCCATCCGCGGTGCGCGTGAACATAACCTCAAGGGCATTGACCTTGATCTGCCGCGCAACAGCCTGATCGTTATGACAGGCCTTTCCGGCTCAGGCAAATCCTCGCTGGCGTTTGATACGATCTATGCGGAAGGCCAGCGGCGTTATGTGGAAAGCCTCTCGGCCTACGCCCGCCAGTTTCTGGAGATGATGCAAAAGCCCGATGTTGATTTGATCGAAGGCCTCTCGCCCGCCATTTCCATCGAGCAGAAAACCACCTCGCGCAATCCGCGCTCGACGGTCGGCACAGTTACAGAAATCTATGACTACATGCGCTTGCTGTTTGCGCGTGTTGGCGTGCCCTATTCTCCAGCTACAGGCCTGCCGATTGAGAGCCAGACGGTGAGCCAGATGGTGGACCGGGTGCTGGCTCTGGATGAGGGCACGCGGCTTTTTATATTGGCACCAATGATTCGCGGTCGCAAAGGTGAGTATAAGAAAGAACTCACTGAGCTGATGAAAAAGGGCTTTCAGCGCGTCAAAATTGACGGGCAATTCTATGAAATTGCCGACGCGCCTGCGTTGGATAAAAAATACAAGCACGACATTGATGTGGTGGTGGACCGCGTGGTGGTGCGCCCGGATATGGCAGCCCGTTTGGCGGACAGTCTTGAAACCTGCCTTCGTCTGGCCGATGGGCTGGCGGTTGCCGAATTTGCCGACAAGCCTTTGCCGCCTGAGGACACTGCGGCAGGCGGCTCTGCCAATAAATCTCTGAATGAGACACACGAACGAGTGCTGTTTTCGGAAAAATTCGCCTGCCCTGTTTCCGGCTTCACCATTACCGAAATTGAGCCTCGGCTGTTTTCCTTCAACAATCCCTTCGGTGCTTGCCCGACGTGCGATGGCCTTGGCTTTCAGCAGAAAATCGACGAATCCCTGATTATCCCCGAAGTTGATAAGCGTCTGAAGGAAGGGGCCATTGCCCCTTGGGCAAAATCCACATCGCCCTATTACGAGCAAACGCTTGAGGGACTTGGTAAAGTTTACAGCTTCAAACTCACCAGCAAATGGTCGGATTTGAGCGCTGCGGCGCAAAAGGTTATTCTCTACGGCACGGATGAAAAAATCAGCTTCACCTATGCCGATGGTGAGAAATCCTACACCGCCACCAAGAATTTCGAAGGGATTATCCCCAATCTGGAGCGCCGCTGGAAAGAAACCGACAGCGCTTGGGCAAGGGAAGAGATTGAACGCTACATGGCAGCGGCGCCCTGCCCGGCCTGCAAGGGTTTTCGCCTCAAGCCCG
>DNPN01000227.1 GCA_003501385.1 Rhizobium sp. | reverse complement strand
ACATGCGGCTAAATAAGAGATAAAGCCTGTCGCAGTGAATCCTATTTACTGCGACAGGCTTTAGTTACGGTCCGACCTGGCGGGGCTTGCCGTGTTCATCCAGAGCAACCATAATAAAATGCGCGTCGGTGACTTTTTGCCGTTCCTGCGAAAATTGGCGACGGACCCAGCATTCCACATAGAGCGTCATGGATGTGCGTCCAACGCTGCTGACCGAGCAATAGATGCACACCGTATCACCCACTTTGACGGGCTGCTTGAAGCTGACTTCCTTGACCGCCGCGGTGACCGTGCGGCCCTTGGCGCGCTCAGAGGATTTTATGCCTGCGGCTGCGTCCATTTGCGCCAGAACCCATCCGCCGAAAATGTCGCCAGCCGGGTTGGTGTCTGCTGGCATTGCCAAAGTCCGCAATGTCAGTTCGCCCTGTGGTTCGTCCAGTTCGGTCATTGGTGGTATGCTCCTGTCAAAGTCATGCTTGGTTGTTCTGCGCTGGATAGTCCTGAAAATGCCATTGGTCGAGATGTTTTCTCCCGGGATTATACGGGGGGCAGCAAGCCTTGGGGCGCGGCGAATGTCAGACGTGCCTCAAAGCCATCGCTACGGTTCGTGGCTGGTGATGCGATCTCAAAGCTTGCATTCATCTGTTCCGCAAGGCGCTCGATGATGGAAAGCCCAAGGCCTGAGCCGATGGCAGTGGAATTCAGTCTTTGAAATCGCTTGCGGATGGTTTGGAGTTGGCTGGCCTCCAGAGGCTTTCCACCGTTTGTCACGACTATCGTGCGTTGGTGAAGCACGGATATGTCCACAGGCTGGTTGGGATCGCCGTGCCGCAAGGCATTTTCAATCATGTTTCTGAGTGTGATGGCAAAGGCATCTTCGCTGACCGCGCCCAGCAGTCGCGCAGCGCCATCATGGCGGTAGAGCAGGCGCTCTGCCCCTGCGCGTTTAAAATCCTCAACGATCAAATCCAACACAGGGATAAGATCTACGGTCTCGCCCGTGGCACCTATACCCGCTTCGGCCCGCGAGAGTTGCAATAGTTTTTCCACCAGTCGCGATAGCTTGCTCAAGGAGGCCTCTATCTGCATCACCCGATTATGAGCGTCTGGCCCGTAGAGATCGGCAAGAAGAAGCTGCGTTTGGGCAAGGGCTCCAGCAATGGGTGTGCGCAACTCATGGGCGCTGTTAGCGGTAAATTCGCGTTCGGTATCCAAAGCGGAGCGGAGTCTGGCCAGCAGCAGATTGACGGAGCGTCCGATGGGTTGCAATTCCCTCGGCAGGGGTGTCAGCGGAATTTCCTTGAGGTTGCCTTGATCTTTTTCGCTGATGGATTGGCGAAAAACCTCCACGGGACGCAAGGAAAAGCGAATGATAAGCCATGCAGCGACGAGGCTGAGTGGCACGAGCCCAAGCACAGGCACCATCATGGTCAACACCGCATCCATTGTGGATGTCTGCCGATGGGCAATGGAATCCGCCACCTGAACAAAGATCGTGTTGCTGACCGCAGCCGTGGTGTAAATTCTGTATTCCCCATTTTCCCAAAATCCTGGCTGCAATGGTGCGGGAAACGGTGCAGATGAGACCTGATGAGATTGCATCAAAATCCGGCCTTGGGCGTCGCGAACCTGATAAATCAGATGGCCGTCCGATTCCGGGATGAGAGTACTTGTACCAAGCACCGGTACCTGCGAAGGGTCATGCTGCATCAGGTCATCGACCACGAGGGGCAAAAGCCGATCTCCGGTTTGCTGCAAAGCGCTGTCGAAGATCTCGCCAAATTCGCTTTTCATGACAACAGCACCAAGGCCCGCTGCAATCAACCACAGCGTTGATGTGGTTAAGCACAGCAAAAGCAAAAGTCTGCGGGTTATGCTGCGGCTTTTCATGAAGTCGGCCCTATGCTGTAACCAACACCGCGCACGGTGGAGAGCCTGTCTTTGCCAATTTTTTTGCGCAATCGGCTGACGTAGACTTCCACCGTATTGCTCTCAATTTCAGAGCCGAAGGCGTAGAGCGCTTCCTCAATCTGTGCTTTTGATACCACCGCGCCGGGTCTGGCCAGCAAGGCATCCAGCACGGCCCATTCGCGGTGGGACAGCGTGATTTGCTCTGTGCCATCGCACACGCGCCGGTCGGCAGCGTTGATCTCCAAGCTACCAAGCCGCACGATGGGGTTTGGTTTGGCCGCATAGCGCCGCGAAACCGCCAACATCCGTGCTGTCAACTCATTCAGATTGAAGGGTTTGACCAGATAGTCATCTGCACCGGAATTCAGGCCCTCGATACGGTCTGAGATCTGATCATGGGCGGTAAGGATAATGACCGGCGTTGGACAATTCCTTGCCCGCAAGCGTTTGAGAAGATCAATGCCATTGCCATCCGGCAAGCGAAGGTCGAGCAAAATGAGGCCGTAATCAACCGTTTCGGTGCAAGCTTCACCGTCTTTCACGCCTTGCATCCAGTCTACCGCATGGCCAACGCTGATGACGTGATCGCGAATTGCTTCGCCCAGAATGGTGTCATCTTCTATTAATAGAACCCGCATGCGCGCCTCCGGCGATGGCTTGTCGTCTTTTTCTTGTGTCGACAATACCGCATAGTTCAGCAAATCAGGACCGATTTAAGGTGAAAATATGCAGTAAATTGAGTGCACTACAGTTTTTGCTGGTGGCTTGATAAAGCGCAAGAATATTGAAGTGTCATCTATTCGAAAAAGATAGAATAAGAAGGTTTCAGGCTCCTGACAGGCAAAGTCAACATAATCCTCTTTTCAAGCAAAAGAGGGGATAACGGTATGAAGACTTTTGTCCTGACGCTTACGTCGATCGTGCTGATCCACCCAATGGCTTTCGCGGCGGTGGCCTGCTCATCGTCGATCAATGAGTGGCAGCCAAGAGAAGCTCTACGGCAAAAACTG
>DNPN01000095.1:2198-16269 GCA_003501385.1 Rhizobium sp. | reverse complement strand
ATGTGTGGCTCTTCTGCATGTAATAAAGGCGATGTCACACCGCGATGTAACGATCCTTGCGATGGTTGATGGCCAACACCAGGTTCAACACCACCACACCCGCAATCGAGGCGGCAATAATGGCAGGTGTGGCCACAAAAAATGAGCAGATCAGGACCATGCCATCAAAGCAGAGCTGCACCAGCCCGGCCCGCCAACCGAAACGATCTTGCAAATAGAGTGCCAGAATTCCAAAGCCGCCCAGACTTGCCTTGTGGCGAAACAGTGCCAGCATGCCAGAGCCGATCAGCAAACCACCCAAAACAGCGGCCACCACCGGGTTGAGCAGAGAAAAACCGATAAACTTTGGCAAAACGGCGCTGCACACCGATGTCAACAACACGGCGATGAATGTCTTGATCGTAAAGGCTAGCCCCATACGCCGAAACGCAAAATAGTAAAACGGCAGGTTGATGGCAAAGAAGATGGGGCCAAAACCAATGCCCGATAGATAATGAATCAGGAAGGCCACACCCGCTGTTCCGCCAGACAGCAGCTTGGCGCTGGACAACAGAACCACCCCCAATGATGCCAACAGGCTGCCCGCCAGCAGACCTTGCGCATCCTCCAGCAGCGAGTGCTGTTCGGGCGTTGATGTCATGGCCTTGGATTTCAGGGCCTTGGATTTCAGGGCCTTATGGAGAACCGATTTCTGCTTTGATACACTCACACTGTCACCCCGCATATGCTTCTTCTTGTTTGATCAGCCTCCCCCACAGCGGTGTATAGCGGACTGAGGCTTGCCTCAAGGGTTGCGCGGCGTTTTGCATTGTGCAGGCAGCAGCAATACAATGATCGTAGTTTCGAAAGTACAAATTAACAAATAGCTCCTATGCTGACGACCTGCGCGGTCGATACGCCATGACGCACGCGCATTTTAAAGGGAGCAGTCCGGGCACCATGAATGGGATCGGCACACTAATTCTTGTCAACATCGCTCTTGCTGTGCTGTTTGCCACGGTCTGGAGCCGCGCCGATTTCTGGCTGGATGAACGCCGACCGGCGCTGCGCCCTGTTGGGTTGGGGATTGTTGGTGGATGTGCTTCCATTGCCGCCATGATGTTTCCGATCCACATCGCGCCGGGTGTGTTTACCGATATGCGCACCGCGTCCATTGCCTTGTCGGGCTTGATTGGCGGACCCATCTCGGCCTTGTGCTCGGCAACCATTGCCATCGTCTATCGCGTGTCCTTGGGGGGGCTTGGTGCGGGTGCGGGTACGATTACCATTCTGCTGGCCGCCGTGATCGGCGTTGCCATTAGCTGGAACAATGAAAATGCGATACTCAGCACACGGCGGATCGTGCTTTTCAGTGCGGGCGTTGCCACCGTGCCGCAACTGGCGATATTTGTGCTGCCGTCCGATCTCTGGGCCGGAACATTGCGCGGCCTCGCCGTGCTTGTGCCGCTGCTGTTCACGGTCGTGTTGATCGCAACCCATCTGCTGCGCTCAGAGTTGCGTTTGCGGGAGAAAATAACGCAGGCCAAACTCTACCGCCTGATCGCCCAGACATTGCCTGAAAGTTTGAATGCCAAAGACCTGCAAGGCCGCTTTATCATTGCCAATCCTGCAACCGCCCGCGCCCTCAACGTGAGCGATCCAAGCGAATTGATCGGTAAAACAGATCGGGATTTTCACCCGCCCGATCTCGCCGCCCGCTACATGGCTGATGAGCAAGCGGTACTTGAGAGCGGTACGCCTGCACATATCGATCAATGTTATCAAAGACCCGATGGGCAAAGAGGCTGGCTATCGACGCTCAAAAATCCGATCTACTCCGATTTGACCGGCGAGATTGTCGGTATTGTGACGCACAATCGCGACATCACTGCCCAGAAGGAACTGGAAACAAAACTGGCCGAAAGCCAGCAGCAGCTCTCCGATGCACTGGCCAATATGGCCGACGGTCTGGTGATGTTCGATCGGACTGGCAATCTGGTCTATTGCAACACGCGCTATCAGGCCTTGTTTTCCAAAACAGCCCATCTTCGCGTGCCGGGTGCCAATATCCAGGATATTATCACTGCCTCGCGCGCCTGCGGTGAGGAAGTCAAACCGCAATCCACCGCCGAGCCGCCCAAACCATCGCTGTTGACACCCAACAATCGCGAAATCCACCTTTGGGATGGCCGAACACTGGAGGTGCGCACCCGCAGCGTAGGCGGCGGCGGCTCAATCATGGTATTTACGGATGTGACCCGTACACGCGAAGCAGAGGACGTGCTGAAAAACGCCAATCGAGCCCTTGAAAAAGTGGCCTTGACCGATGGGCTGACTGGCCTGTTCAATCGCCGCGCATTCGATGACAAGATTGCCCATGAATTTGCGCGGGCGCGGCGCGCAACAGAGCCTCTCAGCCTGTTGATGGTGGATATCGACCATTTCAAACTGTTCAACGATCATTACGGCCATCAGGTTGGTGATGAATGCCTGCGTCAGGTTGCTGCCCGCTTGAAAGCCATCGCCAAACGCAGCACCGATACGGCTGCGCGCTATGGCGGTGAGGAAATGGCTTTGATTCTTCCCAACACCGCCCATGCCGGTGCGCTGGAACTGGCCGAGCGGTATCAGGCAGCCGTTCGCGCCTTGCGCATCCCCCATGTCGGCAGCAGCAAGAACATCGTGACCGTCAGCATAGGTGTGGCAACAATCGTGCCGCAAAACGATGATCGGGTCGAGGATCTGATCGCCGATGCCGATCGCGCACTCTATTGCGCCAAGCATGATGGGCGCGATTGCTATCGCACCCCACCCACCGTTGATCCGATCTTGCAAGAACATATGCCGAAATCAGGACAGCGGGCTGCGGGCTAGAGTTTGTCAGGGAAAAGTGGAATCCGGTTTTCCCGATAAGACAAACTCAAACAAAGGAATCTGGAGTCTGTCTGGTTCAATCTCATGGTACACGACGCAAGCGTTTTGGGGCTTCGCCACCCCCTCATCCGGCTGCCGCCACCTTCTCCCCGCAGGCGTGAAGAGACCAAGCTGACAGCACTAAATTTTAGATTAATGTTGTAAGAGCAATACTTTACCTCATACCTCTTCTCCCCAGCGGGGAGAAGGTCCCGGCAGGGGGATGAGGGGGTAAGTGGCACATTAAAACGTTTGTGTCGTGTACTGTGGTTCAATCTCAACCTGACAGACTCTAGAATTATGCAACACATATAAAAAGCTACAGCGCCGTGCGCCATATATGGCGCACGGCGCTGTCGTCTGTTCACGTGATCATTTGTTGCCTTGGACAGGATAGATCTGGCTGGCAACAGCCGTGCTATCCAGCTTCGGCTTCGCCAGCGCCATGAATGTGTCCAGCGGGCATGCCCCATCCAGAGCTTGTTGTTCGCAGCCGGGCATGGTGATCAAGGCTTGAAGCGGTGGCGTTTGCGCGTTCAAATCCGAAGCGTTGCGGATCTGATCCAAAGTCGGCACTATGAATCCCATGCGCACATAAGCCTTGCCGCTGCTATCATGCAGGCGTTCAAAGGCCAGTGTGCCGGTTGGTGGGGTTTCATCGTCCAGATAGGGCGGAATATGCCAATGAATGCCGAGGATTGCGGCAATTTCCACTTGCTGGGTATCCGATCCGGCAAACAGCACATATTTGGCGTTGGGTGGTCCATCCTTCACCGCCCCTTTCGCTGGATCGGCATCCACTGCCAGCAAAAGCTGATTGAGAATGTTGGAGCCATCGCGTTTTGCTAAATAAGGCACACGGTTGCTCAGATCATATTTGATCTGGCGCAGTTCCGACAGGCGGATGATATCAGCCGCCGTTGGTGCCTTGCCAAACGCCACCTGATCAAGCGGAAAGCCATTGGCATATTGCAACAGAAAGACCTGTACGACGGTGCCTGCATCTTTGAGCGGCCCCACCACGCCAACATCAGCAGGTTTCGTGCCCTTGGTTTTCTTTTCTTTGATCGCCCAGGGCCGATCACGCAATGAGCAGGCCGTTGCGCTTGTCTCTTTCTCGCACACCGATGGCTTGCAGCAATCGAGAATGCCATCCAGTTCGGTCATCAGGCTGGCCACGCGCGCGCGCGGTTTTTCAAGATCACCACCGGCAGCGGCCAGAATGGCGGCTTTCGCCGTCTTGGGATCAATGGCACCAAGCGCGCTATCCGATGGCGCGTAGAGCATATCCACGGGATGGGTTTCATCGATCACGTTGAAACCCACTTTCAAGCCACAGTCTGGAAACATGGTCTTGAGCATGACATTGCCGGTATCAATGGTGCGCTGAACCGCCCCATTGGCCCAGCCGAACACATCACCAGGTGCCGGGCAGCCGGCTTGCGTAAACAAACCGCGCTTTTGCAACATGGCCACTTCCCAACGGGCCAATTGGGCCGCCGCTTCGGCTCCGTGTGGGGTCAATTGACCGTCCGGCGTGTTCCACATCAACCAAGGCTTCGCCGACAATGGCTCCAGCTCTTTCATGCTGGTTTGCGGACGCACGCCGTGACGCATGATCACAACATATTTATCCAGAGTCAGGCCATTTTCAGCATGTGCTGGTGAAAGTGACGAAGTGAGAACAAGGGTCAGAGCCATGCAAAGCCCGGTCAAACAGGCATTCAAAACGGATTTCTTCAAGATTTCACCTCGTACCACTTGCATTGGCCCCCAAGGCAGCATGTGTGTCGAATGGCGAAATGTCTGTCAATCAATCCTGCATCGCGGCCCTTGTCCTTGCGCAACTGCGCTTAACCGCGCAAGGCCGCCACTGGAGACTGGCGATAAGCGAGCCAAGCGGGCAAGGATGACAACAGAGCGGCAAAGGCCAGCATGGCCAAAACCTGCCAGACATCCTGCTGTAAAAACTCAACAGGAAGATCAAAACCGCTTTGGCTCTGAACGCTATGGGAAATGCCGAGCGCAGCTCCGTAGCCCAACCCGATACCAAGCCCTATGCCAAGCAGCACCACCATAAACAATTCCAGCCAGACAATCAGAAACACCGACAGGCGTGGCGCACCGAACGCCCGCAAGGCACCGATCTGTTTGCGCCGCTGGCCAATGTGAATGATGGTCACCAGCAGCAATGCCCCCGCCACCAGCACTTGTGCGCCCACAGCCACCACCGCCAGGACTTTTTTGACATCACCCAACGTTGCGTAAAGCTTGGTCAGCACCTCGCCGGGAAAGACGCCCAGTGTGCGATCATTGCGGTATTCCTGCCGGAGTTTATAGGCCGCTGCAATGGTTTTGGGCTTGACCAGAATGGCCGGAACGCCGGGATCATGCGCATCGAAACTTTCAACAATCGGGGCATCCGGATCGATATGGCCATGGTGCTCGTGTTCATCAGCATGATCGTCACCATCATGATCATCGTGCTCGTCATGGTCATGGTCATGGTCATCACCAAGCCCATGGATGTGCCACACCGCCTGCACCGGCACCATAATGGCCCGATCCCATGCCGTGCCCGTTGGCTGCAATTTGCCCACCACGTGATAGGCCAGTTCGGAATGGGTATGACCACCCTCGGCAGCTGTTCCATGCATGGGCTTGACGGCATCGCCCACATTGAGCTGAACGCCAGCGCCAATCACAGCCTCTCCCTCGCGGGCAAACATCGCGCCCACGGTGAATCCCGGGGTGGTCGCCGAGATGGCTTTTGTGGTGGTACCAATGATCGGATAGCCGTTGAAACTATCGCCAAAGGCCACGGGGGCTGCCCAGGCCACACGCGGATCGGCTTGCAATGTCGCCAAAACAGATCCCGGCAGCAGCGGCAAGGGTGCCGCCTGCAAAAACACTGATGACAGAACGAGCTGGGTTTCAGACCCCGCTGTGCCAATCACCAGATCGAATTTATCGGCCGCCCGCGCACTGCCCAGCCGCAGGGCGCGTTCTTGCAAGGTCACAGTCACAACCAGTGCCGTGGACAGTGCCACCAGCAGGCCCACCACCAGCGCCCCCACCCAGAGACGGCGCAAATCGGCCAGAATCATACCAATCATTGGCCCTGCTCCTGCGTATCAACGATGATAGTGCCGTTTTTCAGCTCAATGCGGCGCGGGAGGCGCTCCACCAACCGGGCGTCGTGGGAGACAACAATCAAGGTACTGCCTTCGCTTTGGGCCACATCCAGCAACAGATCGGCGACAGCGGCACCGGCATCAGAGTCAAGGCTGGCCGTTGGCTCATCCGCGATGATCACGCCGGGCTTACGCAGCAGGGCGCGCGCCACCGCCACCCGCTGCATCTCACCGCGCGACATGGTTTCGATGGCCTGATTGGGTCGTGACAGACCAAAGCGCTGCATCAAATCATGCCCGCGCGCAATACTTTCTCTGGTTGCCACACGGGCGAGCCTTGCGGGCAAGAGAATGTTATCGAGAGCAGAGAGGCCCGGAAACAGATGAAAATCCTGCATCACCAGACCAATATTGCTGGCGCGAAACCGATCGCGCGCGCCCTCGGAGAGAGCCACAAGGTCCGTGTCATTCCAGCGTGCATGGCCAGAACGCAAGCGCTCCAGCCCGGTGATGACATTGATCAGCGTGCTTTTACCGGAGCCCGAGCCGCCAGTGATCGCCAGCTTTTCACCAGCAGCCACAACAAGTGCTGGCACATCCAGCACCGGCTTGGATAGGCCCGCATAACGCACCGAAACATCATTCAACACAAGTGACAGCATGGAAGGTTACACCACAGAATAAGAGGCATCGCGAAGGCGCAGCAGGCTGACAAATCCGGTTTCCGGGTCCGTCCATGAGCCCATTTCCAGAATGCCGCTGACCTCGATCTGCGCGCTGGGCTGCACGAAGGTCTGCTTTGCACCGAGATAGACCACAATGATATTGTCCGGCCAATCGGCATCGGATGAGCAGAACGGGCAGAGCGCCATGGGAATTTCGGTGAGCACAAAAAACGAGGCTTCTGCCTTCAAGGGCGGTGCCATGAAGCCGCGTATCGCGACTTTCTTGCCAGCCGCCTGCTTGACCATTTCGGAAAATTCCAGCCCCAGCACGCTCACCTTGCCATAGAGGTGATCGAAATCGATCAACTGCGTGGCAGCCTTGGCGGGAGCAATCACAAGCGTGGTCCCCAATGCCGCAAGACCGCCAAGGCAATCCCGGCGTGTGACCATCGGCGGATTGAGACAAGACCTGTTTGAACCCATCGTGCGCTCACCTCGAACCTTTTCAACCCTGCACATGATAAAACAAAGCAAAGATCCGGGCGAAAAACAGCCCGGATCAATTTTGTCAAAGCGATCACTTCGCCTTTGGCGCGCCAATGGCGAAAGCGTCGGCCAGAACCTTGTAGACGTCGCTTTCTTCCATGTAGCCCTTGAAGCCAGCAGAACCGGCACCCGTGGCCTGCAACACCACGTCATCCACGGCGTGAACGGCGGTGTCGGCGTTGCGTGGCAGGTTGCCTTCGCGGAACACGGCACCGGGAACGTTCTTATAGGCTTCGTTGGCGACGTATTGCTTCTTCTCGTTCTGGATCGCAGGCTCAAACGGGCCATCCATTTTCGGGCGGAAGGTCTCGTAATAATCTGGGAAGTTGGACGAAAACACAGCCAGGCGCCGCGATACATCTACCTTGTCCGGGAAGCCATCGCCATCCTTGTCTTCATAGTTCGGGAAGCCTGCATCGGCGTAGGTGCCAACCTTTTCGCGCATCTCGGTGCCTGGCTTGTCATCATCGATGGTGCCGATCACCGAGACGCCATGGGTATGGTCGCCGGTGACAACAATCAACGTATCAGGATGAGACTTGAGGAATTCAAGACCAACGCCAATGGCCTGATCGAATTCGATGGTTTCATACATCGCGCGGTCCCAATCCATGGGATGAGACATTTTGTCGATGGATGCGCCTTCGACCATCAGGAAGAAGCCTTCCTGGTTCTTGGCCAGCTGATTGATAGCAACCTTGGTCATGTCCACCAGACCGGGCTGATCCGGGAACTTGTCAACGGTGCCCTTCTTCAGCAACTTGCGATCCAGAATCGTGTCCATATTGCCAGTGTGGAACAGGCCGAGAAGCTTGGCTGGATTGGTGGCAGCTGCTGCATCCAGCTCGGTCTTCGAGGTTGCCAGCGTGTAGCCAGCATTCTTGAACTCGGCGATGTAATCCTTGTCGTCCTTGCGCTTGGAGCCGGGAACCGACTTGCCGAGGAAGTAGGCAGAGCCACCACCCAGAACAACGTCTGGCTTAACGTTGAACATCATGCCAACAATCTCGGCCTTATCGGCGCGGGCGCGGGTGTGGGCCACAACGGCGGCAGGCGTCGCATCTTCAAGTTCAGCACCAGAAACGATACCAATCGACTTCTTGGTGGTACGACGCACGGCCTCGGCAATGGTTTCAACCTTCGGGTCGTCCAGCGAGCTTGGCGTGCGGTCGGCATAAACGCCAAGGGCGTTCACGGCGGTCTTGTGGCCGGTCATATAGGCCGACATGGTGTTGGCGCTATCGGTGGCAATGGCGTTGGTGGACGATGTGCCAATGAAGGCCATGCGATCAAGGCCATCCATGTTAAGGTGGCCATTGGCCTTGCCTTCCGTCATGCCCTTGGACATGATGCGGGCACCGGTGCGGTGCGCAACCGAGAGACCGTCGCCGAGGAAGAAAATGATGTTCTTGGCAACAGGCTTGTCAGCGGTTGCATAAACATCCCAAGTCACCGACTTCTTCTCGTCGCCAGCTTGAGCTTCGATCTTGTAGGAGCCAGCAGAAAGCTTGGCATTGCGCAGCATCAGCGCAGAGCCAAGAACCTTGTCTTCCTTGCCTTTTTCTTCAGCAATGAATTGTGCATCAGCGCCAAAGATGGCCTTGTAGTCCTGACCGTTGACGGTGATTTTCACGTCTTCCGGCTTGACGACCGATTTGAACTCAACCTTGAAGTCAAATGGCGAACCATTCAGAATGGTTGCGCGATCAAGCGGATAGATGGTTGCGGCATGAGCACCACCCACGAGGGCAGTGGTGGCTACCAGAGTTGCAAAAATTGTGCGCATAATGTTTCCCCCAAGATGTGCTGAACAGATTGCATGGGGGTCTTAGGGTGCGCGCATGACAGGCAGATGACATCACGGCTTTGTGACGTCATTCACGCATTAAGCGGTTGTTTTTGATAGATACAATCAAACATATGAAAAGCGTTGGGCGAATTGCGCCTGAATGCACTCAATCCTTGCGAAAAAGAATGCCCGCACCCCAGCCGGTAATGGTTGCAATCAACACGGCAAACACACCATAGGCAAAGGGCTGATTGTGGGCAGCATCGGTAATGGCCTGCTCCAGTCCGGTTTTGACAACCCGCAACCGCAGCTCTTTCTGGGTCAGAAACGCGCCGCTTTTGAACAGATAGGCATGCACCACATGCACGCCATCGGGAATATTGGCAGGCAGACGGAGACTGGCGCGAAACAGGTTGGTGCTGACAAAGCGCACGCCTGCATTGTCATCTTGATACAGGCCGCTGCTGCGTTGCAGGCGCCGATAGGAATCACGAAAATCAACAATGTCTTTCATGCTGCTGACATAGTCCACCGGCGACATCGGAAGATAATCGACCCCCATGCCCAATTGGTTCAGCACCTCGCGCGAGGCAATAGCGGAGACCGGCCTCGTGCTGGCCACCGAATAGGAGATCGGCATACTGGCAAATCGCAGCGCCTGCCTATTGACCCAGATGCCCAGCAGCCTTTCCTTGCGGCGCACGGTGGCATTTTCACGCGGACCTTCCAGCGTCACCACCACATCATATTGGCCGATGGCCAACAGCAGTTGATCCACCCCATTCAAGGCACCAAACACCGTGAGGTCGGCTCCGCGAAAATCCGAGGTAATGGCGATTTCGCTGGTGGAGGTGCCAATTTCCAATGTCTCCTTGCCAGCACTATCGGGCGTTAAAAACGGAATTTGCGCAAAGGCCTGTCCGGTTGCGCATAGCAAAACCAACATCAATGCATGCCAAAGGCGCATCATCGACCTGATCCTCCGACCACAATCGAATAGGCATCTGCTGGCGTCACCACCAGCTCAATCGCCAGACGAATGCCAACGGCGAGAACAAGCAGGCCCAGAAGCGCGCGCAACTGTTCGCCGCGCAGTTTCTGCCCCACCCGCACGCCATATTGCGCGCCAATCACGCCTGCAATCATCAACAGAAAGGCCAGAACAATATCGACAGAGTAATTGGCTGTGGCCTGAGCAATGGTGGTGAACGCACTGACGAAAATGATTTGAAACAGCGAGGTTCCCACCACCACATTGGTGGGAATGCGCAACAGATAAATCATCGCTGGCACCAGAATAAAGCCACCGCCAATGCCCATGGGTGTCAGCACACCCACCATGAAGCCAAGCGCCAAAACCGGAATGGCACTGAGATAAATCTTGGATTTGGTAAAGCGCATTTTGAACGGCAGGCGATGCACCCAATTGTGATGGCCGGGACGCCGCGACGTCGCTGGCTCATTTCTGGCGGTGCGCCGCAGCGCGCGCACGCTTTCCCACAGCATCAGCGTGCCGATGGACCCCAGCAACACCACATACATCAGCGAAATAAACAGATCGATCTGGCCGAGACGGCGTAGCAAAACAAACAGCCACATGCCAAACGAGGCACCGAACAAGCCGCCCACCAGCAGCACGCTGCCCAGTTTCAAATCCAGCGATCCACGTCGAAAATGGCTCATGGCACCAGAAATAGACGAGGCAACCACCTGATTGGCACCCGTGGCCACGGCCACGACGGGCGGAATATTATAGAAGATCAGCAAAGGGGTGATGAGAAAGCCGCCGCCCACGCCAAACATGCCGGACAGGAAGCCAACAGCCGCCCCCATGCCGAGGATGATGAAGATGTTGACCGACAATTCCGCAATCGGCAGATACAATGTCACGGTCGCCCCCGAAATACGAAATTCCGCCGCCGCCTTTGAGCGCATCCTAGGTCATGGATGACCGCAAAACGCGCTTCCAACTTCTGCCCTTACTGTCACTCCCCTTGAAACGAGCGGGGTTCCAGATGTCACATGACAGGCAAACGGTCGCAGTCCTTCTATTGTTGATTGTCAGCCGCCCGAACAACCCGACAATCGCGGTGAATGTAAGGTGTCGGGCAAAGGAAACAGGGTTCTCCGTTTCCACGAAGAACCCTACTGCATAATTCCTTAAATCGGAATCGATTTAAGGTGAAAATTATGCAGCATATATAAAGCGCTACAGCGCCATGCGCCATATATGGCGCGCGGCGCTGTAGCCCGATTGTATGACTATTTCGTTTGTTCGCAAGGCAACAGGATCAGGCATTCTTGGCAAGAAGCGCCCGCACAAGCTCATTCGACACCTTGCCAGTTGGTTCTTGACCAACGGAGGACTGGAACGCCTTGATGGCCGATACGGTTTTGCCACCCAGCTTGCCATCGGGCTGACCGGCATCAAAACCATTCTTGTTCAAAATGGCCTGAATGTTGCGGATGGCTTTTTCCATATCGACGCTGCCAGTGGTCACGGCCTTACCGGTCCAGCCGTCGGGGATGTTGACGCTGTTGGCGTCATTGTCCATCGGCGTTGCCTGCCATTGCTGCACAGATGCCTTGGCACGCTCCAGCACGTCAGGTGCCATGGCTTTAGCCACTTCATCGCGCTTTTCGCCTGCATCCTTGTCACCATCGCGGGCAGCAAGGGCAAACCACTTGTAGGATTCACCCAAGTCCTGCTTCACGCCCGTGCCACGGGCATAGAGCACCGCAAGATTGAACTGGCTATCCGTCACACCCAGATTGGCGGCCTTGATAAACCATTTGGCGGCTTCCTGCATATCCGTCTTGCCATCGGAACCCGAGGCATACATCACAGCCAAATTGTGCATGGCAGCCGCATTGCCGGCGGCTGCGGCCAGCAGATAAAGACCCTTGGCTTTGTTAATATCGCGGGCAACACCCGTGCCTTTTTCGTAGAGCCCGGCCAAACGGTAGCGCGCCGGAGCAAGCCCCTGATCGGCGGCACGCTGGAACCAGATGGCCGCCTTGGAAAAGTCAGCCGGAACACCGCGCCCTTCAATATAGCGCGAGCCAATTTCAAACAGCGCCGCCGCATCGCCAGCCTTGGCTGCGGACACCAGCGAGGCTTCCGTAATCTCGGCGGGTACGTCAAAGGCAGGCTTGGGGGCGGCTGGCTCCATCACCGGTGCGGTTGGAGCAAAGCCAGCCTGTTGTGGTGCGGCTCCATTGAAGGATGGAGCAAGAGGGGCAAGCTGCTGACCACCACCAATCGGTCTTGCGGACAGATTAGCGGCACCGGTGGGCGCGGCGACATCCGGGCCGCGGGTGACGTCCAGCACAGGGGCTGCCACTGGTGATTTTGCCTCTGCTGTCTGAGTTTGAGATGGTACAGGCAGAGCGGAGACGGGTGCCTTCACAGGCGCAGGCGCGCCGCCGCCACCCATTCCCTTCACCAGAGACAGGGCCATGGCCGCCAACAGCAAAGCACCAACCGCCATCAACACCGGACGGCGGTAGCGCGAGAAGGTGGATGCACCCTTGACCTCATCGGCCATCGACGGCTTTTGTGCCCGAAAACCGCGATCAGTCTCGTTGGCAGCCGCTTGCGCCGCACGGCGGGCAGCGGCAATGAAGTCCATGCGGTCATCGGCCTTCAGCGGCGCAGTACTGTGCGTATCGGGCTTCTTTTCGGCGTGAACGGTCTGTGCGCCCTGACGCGCACGCACCTTTTCAAGAATCTTGCGCACGTCCGGCTTGCCAGAGCCCGGCTCCAGCAGCTCATTGGCCTCTTCTGGCAAAAGCGCATCCGCTGGATCAATCGATGGGGCTTCCTCAACAACCTGACGCGCCTGCACAGGCTGCTCGGGCGCAGATGGCACAGCAACCGATGCCTGCAAATCCTGCTTTCTGGTACGATTTTTCAATCGCTTGCCAAGACCGGCCAGAAGGCTTGGTCTGGACGGCAGCTCTGATTTGTCATCCTCAATGACCAGATCACTGCGCGCGTCCGACCGCATGAACTGGGTGGAATTGTCGGCTGCGGGCTGGAACGCCGCTTCAATTTCGCGGTGTGCTTCGCGCACGGGCGATTCGTCTTTGGCGAGCTCAACTTTGCTGGCCTCGACAACGGGCGGAGCCGCCATGCTGGCGCAGCGGTCCATCTGATCCAGCTTTTCGGCAATCTGCACCAGTGTCTGGTGCAAGGCTTCAACGGTGCGATGGCTGCGCTCTTCCCCGCCCCGGCTCATCTCTTCCAGATTGCGCAGGTGATCGGTGAGTGCTGCCAGCATGTCTGCTGTCTGATCCGGCGCGGCACCGGCCACGGGAGCAGGCGTGTGCCGGGCATAATTCTCCATTACCGCTTCTGCTGCCTGGCGGGCGGCTTCGACGATATATTCATCGCTGGTGGCCAAATAATCTTCCAAAGCGGCCATGCGGCCTTCAATCCGCTCACCATGGATAGCATCAGCTGACGGCGATGCGCTGATCAGGGCAGACAGATGCGCAATCTGCTGCTCCAGCCCGGCAATACCGGCATGATCGGTCTGCGGCGACGCCACGGTTTCATCCAGACGGGCGGCAATGGCATAGAGCTTGTCATCCAGACTTCTGAGCAGAGCCTCATCAACAGCGGGAACTGTGGGCTGAATTTCGATTTCATCAATGCGGCGGCCAATCACGGCAATCTGGCTGGCCAGTTGATCGCTGAGGGAACTCTGGTCCAGCGCATCAATCTTGCGGGAAATATCCGAGAGATAGCCGGCTAATTCGGGCTGAAGATTTTCGCTCAAGGAACGATCCAGCATGGCGCCCAACTCATCCAGCCGCTCTTCCAGACGCTGCGCGGCCTGCTGATTGGCCAGCTCTTCGATGCGTGCAGACAACCCTTCAATGCGCTCCACGAGCTCACCTTCGCGGCCAATGCCTGCGGTCTGCTCGGAAATCACTTCCAAATGTCGGGCAATCGTGGCAATGCGATCTTCCAGCCGCTCCACCAAACGCGGATCGGTGCTGCCGGCACTGTTGCGGCCTGCGGCGGCAACCGCCCCGGT
>DNPN01000095.1:0-1945 GCA_003501385.1 Rhizobium sp. | reverse complement strand
GCGGCGGCAACCGCCCGGGAGATTTCATCCAGCCGCCGATCCAGCTGGGCAAATTGCTCCAGCATGGCCTGACTGTTGGGCTCCAGATGGTCACCAATGTGCTCCAGCGCCTTGGCAATGGCAATCAGCTTGCCTTCCAAAAGCCGCACCGAACGCACATCGCCAATATTGCCAAGCTGCTGCTTGATGTCATCCAGCCGATAGGCCAGAGAGAGCAGATCCTGCTGGATGCGCTCTGGATCAATGGTCTCAAGCCGGGCCTCAAGCGCGGTCCAGCGATCTTCCATGGCCCGCACGCTATCTGAGCGCACCAGCCCATCCATCAGGGAGCGCAACTCATCAAAATCGGCGCGCAGGCCTTTGGTCTCGGGCGCGGGTGCCTGTTCCTGGGCCTGACCAAGCCGCTCAATGCTCTCGGCCATGCGCGACAAATCCTCGCGCCATTCGCTGGCACCTTGGCTGTTTTCCGCAAGCTTGCGAATATCAGCGATTTCAGTGCGAAGGCCCTTGATTTCGCCGGCCAGTGTTTCGCTCATATCCTTGCGCAAATCAGCCCGTAGGTTGGAGAGGGCGTGATGAAGATCGGTGGAAGAGGATGTCTCGGAGGCAATCGGTGCAGCGGCTTTGAATGGCTTTTCCGGCGGGGGGGCCGAAACAGCACGTGCAGATGCGATCGGTGCATCTGCAATGGGTGGGCGCTCACGATTGGGCACAGATGCCCGCGGCCTTGCAGCCTCCAGCGCCCGCTGACGCTCCCGAATTTCGGCCAAAGGATCAACACGGTCAGAGGTGAGGCGATCAACAACAGGACGCTCAACAACAGGACGATCAAGCGGGGCGCGTTCAGACACACGTCCGCTCTTCGGCAAGCCGTTCATCAAATCTTCAATGCGTGCCTCCAGCCCCTCAATGGTGCGGCTCAAGGCATCCAGCGATGAAGACCCCACTTGGCGGGGAGAAAGAGACCGCTGTCCGTTCATATTCCAAGCTCGCTTCACGTTTTGGTCGGTTGACCCAATCACGCACTTTGACCGTTTGAAGATCGGATGAGGCCGAATCATCCAGCACCTTCGATCCAGCGCAAATCACTCCCCGGTAGAATCGTCGAAACGTGGTAAACAAGTCGTTAAGAAGTGCTGCTATTTTTTAACCTTTGGGCTGTTCTGGTTGAATCTCTTTGCTGTGGGCGTTGAAGCAGACCCGCTTTCACATTTTTGCGTATTGACGTTTACGCGCACGTCAATATTTAATAGGCTATGCAATGGCTGCGGAGGAATGCGGCCGAAACACGTCGGAGGAACTGACATGCCCGCTTACAAGGCACCGGTCGCAGATACGCTCTTCATTCTCAACACCGTTTTGGGGCTTGAACGCTACCACAACCTGCCCGGCTTTGAAGATGCAACACCTGATATGATTGAAGCAATTTTGGGTGAAGCAGCAAAGTTGGCTGAGGAGCAGCTTTTTCCGCTCAACCTGTCGGGCGATCAGGAAGGCTGCACCCGTAACGACGATGGCTCTGTCACTGTGCCCAAGGGTTTCAAGCAAGGCTATGATGCCTATTGTCAGGGTGGCTGGACCGGCTTGGCCGTACCCGCAGAATTTGGCGGCCAAGGCCTGCCTTACGTGCTGCATGCCGCCGTGGGTGAATATATGTCGTCGGCCAATATGGCGTTGATGATGTATCCCGGCCTGACCCAAGGGGCGATTGCAGCCATTCTGGTGCATGGATCGGATGCGCAGAAAGCCACTTATCTGCCAAAAATGGTCGAGGGTATCTGGTCTGGCACCATGAACCTCACTGAGCCTCATTGTGGCACCGACCTTGGGCTGTTGCGCACCAAAGCCGTGCCCAATGGCGATGGCACTTACAAAATCTCCGGCCAAAAGATTTTCATCTCCGCCGGTGAACATGGCATGACCGAGAACATCATCCATCTGGTGC
>DNPN01000075.1 GCA_003501385.1 Rhizobium sp. | reverse complement strand
TCCCATGGCATGGTCGCCCCCTGGACCTGGATCGTTGACAGGCCGATGAACAGCCGCATTTTTGAGAAATGGATCGAGACCCAATTGGCTCCGACGCTGCAAAAGGGCGATGTTGTCATCCTTGACAATGTCGCCTTCCATAAGAGCAAGCGCGCTGAGGAACTCGTCCGCGCCAAGGGAGCATGGCTCCTCTTCCTGCCACCCTATAGCCCGGACCTTAATCCCATCGAGATGGCCTTCTCAAAACTCAAGGCACTTCTGAGAAAGTACGCCGCCAGAACCTTCAAAGCTATCTCAGACGCGCTCGGCGAAATCTGCGATCTCTTTTCCGTCACAGAATGCAGAAACTACTTCAAAGCTGCAGGATATGAACCAGATTAAACGCGACAGGCTTTAGATTTTGTTGGGGGAAAGTGGAAATCGCTTTCCGGAACAGGCAACATCCAGAATCTAGCAGCTTTATAACATCGTGCAGACATTTGCTTTCTGCGCGATGATGTCTTTTTCATACACTGTCATCGAACCACATGCGTCAGAGTATTTGGACGCCGCGAATGCCGTATCGTTCCAGTCGGTGCTGCACTCGACCTGCATTGACTGTTTTGCGAGTTATCGGTATAGCAACAGCGGGTTCTCAGATGCCCGCTGCTCGCGGACTCCATGTCACGGTGAAATTCTGGTTTAATGATACATCTCGCCCTCGATGCATTTCGTATGGTGAGCAATGCGAGCACTCTCCTTAAATTCGGAATGCGTTTGTGGAGAGCTGGATGTCATCAACGACTTCCAATCAGAATGCATATCTAGACGCTAACATTGGCAGACTTTTTGCCGCAACCTCGCTTCCCATCATCTGTGTGATGGGTATGAACGGTCTGATGACCGTTACAGATGCCATCCTTCTTGGCATTTACGTTGGCAGTGATGCGGTTGGGGCAATTGCGACCGTCTTTCCGATTTCGCTTTTGTTGATCGCAGGAGCAACGTTGATTGGTAGTGGGATGGCCAGCATGCTGGCGCGCCATCTCGGAGCCAAGGATCTTGCCAATGCGCGCATCACATTTGGGGCGGGCAACATTCTTGCGCTCGCGCTCGCAATCTTGGTCATCGCTGCTTTCATGGCGGTGGGCAAAGCTGTGGTGCTGCTTCTCACCAATGGTTCACCAATCCTCAATCCTATGGCCTATACCTATATCGCCACCATTGTATTTTTCTATCCTGTCCAAATCCTGCTGTCGGTGAACTGTGATGCGTTGCGGTGTGAGGGGCGTGCGGGGTTGATGGCGCTTGCCAGTCTCTTCGTTTCGCTCGCCAATCTGGTGCTCAATTATTTCTTTATTGCGTCTCTGGAACTTGGGGTCGCTGGATCGGCTTATGGAACAGTGATTGCGCAGGGCTTGGCCCTTGGTGTGGTCATCCTGTTTCGGATCTTTGGACAGATTGACTTGCGGTTTGCGGACGCTTGGCGAGGTGTTCTGTTTCAAAACATGAAAGAGATGATCGCTCTTGGATTGCCCCAAAGCCTTGGTTTTGTCGGTCTTCTCTTGGTCTCTACAGCCATTATGACCGCGCTGCAGTGGGTCTCTGCTCAATCCTATGACGTTGTCATCTCGGCATACGGCATTATCACCCGTATTATCACCTGCGCATTTTTACCTCTGCTTGGCATCAGTCAGTCCATGCAGGCGATTGTTGGAAACAACGTGGGAGCAGGATTATTGCCGCGCGCAAACAGGTGTTTTCGTTTGGGTGTCATGGTTTCCATGCTTTACTGCCTTGCGATCGAAACCATGTTGCTCGTCTACGTCAAGCCGATTGGTGCCGTCTTCTCCAACGACCCCGAAGTGGCAGATCGTTTTGCACGGATTGTTCCGGTGATGGTGAGCATGCACATCCTCTCCGGTCCGCTGTTAATGATCGGAAGCTATTTCCAAGCCATCGGCGATGCAAAACGCGCGGCTATCCTTGGCATTGCAAAACCCTATTTGTTTACAATACCTCTTATCATCATACTTGCGTGTCTAATGGGTGAGAAAGGCATATGGTTGGCCATGCCGATATCCGAATGTCTTCTGCTGATCGTCTCACTGTCTGTCCTGACGTTATGGGCAAAACGGGAGAAAGTGCCGACAGTGTTTCTGCAAACGCATAAAGGAGGCTTGTGATGTCCCAGTCTCTCCCGACGATCGCTGAAGCCAAGGCCCAGGCGAAAATACTGCGGGCAAAGCTCGGCGAGGATGGGGTCACCATTGCACATAGCAAATCACTTGAACTCCTTGCGCAGCAATACGGTTATCATGATTGGAACACGTTTTTTGCGATGATGGGCAATCGTCCTGATGTCGTCTGGAATGTCGGAGATCGGGTGCGCGGTCATTATCTCGGACACAGCTTTACCGCAGAAATAATGGCCGTCGAAAGACAGACAGAAGGATGGTTTCGCCTTGCCTTGGAGCTGGATGAAGCGATGGATGTGGTGACGTTTGATAGCTTCTCCAACTTTCGCAAAAGGATCAGAGGCGTGGTCGGGCCTTATGGCACATCGCGCGAAAAAACATCAGACGGTCAACCTCAATTGAGGGTCATGAAAAAATAACCGCCAGGATGAGAAAAAACGCCCGCTTGCACATGATCTGCAAGCGGGCGTTTCTATTCAATGCATCCATCCGGAAACTGGATATTCCACACTCAGAACGTCTTACTTCAGCTAAACCGGCCTGCCGCATGGGCCAGCATGGTATAGACCTTACCGGTGTCCGAGGTGAGGTAGGATTGGGTGATCGACTTGTCACGATCTGTCTTGGCAACGTCCGACAACAGCTTTTCGAAATCAGCGATATAGCGATCCACGGCGGTGCGGAATTCCGGTTCGCGGTCGTATTTGCGCTGGATTTCGTCAAAGGTCTGCTGACCCTTCAGCGTGTAGAGACGGCGGGTGAACACATCGCGCTCGCCGCGCTGGTAGCGCCGCCACAGGTCCACTGAGGCGTCATGATCGATGGCACGGGCAATGTCCACGGACAGCGAGTTGAGCGATTCCACCATGTGGCGCGGGTTACGACCATCGTTGCTGCGTGTCGCGTCCGTTGTCGGGCGGGTGCGGGATGTGGATGCGTTGGTCTGCTCCTCAAGCGAGGCACCGCGCAACAAGTCACTGATCCAGCCGCCGGATTGCTCGCCACTGCCGGATTGAACCGGAGCCTGATCAACGGACAAGCTGCCGCGCAGGCCAAGCTGCGGGGCGGGCGCTGGCCGCGGTGGTGCTACCGGCGTGGCACGTGGCTGCGGAGCAGCTGCGGCGGCTGGCCGAGGAGCAGGCGCCGCAGCCTTGGGGGCAACAGGGCGGGCTGCTGGCTGGGCAATTTCCATTTGCTGGGCGCTGCGGCCCACCAGTTGGGAAATGTCCTGCAGGGCCTTGATCTGCTCGGCCACGGCGCGGCGCATGGCGCTGGCGCTTTCCTTGGCTTCTTCCGGCAGATCGAAGGCACCGCGCTTTAGCTCGTTGCGCGTCAGATCCAGTTCGTTGCGGATTTCCTGAGCGGAGCGGCGAATTTCGTTGGTCGCGCCAGAGAAACGGCCAAGGGCTTCTTCAACGGACGCACGAACGGCTTCGCGCATGTGCTTGGCGGTACCGTCCGACTTTTCGCCGGCTTCTGTGAGGATGCGATCCACATCGCTCAATGACGACGACAGGCCATCGCGCAGGCGGTTTGCCAGTTCGGTCGAGCGTTTCTCGGCCACACCAAGCGTTTGTTCGATGGAGCGTGTGGCTTCGTTGCCAGCGGAGAGAAGGGCATCGCGCATCGTGCTTGCCGTGGACATCGCCTTTTGCTCGGTTTCTCCGAGGATCTGGCCAATGTCGGCAAAGGAGGTTTCAATTCCTTGACGCAGATTGCCTGCAACCTGCCCAGAGCGATGTTCGACCTGATCAAATGCACCGCTGACCATGCCGGCCAAGGAGCGCATCGTGCCTTCAATCTCTTCCGAGCGCTTGACGATGCCAATTGACAAATCACGCAGGGCCTGCTGGCGTTCCTCCAGTGTTCCGGCGAGGTTCGACTGAGCTGCGGCCAGAAGGTCAGACGCCTGACCCAACACCTTGGCGTGATCGCCAAAGCGGCCAACAATACCTGTGACCTGTGACAATGCCTGATCGGAAGCATTGGTGAGGCGCTCCAGATTGCTTTCCAGCAGACGACCAGATGTGGCCATCACATCTGCAGCCTTGTTGGTGGTGGCAGCAAGGCGATCGGTGGTTGCGCCGAACTGACGGTCGGCCTCGGCCATGGACTGTGAGGCTTGAGATACAACGGCGTGCAGGGTTTCGTTGGTTTCCGTCAAACGGTTGATCATGTGGCCTGCGGTATTGGCCAGTGTCTCTTCCGTAATGCTCATCTGCTGGGCTGCTCTGGCAGCGCGGGCGGCCAGGGCGTCGGCAAGCTGGGTGTTTTCTTGCCGCAGACGAAGGGCGCTTTGCTCGGCGGCCTGAGTGATCCGCGCGGCGGCTTCCTGACCCAGTTGCGAGAATTGCTCAACGGCAGGCTTGGCACCATCTTCAATAAGGCGTGCCAGTTCGGCAGAGCGACCTGCCAGCATGGAGTTCAGCTCGCGTGTGCGCTCATCGAGCGTTGAACGAATAGAATTGCCACGGGCATCCAGAGCCTTGTCGGCATTGTCGAGCGCCGACGAGAACTCTGCCGTGGTGTTGGACAACGTTGTTTGCAACGATGCGCCACGCGCTTCCAGCGCCTTTTCTGCTTCGCTGAGCGAGCCCGCAATATTGCCCGCCTGCGCTGCCATGGTGGCCTGCGCATCGGCAACCTTGCGCACAATCGCATCTCCAGCTTCGGAGAAGTTCTGGGCAATCTGCGCACCCTGGCCGGCCAGACGGTTTTGGGTTTCGCTGATGCGGCGGGCCAGATCGTCGGATTTTTCCAGAACCGAGCGGGTAAACTCGTCATTTTTGGCGCTGACCGCTGCGGTGAATTCTTCACCCGTGCGGCTCAACAATTCGGCGGATTTCTGCGCTTCGTTGTCGATTTCGCGGGTGGCACCCATCACGGCTTCACGCAGCGACGTCGCCAGACCCGCGGCCTTGCCTTCAATTGTGTTGTTGACGTTCTGCAGGCCGATGTTGAGGGCGCGATCCATGGTGGACAGGCGCTCATCAATAATAGAGGTGCGGCTATCCAGCGTATCGGCAACACGACGGGTGGATTCGCCCAAGGTCTGTTCAATCCGCTGCGTGGCGTCGCTGCTGACGCGCTCCAGATCCGAGACTTTCTCGGAGAGTTTCGCGGCTACGGTTTCACCGGCAACGGTGACTTTTTGATCCACATTCTCAATGCTGTTGTGGATACGGCTTTCAAGTGTGCCGAGACTGGATTCAATCCGTGCGCCCGTTTCACCCAGCCGATCCGTCACGCCGTTCAGCGTGCTGCCAACGCGGTTTGAGAAATCATCCGCTGTGCGGCTGATCTCGCGGGCCGTCTCACCAAATTCTGCGGCGATGGTGCCTGTGGTTTCGCGCAGACGATTTTGTAGATCAACGCTGCTGGCATCGATGGTTGCGCGCAGATTGCTCTGCTGCTCTTCCAGCGTCATTTCCAGCATGCCTGCGCTGGTGGCAATGGTGGTGCCAATCGCCATGCCTTGTTCGGAAAGAATATCGTCCAGCTTGGAATTGGCATCCTGAAGCGCTGTGGTGATGGCATTGCCACGTTCATCCAGCGTCTGGCGAAGACGGCTGTGATTGTCTTCAAAGGCAGTTTCAAGACGAGAGACACTGCCGCTCAGGCCGTCTTCAACGCGCGATACGCCGGAGCCAAGCAGAGTTTCCATCCGCTCCGTCGAGCTGCCGAGTGTTTCGGACAAGCGACCGCTATGCGTCTGCAAGGTCTGCTCAAGGCGACCCTGATTGTCTTCATAGGCAGCGCGGATTTCATCGGCTTTGCCGCTGAAGGACATGGCAAGCCGAAGATCAACCTCGGTTGCTGTGTCCATCAACTGGTCAATACGGCCGTTCAATGTTGACGTCAGGCGATCATGATTGGTCTCGTAGGCAGCAACAATCTGTTCTGCCTTTGAGCCAAGCGCCTGCTCAATGCGGCTGTCGGCATTGCCAACAGTTTCGACCAGTTGATTGACCTTGGCATCAATGGTGCCGGCCAGACGGCCTTCGCTGTCTTCGTAAACCGCGCGGATGGCATCCACCTTGCTGCCCAAGGCAAATTCAATGCGCATGTCGGCTTCGGTTGCAACATCTGTAAGATGCTCAATCTTGCTGTCCAGTGTTTTGGTCAGGCGAGATTGGCCTTCTTCATAGGCGGCACGCAGTTGTTCTGCCTTGGAACCAAAAGCCTGCTCAATCTGGGCATCGGCTGAACCAAGCGTTTCGCTCAGTGCGCCCAGCTTGGCGTCAATGGTGCCTGCTAGACGATTTTCGTTTTCTTCGTAAACGGAGCGGATTGCATCCATCCGCGTGCCCAGCGCCAACTCAATGCGCATGTCAGCATCGGTTGCGGCGTCACTGATTTGCTCGACCTTGCTATCCAGTGTGCGGGCGAGGCGGGCTTCGCTTTCCTCATAAGCGGCACGAATGGAATCGGCCTTGGCACCAATGGCCTGCTCAATCCGGTTGCCCGCATTGTCCACCGTGTCTGCCAGCTGATTGACCTTCGCATCAATGGTGCCAGCCAGACGGGCTTCGCTGTCTTCGTAGACAGAGCGGATGGTGTCGACCTTGCTGCCCAGAGCGAATTCAAGGCGCATGTCGGCTTCAGTCGCCACATCAGTGAGATGCTCGATCTTGCTGTCGAGCGTTTTGGTGAGACGCGCCTGACCCTCTTCATAGGCGGCACGCAGTTGTTCGGCCTTGGAGCCAAATGCTTGCTCGATCTGTGCATCGGCAGAGCCCAATGTTTCGGTCAATGCGCCCAGTTTGGCATCAATGGTTCCAGCGAGGCGATTTTCGTTTTCTTCGTAAACGGAGCGGATGGCGTCCATCTTGGTGCCCAGCGCCAGCTCGATGCGCATGTCGGCTTCCGTCGCGGCATCGGTGATCTGCTCAACCTTGCTGTCGAGTGTGCGTGCGAGGCGGGCTTCACCTTCTTCGTAGGCGGAGCGAATGGAGTCTGCCTTGGTGCCAATCGCTTGCTCAATCTGCTGATCAGCCCGTCCGACGGTCTCAACCAGGAGGTTGACCTTCGCATCAACTGTTTCAGTCAGATTCTTTGTGCTGTCCTCATAGATGGAGCGGATTGCATCCATCTTGTTGCCGAGCGCCAGTTCAATGCGCATGTCGGCTTCAGTCGCAGCATCGGAGATCTGCTCAACCTTGTCATTGAGTGTGCGAGCAAGGCGGGCTTCGCTTTCTTCATAGGCGGCACGAATGCTATCTGCCTTGTTGCCAATGGCCTGCTCAATGTGCTGATCAGCCCGGACCACCGTCTCCATGAGCTGATTGACCTTGCTATCCACCGTCTCTGTCAGCACCTTTGCGCTGTCTTCGTAGATAGAGCGGATACTGTCCATCTTGTTGCCAAGCGCCAGCTCGATGCGCATGTCGGCTTCCGTTGAGGCATCGGAAATCTGTTCAACCTTGCCATCAAGCGTGCGTGCGAGGCGAGCTTCGCTTTCCTCATAGGCAGCTCGAATACTATCTGCCTTATCACCAATCGCCTGCTCAATTCGATTGCCGGCATTGTCAACGGTGTCGGCAAGTAGGTTGACCTTGGCATCAATGGTACCAGCCAGACGCGCTTCGCTATCTTCATAAACGGCGCGAATCGCATCGACCTTGCTGCCCAAGGCAAATTCAATGCGCATATCCGCTTCTGTGGCCACGTCGGTCAAATGCTCGATTTTGCTATCGAGTGTTGCGCCGAGACGGGCCTGACCATCTTCGTAAGCGGTACGAATTTGTTCTGCCTTGCCGGTGAAAGCAGCCTCGATGCGCGTATCAACACCGTTTGCAGCATCGACAATGGACTGGGCTTTGCGGTCGAGTGTTTCCGCCAAACGGCTCTCAGAGAGCGAGACGGCTTCAATAATGCCGGACGATGTATTTTGCAGCAGATCGCTAATGCGGTCATGACTGCCAGTCAGTTGGCTGATAACGGCTTCGGAACGGCTGCCGAGGGTGTCATCAAAGCGTTTCTGGGTGTCGTTCAGAGATTCTGTCAGGGCGCTTGCGCGTTCTGCCATGATCTGGTCAATCTTCATATGCGCCTGGGAAATGGTCTCATCCAGCTCCTGACGACGACGCTCCAACGCTTCGGCCAGTTCGCGAGAGTGGCTCGACAGCGCCTCGTTCATCACGTCCTGGCTGCTACCCAGCGTCATCGCCAGAGCCAGGGATTGATCATTCATACTGTTGCCAAGACGTTCAATCGAGCTGTTGAGAACGCCGTTGATTGCCTCCGAACCGCCCGCAAGCGTCGAGCTGAGGCGCGACAGGCCATCATTGAGCTTGCCATCCAGCGCGCCGGTGCGCTGTTCGAATGCATCAGTGAACTCGGTCATGCGCTGATCAAAGCTTGCATTCACCTGGCCGATGGTGGCTTGCATGCGATCTTCAAACAGGCCTGTGCGCAGGTCAATATCGACCAGTGCGTCTTCTGCGTTGGTTTGCAGGCTGTGGGTAAAGGTGGCGGATTTTTCATCCAGCGATTTGTTCAGGCGCTCCAGCGCGCTATCGAGGCTGCCGGAAATGACGGCTTCACCCTGCGTAAAGCCCTGGGCAATCTCGCGCGTGCGGGCCGAAAGTGTTTCGCTCAACTGCTTTGCACGATCACTCAAAGCACTGTTGAGTTTTTCTGCGCTGGCATCCAGTGTTGAGGCGCGTGTTTCAAATTGGCGCAATATCTCTTCGCCATGGCCAGACATTTTGCTTGTCAGTGTCTGGAGATTGTTGTCCATCTCTGCGGACAGAGAAATGCCAGCCGCACCCAGCGTTTGCACCATGTCATCCGTTTTGGCCGACAACAGTGACCCAAGCGCATCGGCAGCCGTGCTGGATTTCTCGACAATGGCCGTAACGCGCGTGTCCATCAAATTGGCGAAGGCTTCGCCGGACGTGGACAAACGCACGCTGATTTCTTCTGTTGTCAGCGACAGGTCTTCTTTTAGCTGATCATGCGCGCCAAGAATGGAGGAGCGAATGCGATCTGCATGGCTGACAATGGCGTCACGCTCGGCAGACAGTTCCTGCACAAGGTTGCGCACGCGCTGCTCGTTGTCGGAATAGCTGCGCTCCAAAGCGGACACTTCGTTGTGGACGAGTGCCTCCAGTTCCGTCGCACGCGCAATCGTCCGCTCAATGCCCTCGTTCATCGCAGAGACTTCGCGGCGCACGGCCTGACCGACCGATAGAATGCGATCAGACGATGCCGATTCCGGCTCTGACAGACGCAGCGCCACCTCGGCCATGGAGCGGGCCGCATTGCGCATGTCTTGCGCGCGCGACATCATGATAGCGAAGGAGAAAAACACAAAAATCGGCAGAACTGTGCCGACAAGAATGGTGATAACACCCGGATTGGCGAACAGGCCTGCCAAGCCGCCGCTTAAAAGCGTCGAGCTGTAAAGCAATTGTGTCAGCGTTACGCCACCAATGCCCCAGATCAGTGATACGATGCCAGCATTGCGCACGGCGCGACCTGAAGAGCCACCATCCAGAGACTTCAAAAGCGCCGTAGGACTGCGGCGCGAGGTATCATTGGCAGGGGCGAGAACAGGCGATTTCGGCGCAGGATCGGCGTGATGCGGAGCCTGAGGCTTGGCGACCTTGGCTTGTGCAACAGCCGCTGGCTGGTTGGTGGGGGCTGGTGCGCGGGCAGGGGCAGTCTGCTTTGCGCGCTTGGCGGCAAGTTCCTTTTCCCGAAGGGCTGCATCGGCGCGTTGCACTGACTTGCTCTGTCTCAGGCTGTCGGACACTTCCGCCTCCGTGGGTGCAGGCGGCGGGCTAAACGCTTTCGCATCGTCTTCTTCTTCGAAGTCGATCCTCAGGGCTGCCTCGAGGGCCTGGAAAGCGCTATCGTCAATCGATTCGCTTGTCTTTTTGTTCGCCATAGGTACGCCTCGTTTACGCCTACTCAGGCCGCTTTGCATGACCGGATAGCTTCTATAAGGCCCGGCAAACGCGGCAAACACCCAGATCACTCAGTCTCTGATGTCGGGCTTTGACACCAAGGACACCAAGACAGAATGTTGGCAGATCATGCCATGATTTACGCATGTCATCCCAATGCAATGTATATGCATAGCACTAGATGTTGACAGTCGCAAAGCTTAGGCCTTTTCCACCTTTCCAACCGTTCCGTAGTGACACATTCCGTATTATGATACAATTAACGGCAAGCCCTATCCTGAAGGGATAACAGGCTTATTAACACAATTTAAAGGACAAAAACGGTCGAAGGTCCATATTTATATGGCAATTGAACAAAATTAACCATATGTCGATTTTTCTGCCAGACCCAGCCAAAATTTAACCTCAATCCCACGATTGACCAACATGCTTGTAACGGGAAGACCAACAACAAGGATGACGTGGGTCATGGCTGCCATTAATATTGCCTTCGGGGCACCAGAAGTTGAAAACGGATGCGGTCCCTCCAAGGCAAGCCCCATTGATATGGCGCACCTTGCAACCCAGACGATGGGTGACAAGGCACTGGAAGTGGAAGTGCTGCAATTGTTTGCCAAGCAGGCGCGCAATTGCCTGCAATCGCTTGGCCAGAACGATATTGATCACCGGGCAATTGCGCATCGGTTGAAGGGTGCGGCAAGTGCTATTGGTGCCTTTAACGTGGTGAAGGCCGCTGGTGAGATTGAAAACCTTGGCACGGACGCAACGCGCATTTCCGCCGTGACACTGGCTGTTATCGAGGCCGAGCATTTTATTCTCAAGTTGTGCCGCGTCTGATCCGATAATGTCGCGATTTTTCGAGTGCGTCAGCAGCACGCCCATCGTGATAGGGCGTGTTTTTTTGTGTTGTGTGCTTGGTTGACTGACTTGTGGATTTGTTGGAAGACCTACTGCATAAGTCTTTAAACCGGAATCAGTTTAAAGACTTATGCAGTAGATAAAGATCTACATCGAACCTTTGTTCGCCATTTATGGCGCACGGCGCTGTATGCGTTTTAATGAAACCCAACCAGTGGACAGCCGGAATGACAAAACTGACCATCATTGCCTTTGACGGCACCCGTTATGATCTCGATGCCGCCGACGGTTCGACGGTGATGGAAAATGCGGTGCGCAATTCTGTTCCAGGTATCGATGCCGAATGTGGTGGAGCCTGTGCCTGTGCCACCTGTCATGTCTATATCGACGACGCATGGGTTGAGAAGGTTGGTGGCCCTGCGCCAATGGAAGAGGATATGCTGGATTTTGCCGCCGATGTGCGCCCCAATTCCCGTCTTTCCTGTCAGATCAAGGTCGCGGCGTCGCTGGACGGGTTGATCGTGCATGTGCCAGAGCGTCAAGCCTGATAGGCTTTCACCAAAGGCTGGCGTTTTCAGCGGTTATCAGGAAAAACCCCAAAAAAATGCCTCGCCCTTCCTATGACGAGCGAGGCCAAGGGGGTGGTCGTTGTCTTGCAAGGGTTTGGGAACGAGCCTGCAAGGGACGCGACGCACCAGGGGAACATCAGGAACGCTATGCTGAAACGCCATGCAACTTCGATGTGAATCACTTATATATTAGTTTGAGATAAATTTAAACTATAAGAAATAATGGATTATTTCCGGTTGCCGCGGAGCCCTGATGTCTTGCGCTGATCAGATGACGTAAAGTTACTCTGTTTCAAATGCCTTACCGCACCTGTCGCTGACTGCGGTATTGCAGCAAACGCAGAATTCGGGCGTTGAAATTAACCGCCTCAATGCGATCAAACCGGAGCTGGTCATCTTCATGCTCCTGCGTCACGGTGTCGGTCAGCTCGGAGACTTTGTCTGCCATCACATCACAGTTTTTTGTTGTTGTCAGGGCTTTGAGGCGTTTGTCCAGATCTCTGGCATGTTGCACGGCAATCTCCGCATGTCGCTCTTCATGTCGCTTGATGTCGGCGGCCAAGGTGTCCCAGATCATATTGAGTTCCGCATTGGTCTTGCTGCGGTTTTTCCAGCTGGGCAGGGTGATGGTGATGGACACCGTGACCTTGATGTTGTCGATGGCGCAACTGTTGGGACGTTTCAGGTAATTCATCGTGCCGCCAAAGCGGATTTTGGTGGCTCCGGGATGACGCAAGCCGGATGTGCCAGTATGCGGACCTTTGGTTTCCAGCTGATGGTCCAGCTCTGCCGCTGTGTTGCCGTGAATTGGGAAATAGCGGATGGATTTGCGTACAATCGTTTCGGCGCTGGCATTTTGCACTGGCAAACAAGGGATCAACGCAAGCGTCAAACAGGTGAGAAGACCGCTTGCTTTTATCATAGACTTTATCCACCACATTGAATTTGAAGCCAGTTTGGTGCATACAGCGCGACACGTCAAATGGGTTAGATTTAACGCACAACAAAATCTTGCGCTTGCGCACGATGATCGGCTTGCACTCAAGCATGGGCACCGATTGATGTGTCGAAAGCATGTCCAGACGCAAAACATACATGGAGTGCGTGGGGGTAGATCTTGAAAATTGCAAGCCGAAACTGGCTCCTGGCCCACGGACGCGTATTGGAACTGGGCGCGAATGCGCGACTGATGGCAATTGTCAATGTCACGCCGGATTCCTTCTCGGATGGTGGCAGTTATGAGACTGTACGCGATGCGGTTGGCTATGCATTGCGCTGCGCGGAAGAGGGTGCCGATATTGTTGATATTGGTGGGGAATCCACCCGACCTGGGGCTGATCCTGTCTCGAGCCAGCAAGAGCAGGATCGGGTTTTGCCAGTTATTGAGGCGTTGGCCAAGCAGAGCGATGCGCTGATCTCGATTGATACCTATCGGGCAGAGACGGCGCGGCTTGCGCTTGCGGCGGGCGCGCACATTATCAATGATGTTTGCGGCTTGCTGCGTGAGCCGGAGATTGCTACCGTTGCAGCACAATTTCGCGCGGGCCTGTGTATCATGCATACCGGGCGTGGGCGTGAGATCCTGCCGGACCCGATTGCCGATCAACACCTGTTTTTCGAAAACGCTCTTGCCATTGCCAATGCTGCCCATGTATCAGCGCAGACGATTACGCTTGATCCCGGGTTTGGTTTTGCAAAGGAAACAGTGCAGGCCAATATGGATTTGATGGCGAGATCCGGTGAACTGCTTGATCTTGGCTATCCGCTGCTGGTGGGTACGTCGCGCAAGCGGTTTTTGGGCACATTGACGGGGCGGGTTGCTGCGGAGCGCGATGTGTCCACGGCCGCAACCTCTGTTTTGCTGCGCATGCGGGGTGCGAGTGTTTTTCGTGTGCATGATGTGAAGGCCAACCGAGACGCGTTGGCGGTTGCGGATGCCATGCTGGCGGCCCAAGCTGTGGCAAGTACGCTGATTTGAAATTAGGCGGCAGCCTATGGGCGTTCATTTGAGCGCACGCTGCGGCGGAAGGACGGTTCGATGGCTGATACCTATAAGATAACCTTGAAGAATTGCGGATTCTTTGCCCGCCACGGACTGCATGAACAAGAAGAGTTTCTCGGGCAGCGGTTTTTCGTGGATGCCGAGCTTGAGGTTCTGTTCTCCAACGCTTTGGAGAATGACGAACTGGCGGGCACGGTGGATTATGGCGTTGCCTTCAACGTGATTGAAGAAATCGTTACTGGAAAGCGTCGTTACCTGATTGAGGCATTGGCGCTGGACATTGCCAAATCACTCTGCGCGCGGTTTGAGCCGATTGTGCGGGCCAAGATCACGGTGCGCAAACCCAGTGCGCCGATTACAGGCATGCTGGATTATGTCGAGGTTTCCGTTGACCATCATCGGTAACGGCGTGTCCGCAACAGTGGCCCTTGGCCTTGGTGGCAATATTGGCGATCCCTCGGCTGCCATGGCTCTGGCCCTGCAAACGTTGAATGAGCGGGACGATTGTACCGTGCTGTCCGTGTCAAAGCTCTACAGCACGCCGCCTTGGGGCAAGCTGGATCAGGCTGATTTTTTCAACTGTTGTGCTCTGGTACAAACCAGCTTGGCACCCGCGCCGCTTCTGGATGTCTGCCTTGAGCTTGAACGCTTGATGAAGCGTGTGCGTTTGGAGCGCTGGGGGCCGCGCACCCTGGATATCGATATTCTGCTCTACGATGATCAGGTGATTGACGCGCCAAACCTAAGTATTCCGCATCCGCGCATGTTAGAGCGGGCTTTTGTTTTGCAGCCCTTGGCCGATATTGCCGATGGGGTAATCGTATCGGGCCGGCCAGTGGCGGAATGGCTTGAAAAGGTCGATGCCAGCGATATTGCCGTGGCCAATGCGAACCCACTTTGGTGGCAAGCCTGCTGAACAAAAAAACCGGCGCTGATAGCAGCGCCGGATTTTAACGGAATTGGGTGGAGCTTATTTCTGAATGGAGCTGACCGCCGTCTGGTCTACAGCCTGACGGTTGAGGCGAAGGCCGATCACCGGGATCATCCGGTCTTCAACCTTGACCGAGATGGTCACATTCATGGCTTTGTCATCCTGCACGCTGGCCACCATGGCACCATTCAGCTTGGCGCGATTGATGCCCATAACGGCTTTGTTGCCGTTGACTTCACCAGAGATGATATCCAATCCTTTGCCATCAGAACCGTCAAGGAACTGCCCGGTATAGGTTCCGTCCTTCATGGAAATCACCGCATTCATCGGCTGGGAAAACACGCCAACGCGGCAGGTGCCACCCAGCTTGATGCCAGCATCGCCACTTTCCAGCGGTTGCCCCGTCAGATCGCAGCTGAACTTGGTGCCCTTGTATTTTCCAGCAACGATTTCACCGGGACCGCTCCAGACGCCGGAGACGGATTCAAAAAACTGACGATCCTTCTGGGCTGCAATCGCTGAAGAAAGCGGAAGGGCAATCACACAGGCGGCAGTCAGGCTGCCGAGGATCGAAAATAAACGGTGCGACATGTGCTTTTCCTTGGCGCGAACAGCTGAAATTCATGAGTCTGTTATAGTGCGAAGATGGTTAACATTTCCTTTCTTTTGCCATTCCATCACCATGCTTTGCTTAAGAAATGACAGGTATGCTATTGTTGAAATATTGAAATATATCCATATATTACAGTTGCTTAATATCTTTTCCAAGGTTTGGGCGCAGATCGCCAACGAAATCACTCACACCGGGGCGCTTTAACGCCTCAAAGGCCAGCGGGCGGCAAAGATCCATGGCGGCAATGCCGATTCTCGCGGTCATCAGCCCGTTGATCACGCCTTCACCCAGACGCGCAGAGAGGCGCGATGCCAATCCATGGCCGAGAATTTGCTGCGCCAACCCATCGCCAATAGCAATGGAGCCGGTAACGGCAAGATGGGCAAACACGTCTCGCAACAGTCGTAGCATGCCAATCGATCCTGGGCGACCGCCATAAAGCTCGGCCATGCCGCGCACCAGTCGCACCACCTCAAACAGCACATAGGCAAGATCAACCAGCGCGCGCGGGCTCACGGCCGTGACAACAGAAACCCGTTTGGAGGCCTGCACAATCATGTTTCGTGCCTTGGCATCCAGCGGGCCGAGCAATTCGCGCTCTGCCAGCGCAATGATGTGGGGCGCATCGATAATGTCGTCTTTTGCCGCTTCCAGTACAGTTCTGCCACGGGCCGTTTCTGGCCTGTGCCGGGTCAGGGCCTCGATGTCCTTCACCAGTTTGCGCGCTTCGCTGGCGGTGCCTTGCTGGCTGAGCGCTGCGCCACGGTCCTTGATGGCCTGTACGGCATTCAGCCGATACATGCCCGCCACTTCGCGCGCAAGCACCACAAACAGCGCAAAAAGCCCCAACGCCAGCAAGGTTATGGCCGTGTAGCCAAGCCAGTCGGCACGGGTAAACAGGTTCTGGATCAAATCGTCGATCCAGATGCCGGCTGCGAGTGAGAACAACGCCCCAAAGGCCACGCCTGCCAGCTTCATGAAAGAAAAGCGGCGCTTGCGCGGGATCTCAATCGGCACAATAGCATCGTCTGCCGCGATTTCTCTCAAAAACGGGTCTTCCGCATCCGGCGTGATTGTTACATCGGGTGCGAAACTGCGTGGCGGGCGTTTGGGCGTTTCTTTTTCGGCAGTATGTGCCGTTTCATCATCCAGCGAGAAAGCCGCCGGGCGGCGTGCTGAGGGGCGTTCTTCATGGGGCAGTTTGCTCATGCGAGACGGTCTCCCAACAGAAATTGCAAGGCGCGATCCAGCCGGATATGGGGGATGGAGAGGGTTAGGCCACCCGCCTCATCCAGCTCAGGAGGGCGAAAACGAATGATGTTGAGATCGGGCAGGGCGATGTCCGGTTTGCTGACATTGGCACCAAACAATGGCTCGATGGCGTGGGGCAGATCGCCGGGGAAAACGGCGGTTTTGCGCAAGCCATCAAATTGCTCTTTGCCAATGGTTTCGCCTGCCATGGGTGTGCCAACAACCACGGGCAAAAGATGGCCATCCTGCTTCACCGTGGCTTCGCGCGTGGCCCGCACCGATGCCAAAGCCAACACCTCAATACCTGCACCGGCCATGCCAATGGAGGCAATGGCACCATCGACCATGCGTCTGGTAATGGCCTGCAATTGCGCATGGCTTTCATGGTGCAGGTGGTCGGCCTTGGTGGCGGCGAACAGCACCTTTTCGATGCGGGG
>DNPN01000179.1 GCA_003501385.1 Rhizobium sp. | reverse complement strand
ATCATCCCTATTCTTTGCGCCAAACGCGCAAGAACGATGAGCAAAAGAATTGCCATGACTGTTACCGTCAAGGTCGCCGAGGCGAAAACGCATCTGTCTGAACTGCTGGCCCGCGTCGAGGCCGGCGAGGACTTTATCATTGCCAGAGGCAATGATCCGGTTGCGCGCCTCGTCGCCATGGATGAACGCCCGCAGCGTCTGGCCGCGATCGAATCGGTTCGGGCGCTCCGTGCCCAGGCCAAGCCCGTGTCTCATCAGGAAATTCAGGACTGGAAGCAAGAAGGTCGGCGCTGATGGCGTTTATCGTCGATGCCTCGATCGCTGGCGCATGGCTGTTGCCGGACGAAGAAAACACGCTCGCTGAGCAGGCAATGGCACGTATGGCAGACGAAGACGCGGTGGCACCCGACCTGCTTCGCCACGAGATTCGCAGCATTCTCCTCAGCGCCGAGAAGCGCGAGCGGATTTCGGCTGATTTTATTCATTCGGCGCTCGCACGGTTTCGCGGACTGCCATTGCAACTTGTTGGCCCCGGCGATGATACGGAGGTGGTGCGCCTATCCCGGAAATATCGTCTCAGCGCTTACGACGCTGCCTATCTTGCTCTCGCGCTTTTGGAGCAACTCCCTCTTGCCACGCTCGACCGCCGATTAGTGGAGGCCGCACGCGCAGAAGGTGTCGCGGTATTAGGACCAACCGAGCATGAGCATTGATCGTCCTGCGCAGCTCTCGGGACGCATAGCGGCACTCGACACCATTGCGGCCGTCCTGCCGATAGACCGCCGCGACGAATTGGCCGAATTGTTGACGGACCAGGATGTTGAAACGCTGCGCCATCTGGTCAACCAAGGCATGGGCGAAAATACCCTCCGGGCGCTCACCTCTGATCTGGCCTATCTGGAGGCTTGGTCGCTCGCTGCGACCGGAGGCTCTCTGCCGTGGCCCGCTCCTGAAGCCCTTCTTCTGAAATTCGTGGCCCATCATCTTTGGGATCCAGAAAAGCGTCTGAGCGATCCACAGCATGGCATGCCAAACGGGGTCGAGGACAAGCTTCGGGTCCAGGGTTTTCTGCGCTCAAGCGGACCACATGCGCCTGATACCGTTCGCCGACGGCTTGCCACCTGGTCCACTCTGACAAAATGGCGGGGGCTCGAAGGATCCTTTTCCTCCCCTGCCCTGAAATCCGCCATTCGGCTGGCTGTGCGTGCAACACCGCGGCCCAGACAGCGCAAAAGTGCCAAGGCGGTCACCGGCGATGTTCTCTCCCAACTGCTTGCCACCTGTCGGAGCGACAGCCTACGTGACCTGCGGGACCGGGCCATCCTGATGGTCGCCTTTGCCTCCGGCGGTCGCCGTCGCAGCGAGATCGCGAGTTTGAGGAAAGAGCAACTGAGCCCGGGAGAGCCCATCCCAGTCGAAGGTGGTACGGCCCTCCCCTCTCTATCCATCCACCTCGGCCGCACTAAAACCAGCGGCGCGGAAAATGATGAGGTCGTCTATCTCACCGGCTCGCCGGTCGATGCGTTGAATACATGGCTTCATGCAGCAAAAATCGACAAGGGAAGTGTGTTCCGCGCTATCGATCGCTGGGGCAATGTCTCCCAGCGTGCGCTTGATCCGAAGGCGATCAATGACATTCTTAAACAACGGGCCGCGATGGCTGGGCTAAAACCGGAGGAATTTTCCGCGCATGGCTTGCGTTCTGGTTATCTGACGGAAGCCGCCAATCGGGGGATCCCAATGCCGGAAGCCATGGAACAATCCCGTCATCGATCCGTGCAGCAAGCCTCAAGCTATTACAATAGCGCTACTCGGCGGAGCGGGAAGGCAGCGCGCTTGTTGTGAGGTGAAGCCCAAGCGCGAAGCGGACGTGGTTATGTAGGGATGGCAAAACCGAACGTATTGGCGTCAATACTCCTTCGTTCGCAATCAAGAACCGCTCGCCATAGCCTCTCCAGGCTCCGATCTGAGGCTCCCGCTCATAGGTAGGTGATTTGGGAGTCCTGAATGTCGATCCGCTTAGGGCCTGCGGGGATTGAAGTAAGCCGCTGATCGCGGCTTACTTCAATCTGAAGTCAATATCCTTTCCAGCCCGCTGGCTAGGGAGAATTTATGCGTCTTAGAAACGCTGTCCAGAAGCCGGTGCTACCACATCTTTGCGTTATTGCTGGCGCGTCCGCTTCAGACTGGCTCCGCAGCCAGCTCATAGAATGGTGAGCTCGTGAATTCGCGGAGTAAATTTAGTGTGACAGCTAATTCAGGCCTTGATAGAGAGTTGTTTCGGAAATATTCCCAGCGGGAATAGCGGGAATAGCGGGAATAGCGGGAATAGCGGGAATAGCGGGAACAGCGGGAATAGTTGCCAGACTTCGACTTAGATGCCTGGAAAAGGGGATACCACGACGAGACGACCGCGCCGGAGCATTGCCCGGTTTTCAAGACAACGGTAACGCTAGCTGCCATCGGGGGGCATATGATTGGCCAAGGACTCCGAGGACATCTCATGCAACGCTCTTGTTTTACTCAAGCTGGCATCAATTCGTTTAATGCTGCGAAAACTATACAATTGAGGAAGCATTCTCCGGAAACACTTTAAGACAGTAAGGTTGGGAAAGGTGTCAGGTCGACTTTTCGTCATCCGGGTGACTGACTGGGAACACCATAAAGGACTGATACAATGAACATGGCGACGTCTTAATTTGCCGGTCAGGCGTGTTGAAAGGGATCCACCGTACCTGCCCACAGTGTCAGTCATTCGCGGAGATAAACGGCCAAAACGGATAACTTGGCCGAAGGTTACAATGATATGCCCATTTTACAAAAAACGCCTCGTACTATTCTTATCACAGGCGCTAGGGCACCTGTAGCATTGCATCTGGCGCGTTTGTTTCACCATGCGGGAGATCGCGTGGTGCTCGCCGACACGCCTGCCCATCCCATTGCTGCTGCAAGCAAAGCATGTTCAACCTATCACCGTTTGCCGCCGCCTCGCTTTGAACTTGGTTCCTATGCAAAGGCCGTCAGTAAAGTGCTTAAGGAGGAGCGCATCGATGTCGTCGTTCCTACCTGCGAAGAGGTGTTCTACCTCGGCCAAATCTGGCGTGATCAGGCCATGATCGCCCCTCTCTTTGCGCCGAGGATGGATCTCCTCATGCGCGTTCATAACAAGCATGATTTCATCCGTGTCGCTGCAAGCCTCGGTCTTGCCACTCCGCACACAACACTCTTGCAGTCGCAAGATGACCTGGAGGCAATGCGCAGCAAGTCCCATGAACTTGTGTTCAAACCAGTCTGGTCGCGCTTTGCGAGTCATGTTCTGCTTCGCCCCCGACCAAAAGCATTGAGCAGAGTATTTCCGACCGTTGACGCGCCTTGGGTTGCTCAGGAGTTTATCGACGGCGACGAAATCAGTGTCTATGCCGTCGCTGTCCGAGGTGACATCAAGGCGTTTTGTGCCTACGCGTCGATTTATCGGGCTGGCAAAGGAGCAGGTGTCTGTTTTCGACCCGTCAGCGATACGGCTGCGCGCTCCTTTGTGCAGGCATTTGTATCCGCCACGAACTGGACCGGACAGATTTCCTTCGATCTGATGCGAACGAAGGATGGCGATATCCTCCCGCTTGAATGCAATCCGCGCGCGACCAGTGGAGTCCATTTTTTCACAAAGCCAGAAGGCTTTGCTACTGCGTTTTTCAATGATGGAGCGGAAATTCTGCCCGATTTTGCAGGCGCGCAGGGCGTAAAACTTGCCGTTTTGCTCTTCGGTTTGCCTCAAGCGTTGAAAACGGGGGAGATGGGGAAATTCAGCGCGTGTCTGCGCGAGATCACCGAATTGCTGGAATGGCCGAACGATAGCGGCCCGCGCAAAGCGCAAGTGCGCGCGCTTAGGGAAATTGCCTCAACCGCTATTCGCCAGCGCATCAGCCTTCAGAAGGCGTCGACGCGGGACATCGAATGGAACGGCCCCTATCAAAGTTCCAGGTGATAGATCTTGGGCTCTGAGGATGCTTCTGGCACGTGACCTGCGAGGATGGCAGCAATGTCATTGCGCAGGAAATCGAGTGGCCCGATGACAGGTATCGTTTCTGGAGCGAAGCGGGCATTGTTTCTTGCGGATTCTAGGACGCGGCGATCTTGATGAAGGGCGATATTGAATAGCGGCTTGAATGCCAGCGCCATCAGATATTCCAAACCACCTCGTCTTGGCCCGATCAGCCACCCAATTCCCTCGACCGTGTCTGCATCAGCCTGCCGCAGGTGGAATGTGGTCGCCAGGGCTAGTCCCCTCGGCCCCCAGTATTCAAGCTCCGCAATCCCCGGGTGACGAAAGCGCCCGATCGTTTTTGATCTTTCCCCTTCAAGGAGTTTGCTGATCAGGCCATGTTGGCGATCTTCGCCTGTGTAACATGCCTCCACCCACCCGTTTCCACCGGTTATCTCCACTCGTACTCTGTGCCGTTTCGAACTGAGACCTCGCAGCAATCCCTTATGGGTAAAGTGAGTGTGAGTTGCATCAAGGATATTTTCTGCGGCATCGAGAACCGTTGATTGGGTTGACGAGCGAACACGGCGAACGACGATCGCCTTGCCCTCCATAGCGTGGAGATAGGGCGCTCCATCCGGCTCGCCATCGGAAACAAAGATCACACCATCATGCTCTGCCGCACGAAAGCGACAAACGAGGAATTTCGGTATGTCACCGATATGGCCGGGAATAGCTTTGCAGCGGCCTTCACCATCAAATCGCCACCCATGGTACGGACATTCGATCTCCCCATTGCGGACCCGGCCTGTTGATAGCTCGACGAGCCGGTGCGGGCAGCGGTCAAACAGCGCTGAGACGCCATTTTCGGCGCGGAACAATACAACTGGTGTACCTTCAAACATGATACGCTTGGGTTTGCCTCTCACATCGGACGAGAGAGCGACTGCTTGCCAGTGGTTGCGACGTTCACTCATAGTTTGAATCTCCGGAGCAACGGGATGCCGACGAACCTGAGGACAGTTTCCATAAGCCGGACGGTGAGACGCTGAACCATCGGCAGATGTGCAACATAAACGGCACTGTATTCGATAGTAGGCACGGCACCGCGCCGCCGTTTGAAGTCGGCGGCACCGGCGCTCATGTTGAAGAATAGCGCACGTTCGGACGCGTAGTCCTGGGCGATTGCCATCACCATTCGATAAAGGCCTTTTTGCATAGGTAGCGTGGTGTCGTAGCCAACGATTGGTTGGGTCAATGTTGCACCATTCTCAAACAGGCCCGTGACGCCGACCAGCTTACATTCAGAATCGCGAAGGCCTATTAATCGTAGTATGCCCCGGAGATGCATTTCGCGGATGTAAAGTGCGGTGTAATGCGGGTTGAGCGGGGTGTATTTCTCCAAGTAAAGCATGTCGTAAAGCTCTTGGCACCGCACATAATCCTCCTCGGTAAACTCATGATTTGCAACGAGGCGATAGGGTGATCGACGCAGGCGACTGCGGTCAGCCTTCATATTTTTCGACATTTTCTGTTGGGTGAGTGCGGCGGCAATGTAGATTTGGCGGGAGGCAAGCATTCGGAAACCTCCTGCCTTCAAGGCTTCGATCGATACCGGGTCGGCAATTTCATTCAGGGAGCGAATGACAAAGGCTCGGTCCGGGTGCTGGCTGATCAATGCATCCCTGATCGCAATGGCAGTATTCCGGTCAATAAGGGGCACAGGGTTCGTGGAATAAAGCCAATTGTTTACCTGGACCTGATGATCTAGCCCGCTGGCGCACACCAGTGGGGCACAGCCTTTAATCAAAGCGAGGACAGCGCTTCGGAGGGCCGGGCTTGACAAGAAATTCCGCGTCTCATCGATCGCGTATTCAATGTATGCGCTGGATGGGCAGCAAATATAGCACGTAGGCGCATCACTCGCGGCATTGAGAGTAAGCGGAAAAGATTGCCCGGCAACAGTGAGTATGTCTGTTTGCGTTGTGAGATTGCCGATCAATTCCTTTGCCGGAAAATCGCGGAAGAGCTGGATGAATGTTTCGATCTTTTGGCTATCGTTCTTGACTCTATCGATTTGGGAGGGCGGGAATTTTACGCTGGCATTCATTGTCTCCCCTCTCGGTGGCATTGAATACGTCGCAGCTTACTGCGAATGTCGAGTGGCATTTCAGCGCGAATAACGGAAATAGATGCAGATGCCTGCCGCGCAGCAAAGAGATCCTCCAAAGCCAAGGTTGCCGCGATTGCCGCATCGTTGGGAAGATCAGGCTTGAGCCTAAGTTCGATTGCTTCCTGAGCAATTTGGATCAAGCGGAAGTCGTCAATTCGCCTGTCGGCCTTCAGCACAGCGTTACGGAGGACGTCGGGTGTGAAAATAATATTGCCTCGTTGCGACGGGAGATGAAAGACATCATCCATGCGACCGACAATCTCATCCACTGTGTGGAGGGGGGAGCCACAGGGGCAGGGTTTGTCTGACAGCCTTAGAAGATCGTTCATACGATATCGTGCCATAATCTGCGTTCGGCGGCGGAAAGCGGTGACCAACGGCGTCACGAGGCCATCGCCGACGGGCTCGAATTCGAAGAAAACCGAATCTTCTGCCAAGTGCAGCCTACCCATTCGGCAGGTGACAGCAAACAGGCCCTCGGTCGCCATGTAAATTTGGTCGATGGATATTCCAAAATAAGGCTCAATGATCGCTCTATCGACGGAATCGAGTGTCTCGGCAGCCGAGAAAATACGGAGTGGGGCAAGCCTGAAATGTTCCTGTGCGAAGTGCCTCAGGATTTTTGGTGGTGCCACCATCACTGTCGGGTTGAACGTTTCAATGTCGTCGCGCCATTTTTCCGGCCCGAGCGTTAAGTCAAAAAAACGAAGGTCGATGCGACCCGTTTTGCCAGCACTCTCATACAGGCTGGTGCTTTGCGGAAGAATGATGGCGACCCGTTGTCGTCGCCAGATAAGATCACCGATTGTCTTGGCGACAATCGTTCCGAGCCAACGGAATTTTTCGGCCTCCGAAATGATGAACAGGCCACGATTGCCGCTGGTGCCGGTGCTGGCACCGACAGTCAAACCGCCGATTTGCCTGTTCTCGTTCGTTGCTTCCCATGCTTGCTCAGCCGTTATGCCGCAAATATTAAAGCGATCGAACTGCGCCATCAGCATCGCTTTGTTGGTGACGGGTAAATCGGAAAGGCTAACTGGTACGGACCCGTAAAAGGGTGCTTGAGGTAGGTCGCGAACCAGCCACTGACGCAAAGCTTGCGTTTGCCAATGCTCAAATGCTTCTCGGCTTAGCCCACGGCGTGAAAGCCAACGGGTGAGAGCAAAGGAGGTGGCAGCTTCGGCGACGCCGATCATGCGCCATCTCCTGAAGCGAAGTCATATGCCGTTGGCTTCGGATCATGGCATAAGATCAGCTCACCGCAGGAAGCCATGAAACGGCGCAGCAGAGAGTTGGTTGTTTTCGCAGCAGGAACATTCTGAGCGATGAGACGGGCGGGATAGCCCGGCATACGGGCTTCGATGACAGCCTGCCGCAGCCATTCTGCGTCAACCCCATAGAGGAGTGGTGTCGTCGTTGTCGTGAACAGGATGCCGAAATGCCCGTCGGCGTGGCCGGGGAGGTCGATAGCAATCATGCTGCCATCACCGAAGAGGTCTATTCCTTGTGGCAAACCGTGAAGCGCGGCAGCTTTGGGCAGTGAAGACAGACGGATAAGCCTATCTTCGAAATCGTTAGGGATCAGTTCCGGAAATATTCCATGGCGTAGATTGCCGAAGATCGACCTCTTGCTGAGTCTCGACCACGCTTGGTCATTGGCGATGAAGTGGGCGGATGGAAACATCGTCAAGCCCGATATGTGGTCCGCGTGAAAGTGGCTAACGATCACAAAGCGCACATCTTGTGGCGTCAGACCAAAGCTGGCCAGAAATGGAACCGGCTGTTGCGCGTGATGAAGCTCGGGGCGCAAAATGTTGTCGTAAAAACGCAAGAGGCTGCTTCTGCCTACATCTTGGATGGAATGTGACGTGTATCCGGTGTCGATGAGCACGGCTCCCATTGTCGGATGGACGATGAGACCATAGCGCACGGGCAGGCGAATATTGAGCCTGCGGCCGCCACGCAAAACGAGAGACTCCCGGACTGTGACCCACGCGCTGGTCGCAAAAAAGGGCTTCACAAAGCCTCTCCGTTTTTAAACGTTTGGTCAACACCGTCTTCGAAGACCGTCTTCGGCTTCCAGCCCAAAAGACGCTGGGCCTTTGAGATGTCGAGGCTTTGCGCATAGGCAAACAGGCCAAGACTGTAGCGTGTGATGGGTGGCTCGAATGGAACGGGAGAGAGCCTGGCTGCCATTTCCATCACGCCCGCCGCGATCATTGCGGGTGCAAGCGATGCTGGTTTCCAGCGTGCTGTGATTCCGGCGCGGGCACAGGCCTGATTCACAATGTCCTGCACCGGCAGGACTTCCCCACCGGAAATATTGAAGATTTCGCCTTCCACCTTTCGATCGCAATCAAGTGCGGCAACAATCGCCGCAACCACGTCATCGATATAGGTCAGGTCTATGCAGGCCCGCCCACTGCGAAACAGTGGCAGTGGGCGCTTGCGCGCAACCTTGAGCAGACGAGGGAGTAGAGTCGTATCGCCTGCACCATAAATGCCGCGCGGCCGCAGGATTACCGGCCCGATGTCCTCTGCCGCGAGGACCAGTTTTTCTGCTTGTCGTTTGGTGCGGGCATAATCATTGACAGGTCCCGGCAGAGCCATGTCCTCGCGCACATCCATCTGGTCGCGGAACGCAAAATAGACAGAAGGCGTGGAGATATAGATGAAGCGGCGAGTGTTTCGCTGACGCGCGAACTCAATCAGATTTCGGGTCACTGTCACATTTGCGCGCACGAAATCTGCCGGAAGGCCGAATGGCGCAGAGTGTGCGGCGCAATGAACAATTGTATTCACGTCGCCAAGCATAGGATGTGATGATATGTCGAGCGGCAGAGCGAGATCTTGGCTGAGAACGTTAAATCCAACGCTTCGCAATCTGGCGCAAGTTTGAGGGTCGCGACCAACAGCGAGGACAGTCCTTGCGGATGCAGCCAAAGCCGCGACGAGATTGCCTCCCAAAAATCCAGTCGCGCCCGTGACCATGATGCAGCCCATGTTGTCAGGTCTCCATTGCCATGCCACCGAACGATACGCCAGCAGATGTCCCGAGGAAAAGCACTTTAGAGCCCGGCGGAAGTCGGCCCTGTTTTCGCGCGATGTCCAGAGCGAAAGGAATAGAGGCCGAGACCTGATTTCCGTAGTCTCGTGTTATATCGACGAGCTTCTCCCTCTTGATGCCAACTTGACGGGCCATGTGATCCAGCGCAAGAGGACTTGCCTGATGCGGTATGACAAGGTCTACCTCGTCAAGTTGCCAGCCAGCGATATGCAGAAGATGTGCAACAAAACCGGCGAAGCAACGAGAGGTAAGGCGATAAAGCTCTTTGCCATTCATCTGGAAGGTGGAGTTGCGAAGGAAAGCTTCTGGTTCCCGGCGAACATCAAAGCGGGTGCCCCCTGAGCCTAGCGAGCAGGCATCATAGGCCGATGGATAGGTTCGCATGAGGTTTGCCACCACGCGACCTTCTCCGGGCGCACTTTTGCGAAGCACTGCGGCGGCAGCACCGTCCCCGAATAGGGCGGCAACTCCGGGCTGATCCTCCCAAGGCAAGGCGCGAGAGGCTATTTCCGACGATACGATCAGAACAGTGTTATAGCGCCCCGCGCTTATGTATAGAGCCGCCACATCAAACGCTGTCATAAAGCTCCAGCAGGTTGAATTCACGTCAAATGCAGCCGCAGACCCATCTGCTATACCCAGTTCTCGCATCACAAGCGGCGCTGTTGACGGGATTGATTGATAGGAAACTGACGATCCGAAAATGACGCAGTCTATATGTAATGGCGACAGGTCAGTGTCTTTCAGGCAGGCTTGGCACGCTTTGACGGCAAGATCAATCTGAGACTCGTTTTCGCAAATAAAGCGTTGGCGCACTCCGGTTGCATCCTGTAATGCACCCGGCATCAAACCCAGTTGGTCATCCAGCATACGTGATGTTTGGCATGCGTTCGGTAGCGCGCGCCCAGTACCGATAATTTTTATGAGCATTTGTATGTTGAGCAGTCCATCTAAATAATTACACTTATACGGATGCTCAAAGCGATATCAAATGAATTAAAATTTCATTATGTCTAATAAATTCGATTTGATCTATTTATGTCCAAAATATAGTTGGCTGTAACTGCATTATTATAAAACTATCCAACAAATTATAGTACGTAATCACGGCTCCGTGATTTGACGTTCTTCGCAGACTCGGTGATTAAATCGGTGTGGGTAAATGTTAAATCAAGTAAATTCGTTTGTTATTGTTAGCTAAATTGGCAGAAACGCTAATGTGACAATGATAAATTTGGACGTGGACAAATTTACGCGAATCGTGGGGCTTTTGGGGTGTCGCCAGCTTTAGCCGGGCGTTTTTCTGAATTTGGATAGACTTGAGGCATGGAGCATAGGGTGTCGCTCAGTGTGCTTTGCGGTCATATTCGTCCTTGCGGCATGTATGCCATTAGGAAGACCGATGTTGTGTGCGTCGATGAAGAGATGCGATGTTGCAAGCGGTTAGATTGTCATCCAATCATATTGGGAAAATCGAAATATGACATCATTTCAATATCCTGAAGCCGCGAAGAAACAGGATGCTGACGGCTTCGGCGTTTTGGCCAAGTATGGATGTTTTGGTCGCCGGTAATTGGAAAATATCTTAGAGCCTGACCGAAAAAGAGTTGAG
>DNPN01000032.1 GCA_003501385.1 Rhizobium sp. | reverse complement strand
TCCGGCAAACCCGGAGCGGTTCAGTGATCGTGTGGGGTCAGAAGCTTGGAGCCCGGTGTTGGTGTGGCATTGGTCATTGTGATCCCTCTCAATGGGTTGGTGTGGCGGGTTGATGCGCTCACTATAACGAAAGACCGGCGTCCATTCTTGTCGGTAATGCTTCCATTTGGACAATCGAATTGTTCCGTTTCAGATCACCTTGAGACAGACGGGATGCTTTCTTCTTCCAACACGGAGAAACGGCCAGCGCTGAATGCAAGGTTTCTCAAATCGAGTGTCGATGGTGCCAGCGACAGACATGCGCCGCCGTCGGCGGGATATTGGCTTCATCCGCAATATCCCGCTTGCCGAAGCCGTGGAACATCATTACGTCGGAAAGCGCTGCATCCGAATGGCGTTACACATATGTTTTGAGACGCCATCGACCGACACAGAAAATGCTATTTGCGGAACCGCGCCCATGACCAGAACCCCCATGACCAGAACCAAGGATATATTGATCATCGGACCAAGCTGGATTGGTGATATGGTGATGGCTCAAGCGCTTTTTAGGCAGTTAAAACGTGACACCCCGGACAGTGCAATTGATGTGACCGCACCGGCCTGGGCTCTTGGTGTTATTGAGCGCATGCCCGAGGTTCGCCGCGCCATAGCAATGCCGTTTGGCCACGGAGAAACCCGTTTCATTGATCGCTGGACGTTTGGACGCAGCCTGAAAGGTCAATATGCCCGGGCTTATGTTCTACCGGGCAGCTGGAAATCGGCGTTCATCCCTTTTGCCGCAAGGATTGCAACCCGCATCGGCTATTTGAAGGAACAACGCTGGGGACTGTTGAACCATATTGTCCCCTTGCCCAAGAGCCAGAAGAAAAAGACCATGGCAACCTATCAAGCACTGGCTGATCAGACGGTCTTTGGCGATTCCGAGCGACTTCTTCGACCTGCTCTCCGGGTTGATCCTGTCAATCAGGACATGCTGCTGCGTCGCTATGGATTGACCGCGGGTGGGTATGCGGCCTTGATGCCAGGTGCGGAATATGGTCCAGCCAAACGGTGGCCCGCACGGCATTTCGCCAGTGTGGCCGAGACGTTTACCAAAAGCGGTGTCACTGTGATTTTGATGGGATCGCAAAAAGACAGCGCTGCGGCAGCAGATATCAAAACCATCGCACCGGATGTGATCGATCTTACCGGACAGACGATAATAACGGATGTGATTGATCTTATTGCTGCCGCGCGCTGTGTTGTCGCCAATGATAGTGGTTTGTTGCACATCGCCGCCGCAGTTGGCGTGCCGGTTGTTGGCATATATGGCTCAACATCCGCGCAACATACGCCTCCACAGTCCGAGACTGCCTTTACCGTGTCACTCAATTTGCCTTGCTCGCCCTGCGGTAAGCGCGTGTGTCCGCTCGGCCATCTCGACTGTCTCGAAAAACTTGAACCAGAGCGCGTGCTTGCGGCCCTTTCGGATAGGCTTGGGGTGAAAGGCTCAAGCGGCACATCGCAAACGGAAGATAGGAGCGGCTGCATATGATTGAAGCCCGATATTTTAAAGTCAGCGTTGCGCCGATCGTGCCATATTGTCCCTGCCATTTGTGAAATCCAGAATTGTCCGGAATTCTCCCTTATAGATTGCAACGACGAATAAATTTTCGTTGAGGCTTCAGGTCGGCCATCTCTTCTCAGAGAAGCCTATGGGGACAACATCGCGAAGTTGACTATCAAGTCAACGCCTGTAACTTAGCAGAATCAATTCTACTGAAAGTGGCAATCCTAAATCTGTTGACCTTTGGTTTGGGCGTATCGGCAGAGTACAGATGGATATCGTTGAGGGGTGATGATGTGCAGCTCATTCAGTGCGTTGAATCTGACCTTCCGCCCCCCGATGCTTTTTGCCGCATCTCCATAGGATATTCAGTAACAATCGCTATTCCAATTTTGGCGAACTCGCCGAGACATTTTCACGGCGTCTCCTGAACGAGTTCGGGCAAGAGGGTGAAGCATGTGTTGTTTGCAACAGCGCCACGTCCGGCTTAAGTGGAACCTTAATTGCCAGCGGCTGTACCGGCTCCGTCATCGTTCCTGCGTTCACATTCCCTGCAACTTATGGTGCTGTCTATGCCGCCGGCCTCAAGCCTCTGCTGATGGATGTGAACCTCGAAACCTGGGCAATTCGTCCGGAAGATCTTGACGATATGCTGCAAAAATCGGGTGCGAAAGCCGTGATTCTGGTGACGCCCTTTGGATTAAAGACTGATTTTTCATCGCATATTTTATCTGCCGCAAATACGGAGCGACAATCGTGATCGATTCCGCAGCTGGCCTTGGTATAGCCCGCCAGCAACCTTGCTCTTGTTTGAGCATTCTTGTGGTGTGAATGCCGTGAGGAGTTGTCCAATGCGTCTCCATGTTGTTTCGACGGTTCGTTCTTCGGCTTTTCTGACAAGGAGCTTGAGTGTCTCCATCCGAGAAGAACCGCGGGATTTTGATTGCCGCGCGTGGTAATGTTGGTTCATGGAGACTTCAGAGTACACGACGCAATGGTGAG
>DNPN01000034.1:514-6182 GCA_003501385.1 Rhizobium sp. | reverse complement strand
CGCGCCATCTGCGGTTCGATGGAACGTTTCCTTGGCATTCTGATCGAGAACTTTGCCGGTCATATGCCGCTGTGGTTTGCACCTTTGCAGGTGGTGGTCGCCACCATCACGTCTGAGGCAGATGATTACGGTCGGGAAGTGGCCGAACTGCTGCGCGATGCTGGTCTGGAAGTGGAAACCGATTTCCGCAACGAGAAGATCAACTACAAGATCCGCGAGCATTCGGTTGGCAAGGTGCCTGCCATCATCGTCTGCGGCAAGCGCGAGGCAGAAGAGCGCACCGTCAACATCCGCCGCCTTGGTAGCCAGGATCAGGTGTCGATGACGCTGGAAGATGTCATTGCCGCGCTGGTGGATGAGGCAACGCCGCCGGATGTGAAGCGTAAAGCTCTGGCACGCAAGGCAAAAGCATAACATCAAAGGCCGGGAGCGATCCCGGCCTTTTCTCTCTTGCCCCATAAAGGACATTGCTTGCCAAACGGACTCGCCCACGCCGAATTGATCGCTGTTCTCACCGCTGTAACGGGCGATGAGCCGCGCGTGATGACGGTGCGGGGAGGTGACGCCTTGCCGTCTGGCCCGTTTGAGGTGAGCCACCGCAGCTTGCAGGCAGGTCTGCGCGAGTGGATTGAAGATCAGACCGGCCATCCCGTTGGTTATCTGGAACAGCTTTACACCTTTGCGGATCGTGACAGGGCGCTGGATGTGGGCGATGGCCGTACGATTTCCATCAGCTATCTGGGCCTTGTGCGCGAGCAGGCGGCCCCCGGCGCTGGCCGTCCCGGCTGGCATGGTTGGTATGAATATTTCCCGTGGGAAGATCATCGGGCCGGTGTGCCGGATTGTTTGGCACCAATCATCACCCATCTTCAAAGCTGGGCAGAACAGGATGTGAGCCGCCGCGACCATCGCCAGCGCAGGCTGGATTTTTCCTTCGGCCTGAATGGCATGAGCTGGAACGAAGATCTGGTGTTGCAACGCTATGAGCTGATGTTTGAGGCTGGATTGGTCAAGGATGCCAGTGTTGATGCCGACTCAGGTATTGGCCGCACCATGTTTGCCGATCATCGCCGCATTGTTGCCACCGGCATCGCCCGGCTTCGCGCCAAGATCAAATATCGCCCGGTGGTGTTTGAGCTGATGCCGGAAAGTTTTACGCTTTTGCAGCTCCAGCGCTGTGTGGAGGCCTTGGCGGGCCTGACCCTGCATAAGCCCAATTTCCGCCGGCAGATTGATCAGCAGGAGCTGATCGAGGAAACCGGCGATGTCACCAGCGAGACCGGCGGGCGGCCTGCCAAGCTGTTCCGTTACCGCCATGCGGTGCTGGAAGAGCGGGCTTTATCGGGTTCGAAATTGCCTCTATCGCGCAGCTGATCATCTCCATTTTGCAGAATTGACATAAACTCGAAATGAGAATATCTCTTGTGTCGGAGATATACTCAATTTGAGTAGAATGGAGATCTGCATGAATACCGCCCTGTCAATGTCCGCCCCATCACTGCTTGAGTTGTATGATCGTGTCAGCCGGGTTGTACCCAAGGCAGAGTGGTTGATGTTTGAGGATGATGTTGCCGCTATTCTGAGATTGAAGCGGGAGCGCAATGCCGTCATCCTCGCGCACAATTACCAGACGCCGGAAATTTTCCACTGCGTGGCCGATATTGTTGGAGATAGTCTGGCGCTGGCCCGCAAGGCCATGGAGGTGGAGGCCGATGTGATTGTCATGGCGGGCGTTCACTTCATGGCGGAAACGGCAAAGCTGCTCAACCCTTCCAAAACCGTGTTGATCCCTGATATGGCGGCGGGTTGCTCTTTGGCCGATTCCATCACGCCAGAGGATATTGCGCTGCTGCGCCAAGCTAATCCCGGTGTGCCAATCATCACCTATGTCAACACTTCTGCTGCGGTCAAAGCCGCCTCAGATATCTGCTGCACCTCTGGCAATGCCAAGCAGGTGGTGGAATCGCTGGGCGTGCCAAAAGTGTTGATGATCCCCGATGAATATCTGGCGCAAAACGTTGCCCGCCAGACTGACGTGCAAATTTTGAGCTGGTACGGCCATTGTGAAGTGCATGAACTGTTTACAGTGGATGATATTGCCGAGCTGCGGGCCGCCCATCCCGGTGTTGTGGTGCTGGCCCATCCCGAATGTCCGCCTGAGGTGGTTCTGGCCGCCGATTTTGCCGGATCAACGGCAGTGATGTCCGATTATGTTGGCCGCGTCCAACCCGCCCGCGTGGTGCTGATCACCGAATGTTCGATGAGCGATAATGTGGCGGTCAATCACCCCGATGTGGATTTCATCCGTCCCTGCAATCTTTGCCCGCATATGAAGCGGATTACCCTGAAGAATATCCGCACGGCGCTTGAGGGAAACCGCGCTGAGGTGACCATTGATCCGGCCATTGCGGCACCTGCGCGGCGGGCCGTGGAACGGATGCTGGTGATATGAGCACGATTTTAAATGGGGTGCGTAATCCTGTCGTGGTGATTGGCAGTGGCCTTGCAGGACTGGTCACAGCGCTGTGGCTTGCTCCACAGCCGGTGTTGCTGATCACTCGGGCGGGGCTTGGGGCGGAAACCTCCAGCCAATGGGCGCAAGGCGGCATTGCCGCCAGTGTCGGCGACGATGATACGGCAGAGTTGCACGCAAACGATACTTGCCTTGCCGGAGATGGGCTTTGCGATGCCACTATAGTGCGGTTGATCACAAGCGAAGCACCGGCGGCCATTGCCATGCTGGAATCCTTCGGTGTGCAGTTTGATCGCGATGATGCGGGTAGGCTGATTGTCGGCTTGGAAGCAGCTCATGCACGCCGCCGCATTGTGCATGTGGGCGGCGACGGGGCAGGTGCCGCGATTATGCGCGCGCTCGTGCAGCGGGTCTTGCGCACGCCGTCTATTACCGTGATGGCGGGTGCGCAAGCGCGGCGTCTGGTGACGGTGGATGGATGCGTGACGGGCGTCTTGTGCGTATCCAATGGTCATCCGGTGCAGATTGCTGCCAGCCGCGTGGTGCTGGCCACCGGCGGGCTTGGCGGGCTTAATCAGGCCACCACCAATCCGGTTGGCAATTACGGGCAGGGCATTATGCTCGCGGCCCGTGCCGGTGCGGTGTTGGCGGATATGGAATTTGTGCAATTTCACCCGACTGCTCTGGACACGCCCAGCACTCCACTGACTTTGGTGAGCGAGGCCGTGCGCGGTGAGGGTGCTGTTTTGGTCAACGAGCACGGAGAGCGGTTTCTGGCTAATGTGCCGGGGGCGGAGCTTGCCGCGCGGGATGTTGTGGCCCGCGCGATCAGCGCCGAAATTGCCCGTGGAGGAAAGGTGTTTCTCGATGCGAGGCAAGCGTTGGGGGCAGGTTTTGCCAAGCGATTTCCTTTGATTGATGCCGCCTGCCGGGATGCGGGAATTGATCCCGCGCTTGTTCCCATTCCCGTGCGTCCTGCCGTGCATTATCACATGGGCGGCGTGGCCACGGACAGCCATGGCCGCACCTCGATCACCGGCCTGTGGGCCGCAGGCGAGGTGGCCTGCACAGGGCTGCATGGTGCCAACCGTCTGGCCAGCAACTCCTTGCTGGAAGCGGCCGTGATGGGCATGCGGGTGGCGGATGATATGACGTCTTTGCGCGCCTTGCCCATGGTGCAAATGCCAGTGCCAACAGAGGCTGACCTGTGCAAAATTCACCCCCTCGTCTCTTCGCATCTGGGGGTGCTGCGCCATGCTGATGGCTTGCGACAGGCGATTACGGCGCTTTTGCCCATGGTTGAGGCCGATGACGAAACCAGTGATCCAGCCATTGTAGCGCTTTCCATTGCCGTTTTTGCCTCTCTGCGTCAGGAATCCCGCGGCGGCCATGCGCGGTTGGATTATCCCGCTGCGCTACCAACTTGTGATCGTCAATTCATGGGTCTTTCAAATGTGTTAGATCGAGCACATGAAGTGGTTTCTGACGGGCTTAAAGTCGTGAAAAGCCGGGTGCGGGCCTGATAAAGACAATCTGGAGAGAGAAAATGACTGCATTCAATCTGCCGCGTCTGATGGTGGAGCCTTTGGTACGCAATGCGCTTTTGGAAGATCTGGGCCTTGCGGGCGATGTTACGTCCTTGGCGGTTATCCCCGCCGATCACCGCTCCATCGTGGTGATGGCCTCGCGCAAAAATGGGGTGATTGCCGGTCTGGATGCCGCAGAAATTGCTTTTCAGCTGGTCGATCCGGCCATTACCTTTGAGCGCCATGTGCACGATGGGCAGACGGTGAAGGCGGGCGATGTGCTGGCCACCATTCGCGGCCCATCGCGCGGGCTGCTGACGGGTGAGCGCGTGGCGCTGAATTTCCTCAGTCATCTTTCCGGCATTGCCAGCGTTACGGCTGAAGTGGTGCAGGCAGTGGCCCATACCAAAGCGGCGGTTGTCTGCACACGCAAAACCACGCCGGGCTTACGGGCGTTGGAAAAATACGCGGTGCGCATGGGCAGAGGCATGAACCACCGTTTTGCGCTCTATGATGCCGTGCTGATCAAGGATAACCACATTGCCATTGCGGGCGGCGTGAAAGAAGCCATTATGCGTGCCAAGGCAGGTAGCGGACATATGGTGAAAATCGAGGTGGAGGTCGATACGCTGGATCAGCTTCATGAGGCCATGGAGGTCGGCGCTGACGCTGTGCTGCTGGACAATATGACGCCGGATCAATTGCGTCAGGCAGTGGAGATCGTGGCAGGCCGAGCCATTACCGAAGCCTCAGGCGGCATTACCTTGCAGACGGCTGCCGCCATTGCAGAAAGTGGTGTTGATCTACTCTCAATAGGGTGGATCACCCATAGTGCGCCAGTGTTGGACATCGGCCTCGATTTTGTTGGGGCTGATGTGTTTGATCCCGGATTTTAGGGCTTGTCAGGGGAAAATGGAATCCGGTTTTCCCTGGCAAACTCTAGGTATTGCGTTTTTCGACGCCGGTAAACACCAGCCGCGAATAGCAGGCCACAAGCTCTTCCTTATCAGGCCTTGATTCCTCCCAAAATGCCCGTATTTCGATGATGGGCGGTGAACAGGCGGTTTCTGTCCTGTCGCTTTTGAAGCGTGAGGTGATCGAGGCCAAATCCGGCTCTTGGAGTGTCCGAGCTGATGCACCGATTGAACACATTGGCAAACCCACCGTGGCCATGTTCGGGTCAAGACAATCACCGATCAATTGCTTGCGGTGGCACCGGGCGCATGCGGTGAGGCCAAAAGGCTGCTTCAGGAGGTGGCAGGTGTCAACCCGTTGATGCGGCTTTGCGCGAGATGACGGCGGTGCGGATTACCAATATTCGCGCCGGGGATGAAGCACGCGAAGGGCTTTCGGCCTTTCTTGAGCGTCGCGTGGGGCATTAGGTGAAAGGGTGATGGGAACGAAGGATCATAGCACCGGCCTTGAGCGCCCCTTCACCAAATTGTTGATTGCCAATCGCGGTGAAATTGCCTGCCGGATTATCCGCACAGCCGCCCGCATGGGCTTGCAGACAGTGGTGGTTTTCTCAACCGCCGATCAGGATTGCGCGCACGTATCGCTGGCCGATGAAGCCATTTTTATTGGTGGCCCAACTGCGAGCGACAGCTATCTTCGGATTGATCGCATTATCGATGCAGCCAGACGCACGGGTGCGCAGGCCATTCATCCC
>DNPN01000034.1:0-259 GCA_003501385.1 Rhizobium sp. | reverse complement strand
CGGGTGCGCAGGCCATTCATCCCGGTTGTGGTTTTTTGTCTGAAAACGAGGGTTTTGCCGGGGCTTACCGCGATGCGCGCATTATTTTCATCGGTCCATCGGTGGAAGCAATCCATGCCATGGCGTCAAAATCGGCGACGAAAGCCTTGATGGAAACATCCGGCGTGCCCTTGGTACCCGGCTATCATGGGGCCAATCAGGATGCGGCGCATCTGGCCGCGACCGCTGCTCAGATCGGTTATCCGGTGCTGATCAAGGC
>DNPN01000234.1 GCA_003501385.1 Rhizobium sp. | reverse complement strand
CGGGTGAGACTGTGCAGGTGGCGACCCAGGCAGGAGACATGTTGAACCGTCTGGTTCCGGATATTCGCAAGACAGCCGAGCTGATTTCTGAAATCTCTGCCGCTTGCCGTGAGCAAGATATTGGGGCCAGCCAGATCAATGAAGCAATCCAGCAGTTGGACAAGGTAACCCAGCAGAACGCCGGTGCGTCTGAAGAGATGTCGGCCACTTCGGAAGAATTGGCAGCACAGGCTGAAGAGTTGCAGGCATCAATCGCCTTTTTCAAGGTGGATCGCGCATCTGGCTCCGGCCAACAACGTGCGGCGATGGTGCCAGCGCCAATGCCAAGCCGCAAGGTTGCTGCGTCTGCTCCATCCAGAGCGCCTGCAGCAAAACAATCGGTGGGTGCCCAGCAGGCACGGGTTAAGGGTTTCGCACTCGACCTATCCATGGGTGGACCGGACGAAGAAGATCGTCTTTTCAAGGAAAGCGTATGATATGAGCGATACATCATCTGAACAGCAATTTGTGACATTCAGCCTTGGCGAAGAGGTGTTTGCAGTACCAGTGGCCGTCGTTCGGGAAATCCTGGACCATGAGGATGCCTTCAAAATTCCTCATGGTCCGGACTACCTGCTTGGCCTGCGCGATGTGCGTGGGCAGGGGGTTCCTGTCATTGACCTTCGCCTGCGCCTGGGCATGTCGCGCACCGTGAAAACGCCACACACCCGTATTCTTGTGATGGATATCCCCTTGGCTGATCGCACACTGGCTGTCGGTGTGGTGGCGGACAAGGTGTTCGAAGTCATTCCGTTCCAGCGCAAGGATATTGAGCAGGCTCCCGATATCGGCATTCGCTGGAGCTCTGAGTACATTCATGGGGTTGTGCGGCGTGAACAAGGGTTTGTGGTGATCATTGATCTTGGTCGATTGTTTTCCGGTGAAGAGATTGCATTGATCCCCGCCGCTCAAAAGAGTTTTGCGACCGCATAATAGGAGAATGCCGACGTGAGTGTTTTGGCCGAGACAACATTTGACGATCATCGTATCAGTTCAAGAAACTTCAAACGGTTGTCGAACTATATTTTTGAATATAGCGGTATTAAAATGCCGGAAGCGAAGATGACGATGCTGGAAGGACGGTTGCGCAGGCGTCTGCGTGCCACTGGTTTTCCGAATTTCGATAGCTATTGCAGTTATCTTTTCGATCAGGGTGGACTTGAGGAAGAATCGGTACATCTGATTGATGCCGTGACCACCAACAAGACGGACTTTTTTCGCGAGCCGAACCATTTTGAATATCTGTCGGACAAGGTGTTACCTGCTTTTCACAGCAAGGGTGTTCGCAATCTGCGTGTCTGGAGTTCAGCGTGCTCCATTGGCGCTGAGCCTTACACGCTTGCCATGGTGATTTCTGACTATCTCGAAAAGAACAGTGGGATGGACTATCGCATTCTGGCGACGGACCTCTCCACGGATGTGCTGCAAAAGGCGCGCCGTGGCATCTACCCTCAAGATATGCTGGACCCTGTTCCACGCGCCATGGCCGCGCGCTATGTGATGTCAGCGCGCGATAAGGAAAGGAACGAGGTGCGCATTTCGTCCAAACTTCGTTCTCATGTCGGGTTTGGTCGCCTCAACCTGATGGACGACAACTATGTTGTTGGCGAGCCGATGCACATCATATTTTGTCGAAACGTCTTGATATACTTTGACAAGAAAACCCAGCAGAATGTATTGCGAAAGTTGTGTGATTGTCTCGCCGCTGGGGGCTATCTGTTTATCGGTCACTCTGAATCGATCGCGGGTATGAGCCTGCCAGTTCGCCAGTTGGCCAATACCGTTTTCAGGAAGGATTGATAACGAATGAAAAAGAAAATCCGGGTTCTGATTGTGGACGACTCCGCCAGCGTGCGGCAGATTCTCACTGCAGTGCTGCAATCCGACCCGGACATTGAGGTGATTGGTGCAGCACCTGATCCGTTCGTTGCTGCCCGTCGGATTGCCGAGGAAATCCCCGACGTTATTACACTTGATGTGGAAATGCCGCGCATGGATGGCATTACATTTTTGCGCAAATTGATGTCGCAACGGCCGATTCCCGTCGTGATGTGCTCATCCTTGACCGAATCGGGCAGCGAAACCCTGATGCAGGCGATGGAAGCCGGTGCCGTTGATATTATTCTCAAGCCAAAGATCGCTGCGGCAGACCATTTGGCAGAGCAATCGGAGCGAATTTGTCAGGTTGTTAAAAGTGCCGCACAGGCGCGGCTTGGTACTCGCAAACAGGTGTCGGCAGATCGCCCTGCGGGTGTGCATGAGCCAGCCAAGAAGCTCACCGCTGATGCCATGCTGCCACCGCCGAGCGGCCGGGCCATGGCCAAAACCACAGAAATGGTGGTGTGTGTTGGTGCTTCCACCGGCGGCACAGAGGCTCTTCGAGAGTTTTTGGAAAAAATGCCCGCCAACTCACCGGGCATCGTGATTGTTCAACATATGCCCGAAAAATTCACGGCGGCCTTTGCCAAGCGGCTGAATGGCCTGTGCGAGATGGAAATCAAGGAAGCCGAGAACGGTGATCCCGTCCTGCGTGGCCATGTGTTGATCGCACCCGGCGATCGGCACATGATGCTGGAGCGACAGGGTGCGCGCTATTATGTGTCGGTTAAGCCCGGCCCGCTGGTCTCGCGCCATCGTCCTTCGGTGGATGTGTTGTTTCGGTCTGCTGCACGTGCAGCCGGTACCAATGCCATGGGTGTCATCATGACAGGCATGGGCGATGATGGTGCACGCGGCATGCTGGAAATGCATCAGGCTGGCGCATTTACTGTTGCGCAGGATGAAGCCACCTGCATTGTCTTTGGCATGCCCAAGGAGGCGATTGCCCATGGTGGTGTGGATCGTACGGTTCCGCTGCATCAGATTGCCCCGGAAATTCTGGCGGCAGATCACCGGCGTTAGAATGATACACCACATATAAAGAGAGACAGCGCCGTGGGTCATATATGGCGCACGGCGCTGTCGTTTGGTTCAATCTGAACCTGACATACGCTGCACCCTTTTGCGTTTCGAAGACATCGCGAAGTAATAGACGGCATCGGACCGAAAAGTGAGAATCGGTTTTCGGATAGAGCTACATTCTATCCCCATGTTTGCGTATGGACGTTATCTTTCAACTGATTCCAGTTGGACACGGCGTGCTATGTGATTTTTCCGCTTTTACACACGTGCAAGAGTTCCATCTGGGTTTGGCGTTGTGATTTAGAGTCTGTCAGGTTCAGATTGAACCAGACAGACTCTAAACTCTCTTGTTTTCGTTTGTCTTTTCGGGAAAATCGGGTTCCACTTTTCCCTGACAAAC
>DNPN01000049.1 GCA_003501385.1 Rhizobium sp. | reverse complement strand
GACAGCGGCTCATCGAACAGGAACACGTTGGGGTCCCGCACAATGGCGCGCCCGATAGCAACCCGCTGGCGCTGACCGCCAGACAGCGCGGCTGGCTTGCGCTCCAAAAGCGGCGTGATGTGCAAACGGTTCGCCGCCTGTTCCACCCGCTGGCTGATGTCGGCGCTCTTCATGCCTGCCATGCGCAGCGGAAAGCCAATGTTGTTGCGCACCGTCATATGCGGATAGAGGGCGTAATTTTGAAACACCATGGCGACACCACGCTCTGTGGGCGTGGCATCATTGATGCGCTGACCATCAATGAGAATGTCGCCCGTGGTGATCGGTTCCAGCCCGGCAATCATCCGCAGCAAGGTGGATTTGCCGCAACCGGACGGGCCAACGAAGACGGTCAGTGAGCCATCCTCAAGGTTCAGATCAATGTCATCGATGACCTTCAAGGCACCATAGCGCTTGCCAACGCCTTTGAGTTCAACGGTTGCCATATGATTTCTCCTCCCGATGGCCAGGTTTCGGCCGGGCCATGACCAATGTGGATGACGCGATCATTCCTTGCCTCCCGAGCGATTGCGTGCGTCTGCGGCAAAGAAGCGCTGAAACACAATGAAGACCACCAAGGGCACTGCCATGGTGACGATTGCTGCTACTGATTGTTGATCAAGGTTAGGCTCGAATGAGCCTGCGATGCGCGCCAAAAGCACGGTGAGCGGCACATCGGTGCGCAAGTAAAGCATGGGCAGCAGCATGGAATTCCAGCACCACAGAAATTGCAGGATGCCAACCGTTGCCATGGGTGTGAGGGAATTGGGTAGAACGACGTGAAAAAAGGTTCTGATCGGCGTGCAGCCGTCAATTTTCGATGCCTCGATCAATTCAGACGGAAATTCTGCCAGAAAACTCTGCACCAGAAAGATAGACCAGGCGAAGGACAGGCCGACAAAGGGAATAAGGACAGCCCAGACATTGTCGATCATGTGCAGATCACGCCAGAGCGTAAAGAGCGGAATGATCACCACCTGCTGCGGCAAAACGAAAGAATTGACGACAATCAGCAGCAGAATGCGCCGTCCGGGGAATTTGAGAAACTGAAAGGCATAGGCCGCCGCCGGGGCCAGAAGCATGGTCAACAACGTGGCAAGCCCTGTCAGTTTCAGGGATGACAAAAACGCGGGTGCAAGCGGGTATTTTGTCCACACCGTCTGCCAAGCCTCCAGCGTGAAGCGCAGAGTGTGCAGCGACCACCAGCCGCCCACGGCAATATCGCCGGCAGGCCGGATTGACGTCAGAACCAGCCCGACAACGGGCACAATCCAGAGAATGGCCAGCAGGCCAACCAAAACCGGAATCCAGAGAGGGGCACGGGCGTTCATGTCGCCTCCTTTGTGCGTTGGCGCAGCAATGGGATTGAGACGAACAGCACAACAGCGAGCAACACGACTGTGGCCGCCGCGCCATACCCAAGCTTGAACTGCATCATCGATTCCCGAAACATGAAATAGCCAACCGTTTCGGTGGAGCGCACCGGACCGCCGCCCGTCATGACGAAGATCATGTCGAAGGCGCGCAAACTGCCCAGAAGATTGATGAAAACCGCCACTTTCAACCCTGGCAGCGACAGGGGCAAAATAATATGGCGCATGATGGAAAGCGGCTTGGCACCATCAATATAGGCCGCTTCCTTGATGCTTTTGGGAATGGTCTGGATCGAGGCAAAACAGGTCATCAGGGGCAAGCCCACCTGCGTCCAGGCATAGGCAATCACCAGACATGCGAGTGCTGTGGACGTGTCGCCCAGCCACGCCCGAGTGAGGTTCTCCAGGCCAAGCGTGTTTAAAACAGCATTCAGCAACCCGCTGTCACCGGGCCGATAGATGCCCAGCCAGATGAAGCCGCTAACGGCCTCGGCAATGCCATAAGCGCAGAAGATCATCACGCGGAATGGCAATGTGGTCCGTGGTGCCAGCGAACACAGCACCGCCAGGCCCCAACCAATCCCCACGGACAAAGCCGTGGTGCCGACCGTCCAGACGATGGTGGACATCACTGCCGTACGAAAACTGGCGTCTGCCAGCAGGTTTGCGTAATTCGACAACCCCACCCATTTTGCGGGAGCAAGACCGCGAATATCGAAAAGCGACAGACGGATCGTGTCGATCAGCGGATAGACAACCGCGCAGAGAAACAGCAGCACCATCGGAGCCAACAGAATGAGAGCCGCGCCCCCATCTGTGTGGATGAAGCGCCGGTTGGCGCTTCCTCCCTTCGGGGATAGATCGTTGATGGCGCGCATCAATACGATCCCTTTGCCTTGGCCTCGATTGCGGCTGTTACCCTGTCGATGTTGGCGTCGCTGGGGTCGCTCAGGAACTTCTGAAGCTGAATGCGATACTCATCAGCCAGATCCCCCGGCAGGCTATCTCCCAGCACAAAAGCAGTGTCCGCCCCGGTGACAAAGGTGTTGGACGCCTGAATGGCGGGGCTATAAAGCGCAGTATCAACAGCCTTTGAGGGTGAAGCGAGCCCGCCCTTGGCTATGATATTGGCACCTTCACGGCTTATGGTGAAATCCATGAAGGCATCAGCAGCCTCGCTGTTGCCGCCGGATGCCAATGCGACAAACTCCTTGGCATCCACACTGGCGGCATTGTCATGCCCTTGCCCGGTGGCGGGAAACTGGAACAGGCCAAATTGATCCGGCGCAAGCTTATAGACAGTCGATGCACGGTTGTTGATCCACATTCCCATCTGGAAAAAGCCTGCTTTGCGCTCTTTCAAAACCCGGTCTGCGGCATTGTCCCACTCTGTGCCCAGCATGGTCGATACATCGCCACAGCAGCCTGCTGTCAGCAGGTCACGCCATTTGCGAAGCGCTGCCTTAACGCGATCATCCGTCCAAGAGATCTCATGGGCCACGAGTTTACGTGAAAGATCCGCGCCGCCCTCACGCAAAATGAGAGTTTCAAACACTTCTGCATGAGCCCAGGCCTTGGCTGGAATGGCCATCGGCACGACGCCAGCTTTTTTCAGCTTTGCGATACTGTCCAGAAACTGCGCCCAATCCTTGGGTGGTGAGGCAATGCCCGCCTTTTTGAAGGTTTCGGTGTCATACCAAAGACCGCTGCGGTCACCATAGGTAAACGTGACGCCATAGAGCTGACCAGAAACAGAACCGAGATCTTTCCAGTTCTTGTCCAGCCGATCTCCCCATTTCAGGGCAGAATAGGCGTTATCCAAAGGCCGCAACAGTCCGGCCGTCACAAGTTCTGTGCGGAAGGCTGGCCAGGTGTTGATCATCAGATCGGCCTTTTCGCCACCCATCAGCGCCGTGCGAAGACCACCACGCGGATCACCGGACCATGTCACCGGCACTTCCTTGATTTTCACATCCGGATATTGGGCCACGAAGGCTTTCTCCAGATTTTGAATGACCTCCAGGTCAGATCCCGCCATCCACTGCAGGATGACCAGATCTCCCTTAGGTTGGGCTAGCGCCGAACCACTTGAGGTCAACGCAAAAGTAAAAGCTGCCATAGTGAGATGCGCACAGCGTGACGCATTCCCGGCAATAGCCTTGAAACTGGTATTCATCATAGGGGCTCCTCCTCCCGTTATAAAGTGATCATGTCATCTAAAATGAAACGATGTCAACTAACTTGATTAATTTTAAAACGTTAGATAAGCCGAGCAAAGATAAGCGCTCATCATCAATAAGACTGAATGGGTAGGGAGACAGATGTCGGTCTTCGCATCGAAATGGGCCTCGTTTCCATTTGGGCCTGATGTGAAATTATTCTTCTAATACACTGATAACATTCATTAAATTTTCCTATATTATGGCTCCATGCATAACCACAAACGTGACTAAATCAGCACAATTGGCTCTCGGTTCACGTCTCAAACATGCGGCTGTTCATCTGTCTGTCCACGAGGGAAACTGGGTTAAATACCAGATCAAACTATTGTTAGTATTGTATGATTCCGATTTTCAGCGTTTTTTCAGCAAGGAGTGATTTTTCTGACATCCTCCACCTTCTAAAGGTTGGTTGCCGATGACGCGATGTTTCCTCAGAAAATGAGCCAGAAAAGACCTTCTACAACCGCGATCATCGTTGGGAGCGCCGATGTATCTTTCACCATATTTTTGAAAAGGCAGTTGCAAAGAATGTCGTATGGCCGTGACCTGAGCCCCAATTCCCCTGCAGTTCTCGGGAGAGTCTTTGGTTTCCAATCTGGCCTCATGCGGCCAGTTTTTCCATAGCCATTTTCATTGCGAACTCGCTGGGCGTGATGTTGCCCAGCGATGAGCAAGTGGCCAGGCGCGCTGGTTTTGTACTCCAAACGTCGCGCCAATCACCGGTTTTTGGTTTTCAGAAGAGATTGCAGCCCCAAATTTCGGCTTCACTGGCGACTGGCGCAAAAGCCTCACCGAGCGCCCCGCAAAGACTCCATCTGCCACTTGATCTTGCGCGGGCCGTTTTATCAAAAGATTTCCAGGGTCAACCGAATTGCCGCCAAATGCCTAGATTTAAAGGTTTCTCGCCATCATCCGCCAACCAATGACGGATAAGGACGCTATTGCCATCTGTTATTGCGGGTTACACCTGCCAGGAAGACGTTCAAAGCCTATCCAATCGGCTTTTTTTCATATCGATATTGCCGAGGTGCAGAAGGCGGAAGGCAAGCTACATCTGTACGCTGGCATTGACCGTACCTCGAAGTTTTCCTTCGTTGCACTCGTCGAGAAGGCCAACACGGCGACGGCATGCGGTTTTCTCGACGCGCTGGTGGCTGCCGTTCCCTACAAGGTCAATATCGTCCGGACCGACAACGGTATCCAATTCGCTGATCGACCGAAGAACCGATCAGGGCCGACCGCTATGTGGCGCGGGCATCCGTTCGACCAAGCCTGCCGGGTCCATGGGATCGAACATCGGCTGACAAAGCCGAAGCATCCCTGGACCAATGGACAGGTCGAGCGGATGAACCGAACCATCAAAGAGGGTGAAGCGGAAATAGAAATCGATCCAGTGAATCGATTTCCCGCTGAACGTCAAACGCTTCCACTACGACAATCACGCGCAACTTCGAGGCCATCTCGAAAGCTTTGTTGCCGCCTACAATTTCGATCCCCGTCCCAACAGCCTGAAGGGGCTCACGTGCTACGAGTTCATATGCAAAAGCCGGACTTTGGAGCCAGAAAGATTCATCATCGATCCAATCCAGCAAATGCCGGGAATAAACAGTTCCCCAATCCGAAAGAGACACATCCGCGTGGATGAAATTCGTCATCCTTAGCGATCCTCGAAACCGGTCAGGACGCCAACGGCATTGACGCCAATCTCTGCCACAGCATAGCCACCCTCCATCACAAACAGCGTCGGCAATTTCAGTTGAGCAATCCGTTCGCCAATTTTGGGAAAATCCTCAGTTTTCAGTTTGAACTTACTAATGGGATCTTTTTCAAACGTGTCGACGCCAAGAGAGACCACCACGACCTCAGGAGAAAATGCTGCGAGCTTTGTGCAGGCATCATTCAGTGATTGGCTCCAGCGATCCCAATCCGTGCCGAAGGGCATTGGGTAATTGAGATTATACCCCTCGCCCTCGCCTGTGCCGCGCTCGTCATTATGGCCTAGGAAATAAGGATATTCCTGCTTCGGGTCGGCATGCAGATTGATGACCTGCACGTCAGAGCGCGCATAAAAAATCTCCTGTGTTCCGTTGCCGTGATGGTAATCCACATCGAGGATCGAGACACGCTTCGCGCCATTGTCGCGAAACCATTGCGCAGCAACAGCCGCATTGTTGATGTAGCAATAGCCGCCCATAAAACCGGCTCCGGCATGATGACCGGGTGGACGGCAGAGTGCGAAAGCTGCGCGCTCACCATTCTTTACAAGGCCAGCGGCCGTGAGTGCCACATCGTGCGAGGATTTGATCGCATCCCAAGATCCTTCGACAATGCCGCAGCCTGCATCGAAAGAATAATAACCGAGCAGACCATCAATGAAATTCGGCGGCACATCACCACGCAGCCCGCGCGTCGGCCAGGTAAAAGGAAGTGCTGTGCCGGAACGGCCCGCCTGGGTCCAGCGATCCCAAATTGTGGGAAGGAAATCGAGATAGTCTTTCCGGTGACCCCGTGCCGCTGTTGTCAGGTCATGGTCTTGCGGCGGAAGAATTGGCCCCAATCCGACAGCATTGATGCGGTCACGGATATAGTCCGCACGGGAGGGTAGCTCAAAGCTGGGAACGATGGCACCCGCAACAAGTTCGACCTGACAGGAATGGCCAAGATGGCGGGGTGAAAAGACTGTTTTCATAATATTTTCCGTCAAAATGGCGTGGGCGCACTTCTCCGTGGCAGGAGAAGTGCGCGAATGATGATTTACTTCTGTAGTTCGGTCCAGATTTTGGTGTAGAGGGCCTGAACGTCCGGCGGGCATGTCATTGAGGGCACCCCAAGGGATGCGAATTCGGCTGGCACATCAATTTCCGGAGCACCCTTCATATCAGCGGGCATATAAGCGTCCGAGCCGTCAATGCCGTTGGCATAACGGTGGAAGCCAGAATTCATGCCCGCATTTTTCGGGTCCATCATGAAATTCTGGAAAAGCTTGGCATTTTCTGGATTTTTGGCATCTTTCAACACGGCCAGATTATCGCTCCAGTTGACGAAACCTTCCTTTGGATAGCCAAAATGGATTTTTGGATTGGCAAGCCGCTGGCGAAGCGCAGAACCATTCCAGTCGCTGGAGGCTGCAAAATCGCCCGATCCCATTTTTTGGATCGTACCATATTCCATCGCCACCCAGTTTGGCTTTGCCTTGACCAGCGTGTCGCGCACCTTCTTGAGGATCGCCAAATCGCCCGTGCACTTCTTGCCGCCATTGTAGAGCACAGCGGCATCAATCACATCGGTCATTTCAGGCACAACGTTGACCTTGCCTTTCAGCTCCGCTGGCGTGTCAAAGATGATGCCCCACGTATTGATGTCGCCTTTGTAAACGTCGGTGTTCACCACCGTTCCGACCACACCCATCGCCCAAGGAACGGTATATTTGCGGCCGGGATCAAAATCGGGATCGGCCCATTTTTGGGCAACGTGTTTGAAGTTTTCCATCTTGCCGGGATCTGTCTCAAGCAACAGGCCCTCAGAAATCCAGATCGGAATGTAATTCTGCGATGGAACGACCATATCGAAGCCTGAACCACCCTGGCGCACCTTGGCAAGTGCAGTGTCGTTGGAGTCATAATCGGTAATGGTCACCTTGACCTTGTATTCGTCCTCAAATTTCTTGATCATCTCTGGGCTGGTATAATTGCCCCAGTTGTAAATGTTGAGTTCGCCTTGCGCGTGCACAAGCATTGTCGATGCCAGCAAGGCCACTGTCGTGACCATCATTGTGGTAATTCGTTTCATACTGAGTTCACCTGTTTTTGTTGTCAGGCAGGATTTCGATTGACGATGAAGAAAACGATGACGACACAGATTGATAGAACGAGAAACAGGCTGGAAATCGCGTTCATTTCCGGTGTGATGGAGCGACGCAACTGCCCGAGCATATAGGTGGGCAAGGTGTCCTGACCCGCCGATTTCACGAATTCGGTAATCACCACATCATCGAGAGAGGTGACAAAGGCCAGCATAAAGCCCGCAAGAATACCCGGCCAGACCAAGGGGAGCGTCACATAGCGAAAGGCTTTCCACGGCGTTGCATAGAGATCTGCCGCCGCATTTTCCAACGTGAGATCCATGTTTTCAAGCCTTGCCCGGATTGGAAGATAGGCAAATGGAATACAGAAGGCGGTGTGGGCGGCGATGAGATAGCCGAGCCCGGAATATCCGGTCCAGATCTTGATCCGCGCAAAGAAGATCAAAAGGGCGACAGCGGTGACAATTTCCGGGATCATCAACGGCTGGTTGAGAAAGGCATATTTCAGCGTTAGACCACGATAGGGAGCGGTTCTGGTTGTTGCAAGGGCTGCCATGGTGGCTGTGATTGTTGCAACGATGGCTGCCACCGCGGCAACCTGCAGCGACCGTATTGACGCTTCGATCACCGCCTGGTTTTGGAACGCCTTGGAGAACCAGCGCAATGAAAATCCGTCAAATGAGCCCAGCGAGTCACCGGCATTAAACGCGTAAAAAACCAGAACCCCAATGGGCAGGTAAAGCACCACAAAACAGGTGATGGCAATGGCTGTGAAGCCGCGTTGTCGCCGAATGGAAAATGTCCTAGCCATGGGGTTTGCCCCCTGATCCCGCATTGCGCACGTAAAACAGCAAGGCAACCATAACAATCAGCATCAAGGTGATCGACAATGCGGATCCGAGTGGCCAATTACGACCCTGACCGAATTGCAATTCAATGAGATTGCCCAGCATGAGATTCTTGCCGCCGCCAAGAATACTGGGTGTCACATAGGCACCAAGCGCTGGAATGAAGACAAGGATAGATCCGGCAATCACACCCGGCTTCACCAGCGGAATAATGATGCGTCGAAGCACGCGAAACGGCGGTGCATACAGATCGTAAGCCGCCTCAACCAGCCGGAAATCCAGCTTTTCCATGCTGGCATAGAGCGGCAGGACCATCAGCGGCAGATAGACATAGACCATGCCTGTCAGAATCGCGCCATCGGTGAACAGCATTTGAACCGGCTTGGAGATGATTCCGAACCGCAACAAAAGACCATTAATCAGCCCTTCGTTGCGGATAATCTCCAGAATGGCGAAGGTGCGGATCAAAAGGTTGGTCCAGAAAGGGATGGTGATGAGGAGCAGCCAGAGTTCTCGTTTCGTCTGCGGGCGCGTCGCGATAAAATAGGCGGTGGGAAAACCGATCACTAGCGTCAGGAGCGTGGTGACGAGCGAAAGGACCACTGAGCGCAGAAAGATGGAGACATGGGCATCGGCCAGCGAAAACGTGCCGTCGAAAATATCCTTTTCAAGCACCACGCTGATCCAGCCGTTGAACGACATCACCCATTGCACATCGCCATAGGGACCGGGCGTGAGGAAGGAATAGACCACGACAATCAGGAGCGGTCCTGTGGACGCAAGCATGATGATGAGCAGAGCCGGAAGTGACAGAAGCCATTTTTTCCGGATCTCCCGGCCTTTTTTGTCTTCTATCCTCTCGGCGGTCTGGGACATGTTATTTCCTCAAGACCCGTGCTGAGTTGGGCTCTATCGCAATGCCGACGCGGTCGCCTTGCACAAACTGTGTCGCTTGCAACGGTTTATTCTGTTCGCGCAGGGTGAAGATGGTCTCGCCGTCTCTCAGACGGACATGGTAATGGGTGTCGGTGCCAAAATAGATGATGTTTTCCAGCGTTCCAGTCATTTGGCAGGCAGGATGACCTGTTGGCGGGCAAAGGATGGCATGTTCAGGCCGCAGCACCACTGTGACATCACCGTCGCCAGCGAAATCGCGCGGTGTGATTGCCAGAATCCGTCCGGCAACAGTAGTTTCCACCTCCGCAATCCCATCTGTTACGGAACGAATCCGGCCGTTCAAGAAATTGGTTTCGCCAATGAAATCCGCCACGAAACGGTCAGCAGGCGCATCATAGATTTCCCGCGGCGTCCCCACTTGCAATATTTTGCCCGCTGACATGACCGCAATGCGATCAGACATGGTCAGCGCCTCTTCCTGATCGTGGGTCACGAAAATAAAGGTGATGCCCGCTTCTGCCTGAAGGCGTTTTAGCTCAATCTGCATGTCCTTGCGCAATTTATAGTCCAGCGCAGAGAGCGGCTCATCGAGCAGAAGAACCTTTGGCTGGGGCGCGAGTGCACGCGCGAGCGCGACGCGCTGCTGCTGGCCGCCGGAAATTTCGGAGGTACGGCGATCTGACAGAGTTTCCATCCGCACCAATCTCAACATCGCGTCAACGCGCGCCCTGATCTCACGCTTTGGCCGACCCAGCATGGTAAGGCCAAAGGCGATATTCTCCGCGACCGTCATGTGCGGAAAAAGGGCATAGCTCTGAAAAACTGTATTGATCGGGCGTTGAAAGGGCGGCATTGCGGCGATGTCTTGACCGTTCAGCAGAATCTCGCCCGAGGTCGGATATTCAAAGCCGGCTATCAGCCTGAGAAGAGTCGTTTTGCCACATCCAGACGGCCCGAGAAGCGTAAAAAATTCGTCCTGACGTATCGAGACGCAAGCGTCTTTCACCGCAGCAAAAGCATAGTCTCCAAAGCCGAAGACCTTGCAAACATTGCGAATTTCAATAGCGTTCAAATCCGCCATATGCGGCACACTCTCCATTGCATGAAGCTGCGTCCCCGCCTTTTCGGCTTTTTTCTCAGGTAAGCACAGCGTTGCCAAGTTGACAACACGTTTCCCTTCTCAAAAAATAATATTCACTTTGAGAGCCTGACTCGAAAAAATTTCAA
>DNPN01000102.1:4186-4382 GCA_003501385.1 Rhizobium sp. | reverse complement strand
CTGGTGTGGACTCGGCAGAAAACTCGTCCCAGAGGTCTTCTACCAATTGCAAACGCTCGAATCGAGCCAAGATGTTCAATGGGTTGCAGTGAGGGTTTCATGTTCAAAGTTTAGGGCGACCCGGCGCAGCACACCATCCTGGCAGACATCCTGCTCGTGGCCTCCGGGCGGCCCGGCCTGATCGTGCCGCAAATGG
>DNPN01000102.1:0-3966 GCA_003501385.1 Rhizobium sp. | reverse complement strand
GACATCCTGATCGTGGCCGCCGGCAAACCCGGCCTGATCGTGCCGCAAATGGTGCGCCGTGGCGCAGTGGTGATCGACGTGGGCATCAACCGCCTACAGACAAGCGCATCGTCGGCGAAGTGAACGTTGAAAGCGATGAGAAATAGTCTCTTGGATAACCCCGACGGAATTGAAACTATGAAGGCGAGAAGCTGCGCCAATCGTCATCAACATGTGATCCATACACGCTACCCAGGCAAGTGCGAAGTTTCTCCCGCAGGATCTGGCTCCACCTCTCCGAAATCAATGATTAGTTCGTCTTTTTTTACCAGCATCTCTACAGAAATTGATTGCCTGTCATCCGTGACAAGCATCCCGGCTGCGATGTCCTTGCCAAAGGCATAAGTTCCTTGCCCAAAGGATTTCGTCTTATCTGCGTTAAAGAAGCTGAATTGCGCCCAGAAAGTGACATGGGCATACACATCCAAGATGATCGATAGAGCAGAATCATCATCACGCACGCGCTGGCCGTTCTCATACCGAAAATAGCTCAGCTCCACTTTGAATATATTCACTGCATATGCCAAGTGGCTATGGCCTGTTGCCTGCGACTCCTCCAACAAAGTCGTCTTCAGACGCTGCTGCCCTTCCAAGGCAAAATCCCGACTTTGAATCCTGTCCAACATACATTTCCAACGAACTTGGGCTGTCGCAGCACGCACACCTTCGCTCTCATTAATGATCGAAAGTGCTGTCGCAATGTCTTCCAGCACAAAAATGCCCTCAACATCAGACTCCTGACAGAAGCGCTTCCACCCCCCATCCTTGCTAACTACCAGCATTCCACCTCTCGAAGCACGAGTCCAAGCCTCTATTCCAAGAAGCGCAATGGCATCTGGGAACTCGTTCCGCTTGCCCGGCTCGAATGGTGGCCGACCATCAAAATATAGATTCAGCATATTCTCCATAGATGCATGGTCAGCAGAGATCACTTCTGCGCCTGTATCGACTAGAAAAGCGTCGACTTCCCATCTCGCAATATCCTTCGCTGTTGGTAATTCGGCCACTGCAGAATTGAGATCATCCACCTCATCTCCAACACTCGGAAAACGCCTTAACTTTCTAGCTGTTCTTTTCCAATTTTCCAAGCTTTCTTGATGAGACTCTGCTATCCGTCGACTTATTTCACGGATAACAATCTCAGAGAGGACTAAACTGAATCGGCTATTTTTGAACTGCACCAACTGCCCAATTGTTCCCCCTGTTAATGACAGGCTATTCTCAACAAAAATGTTGGCATCGATAGTAAGACTCCGGATATAGCCGTCCCGAATTAAATCTGTCAACCGTTGTTTTTCTTGATGCGTCATGAAAGCCACCCTTAGAGAATCACGGCGGTAGGCGCTTCATTGGGAGCCATGTAAGATTCTGGAGGCTCACCATCTTGCAGACCGATTGCATGCACAGTCCTACATTGCAAACATGCATCGTATTCTTCGCGAACCCACCCTGTCTCTGACTGATAGTGCTGAACAACTCCATCGTGGCGAAAAATTCGGAGATCAAGCGGGTTCCGTGCATAAGGGTTATGAAATATCTGTAAACCATCGCTGATGGTTTCGCTGGGAATTCCGATTGAACGCATCCGCCCAACTGATTTCCCGCTTAATGTCGTACCCCAGGTTGTAGCCACAGTTCCTAAACGTGGGCGCGATGACATGGCAACTGTCTTTCCCCAAGTAGCTACACAAGAGAACATGACCGCACTGATTTCAGACCACCCGTCATTCTCAAAAATCCCGAGATCGAACGACGCGCCATTGTCCTTTTCGATTGTCCCGAGTTTCACGCTTGGTGGACCGTCAGGGAATCGTGCGGGATCACGGGAGCAGGCATCCTCATCGACATAGTCATCGTAGAGCAAGGCCCTCATCGGGCGGTCATATTGATACTGAAAATCGGGTTGCTCAAAGGGTGCGATGGCAACAACGAATGGTTTTCCTGGAACGTGGGCCAGTGTTCGATAGTTGCTCTTGTATTTCCTCAACTTCGACAGCAAAGCGCTTGAAAGCCGAATAATGGCCTCGCGATTCAAAGGCCAAAATATTTGGTCTTTGACGTTTTTTGTCATGAACTTGGACTTTTCCCACTCCGGCATTGCTCCCGATGCCGCATTTGCTGTGACTGCCTCCACAATGACATCCCCCCACGGTGTACGCAACCAGAAATCCGGGCTAGCGTGAGACCAATTCATTGTGAACGAATAGAACTTGAATAGTCCGTGAAGGTAGATCTCCCAAAATGAAGAATTAAATGTAGTTTGGAATTCGTGGACAAACTTATTATCACGGTCGGGAAAGCCTTCCGCCCATTCAGACACGATCTCACGCTCTCCAACTCGCTCAGGAACTAAGACGCGAAGAAAGTTTGGGTGAAGTTGTTCTTGGGAAAGAATACTGGTAAACAAGTCCATTAAAAATATACTCCCATTCACTTAATGGCAGCAAATGCCGAGAATCAAACCTCTAAAAAAACAACTTGGCAACAAATCCCACATTAACGAATACTGACACTGCAATACTGTCAAATTGATTTATTTTCCAGAAAAGCATTCTGATCAATACATTGAAACAACAACTAGCATGTTTGAGAACTTGCAACCGAAAATGAAATCTATCAGTCAAATGAATTTTTGCAAGAGTTCAAAGATAGGAACCACGTAATTCTCCAATGCTACCAACTGCCTTGCCAGACTACACATCATCCCGCCGAAAATGTCCGCCCCATGCCCCAATCCCTCACCACCCCATGCACCAGCGAACTGCTGATCAAAAAGAGCCGCTTCATCGGCTGCGTGCAGCCCGTGGCGAACCGTGCAGCGGCGCAGCAGGTGGTGGCCGCGTTGCGTTCGCAGCACCCGGCGGCGGCGCATGTGTGCTGGGCGCTGCTGGCGGGCGGGCACTCGGCGGCGGTGGACGATGGCGAGCCCAGCGGCACGGCCGGGCGGCCCATGCTTGAGGTCTTGCGCCACCAGGATCTGGACGGTGTGCTGGCCACGGTGGTGCGTTACTACGGCGGCGTGAACCTGGGAGCCGGTGGCCTGGTGCGCGCCTACACCGACTGTATTGCCCAGGCGCTGCTGGGCGCTGAAAAAGCTCCCATCGTGCGCCTGCTCACCCTGCGCTGCGCCCTGCCCTACGCGCTGGAAGGTTTGGTCCGCCGAGAGTTGCAAGCTGCAGGCGGTACGCTGGGCCAGGTGCAACACACCGCGCAGGTTGAAATGACCTTCACCTTGCCCGAGCCCGCAGCGGCCCCGTTGGTAGCCAAGCTCAATGAGGCAGGTCATGGGCAGATGCGCTGGCTAGGGATGGACGAGACGGTTTAGGGACTGGGGTGAACGGTTTGCAATGAGAATGCGGCTGCCCTGTGCGGTTCTATTCATGCAACTATCGCTATTGAGTTAATAGCTGCTTGCGCAAGTATTACCGGGGCTACAGGCCAAAAATGCACGCAGAAACATCATTGACGAATATCCTGCCGATCCTGCATCGGTGATCGCGAAAACACCTCATCCATCTCTTCGATCAACTCAACCGGCAAACTCAGGTGCAGCAGACCACAGCTAGGCTGGTCAATGCCGCGCAGGAACAGGTACAAGGCACCACCCAAATGCTGGGCCGGGTTGTAACCGGGTAAGCGGCTTTTGAGCAGCCGGTGCAGCGCCAGCCCATACAGCGCGGCCTGCACGTCGTAGCGGTGCTGCAACATGGCTTGTTGCAAGGCCTCGGGCAGGTAGTTTGCCAAGCGGTTGGATTTGTAGTCGAGCACGTAATAACGCCCTTGGTGCAGCAGCACCAGGTCCATAAAACCGGTCAACATGCCCTGCAGCTGGCGGCGTTGTAATGGCGCGCGGGGCTGGTCGGGCCAGACATGGCGGGTGATCAGCGCATCCAAAGGCTGGCTGCCCAGGCTGTGCACCGGCAGGCT
>DNPN01000127.1:12172-19366 GCA_003501385.1 Rhizobium sp. | reverse complement strand
TCTGCTCATTTTTTGTGGCCACACCTGCCATTATTGCCGCCTCGATTGCGGGTGTGGTGGTGTTGAACCTGGTGTTGGCCATCAACCATCGCAAGGATCGTTACATCGCGGTGTGACATCGACTTTATTGAATGCAGAAGAGAGAGCCATGATGATGAAATTTTCGCCGGGGTGCCTGTTTGTGTGCCTGTTTGCAGCACTGGTTGCCGCAGCAAGTGGTGCTCAGGCAGAAGAGGGTGCCCTTGCAGCCATCCACAAGGCGGGGGTAATCCGCATCGGCACCACCGGCGATTACAAGCCCTTCAGTTACAAGGGCGCGGACGGCGAATTGGTCGGGGCCGATATTGCCATGGGCAAGGCGCTGGCGACCGATCTGGGTGTAAAGCCGGAATTTGTCACCACCACATGGAAAACCATGCTGGAGGATTTCAAGGCCGATAAATTTGACATGGTGCTGGGTGGCATTACCGTCAATCCGGCCCGTGCCGAAGTGGGTGATTTCTCGGTGTCCAACATCAAGGATGGCAAGCGGCCCATCGTGCGCTGTGAAGACAAGGACAAGTTCACCAGCCTTGAAGCCATTGATGTGCCATCGGTGCGGGTGATCGTTAATCCCGGTGGCACCAATGACAAATTTGCCCATGAGCATTTTACCAAGGCCCCGATTGAGGTTTTCTCCGATAACAAGGTTATTTTTGACCAGATCGCCGCCAACAAGGCCGATGTCATGGTGACCGATGGCGTCGAAGTGGATCTGCAATCCAAGCTGCACCCCGGCGTACTCTGCCCGGCTGCGGTGAAGGAGCCTTTCACCCATTTTGAAAACGCCTATCTGCTGCGCAAAGACGCGGCCTTCAAAGCTGCCGTGGATGGCTTCATGACCAAGGCTCTGACGAATGGCGATTGGAAAGCCAAGCTGGATGCAGCCATGCAATAAGCTTTGCATCAATCGTTGAAAGGCCCGCTTGTTGCTGGCCTTTCTTTGTTGTTTTCAAGCCGCCTGCTGTGGCGCATCAACCGGGTGCTGAAAGCGAAAGCCCACAGCAATCATGTTCCAAAGATTGATGGTGCCAATCGCCACAGTCACGTTGGCGATCTCTTCGTGGGTGAAATGCGCTTGCAGGGCCGCAAAATCGGCATCGGGCGCACCTGTTGTTGCAAGATGAGTGAGTGTTTCGACCCAACCGAGCAAAGCCCGCTCACGCGCGCTATAGACGGTGGATTCTCGCCATGCGCAGATCAGGTTGATCCACTGCTCACCCATTCCGTCGCGACGCGCTTCTTTGACGTGCTTGTCCACGCAAAAGGCGCATCCGTTGATTTGCGAGGCGCGCAATTTGATCAGATGGATATCGGCGCGCGACAGCGAGGATTGCACATAATGTTCCAAATTGCTGACGGCTTTGTAGGATGCAAGTGCGGCTTTGAGAATATCGAGACGTTGGACAGACATGGCTTTCCTATGGACTTTGAAGGTCAACGGGTTTGTTTGCGTTCATGGATGTCAAGGAAGGCGCAGCCACGGGCTGCAATGCCGCCATCATCCGTTTCTTTGAGGTCTTGCATCAGATCGGCAAGACTGGTTTTGGCAAGCTCTGCCCGGTAAACACGCTCTGCCGCCAGCATGACAGCGGCAATGCCGCAGGGTTTTTCAAAATAGCGCGCGGGCAATGGGTTGGGTCCGCGCTGGCGAATTTCATGGCAGCGAAAAGCGGGTTGCGACCCTTCAACCGCCAGCACGATATTGAGCAGGTTGATGCTGTCGGTGCTGCGGGCGAGTCGATAGCCGCCTTTCGGTCCTGGCACAGTATCCACCAAACCTGCGGCCGACAGCGCTTGCATGTGTTTGAGCAGGTAGCTTGGCGATACACCATGATATTCGGCCAAGGCCGCCGCCGAGAGCGTGCTTCCTTCGTCAAGGCAAGCCAGCATGGCCATACTGTGTATCGCTTGCTCCACACCATCGCTGAGTTTCATAGCGGCTTCCTTTTAATCGCGGATAAAATATATCTATGATTAGCCGTGCTGTCAATCTCAGGGCTTTGGTCGTGTGCCGTGGTGCCGGCAGACCTATTCTGCGGCGTTGCGCCGTGCCGATGAGGCTTGGGTGATATAGGCCCGCAACGCTGCGGGCTTGACCGGCTTATGCTGCACGGCAATGGAGTGGCGCTCTGCCTCTTGTCGCACATCAGCCGTGCGGTCTGCTGTCATGAGCAGGCCCGGTATGTCAGCATGATAAAGGGCGCGAAGCTGCAAGATGGCACCAATGCCGCTGCCATCGCCCAGATGATAATCGGCAATCATCACATCCGGTGGCTGCGGATGGGCGACAAAGACCTGGTCCAGCTCTGCAATCGAGCCTGCGGTGATCACGGTTGCCCCCCAGCCGCCGATCAGCAGTTGCATGCCATTCAGAATGTCCGGTTCGTTATCGATGCACAAAACCCGCACGCCATTGAGGAGCGTTGCAGCTGTGGGCTGGGGTGGTGCCATCTGTTCGCTGTGCAAAGGCCGGGTGCTGGCCACGGCCAATGGCATGGAGACACGAAAACTGCTGCCATGCTCTTGTCGGGATTCCAGAGCCACCGGATGCTGCAAAACCCGCGCAATGCGATCGACAATCGATAGGCCAAGGCCAAGGCCGGACGCATTTTTCATGCCCTCATCCAGCCGGGCAAATTCCTTGAACACGGTGCGGAATTTGGATGAGGGGATGCCGATGCCGGAATCCGTGACCTGCAAAACGGCCTGATCACCGCGTTTGCGCACCCCCACCAGCACCTTGCCCGATGGGGTATATTTGATGGCGTTGGACACCAGATTTTGGACAAGGCGGCGCAGCAAATTCGGGTCCGAGCGCACCGTCAACGTGGTGGGCCGAATGATCAGCTTCAGGTTTTTCTCCCGCGCCATCGGCTCGAAATCGGTTCTCATCCGTTCCAGAAGATCCTGCAGAGCGACGGTGGCAAAGCGCGGTTTCATCGCCCCCGTGTCCAGCCGCGAAAGATCAAGCACAGCTCCGAGAATAAGCTCCACCGATTCGAGTGCCGAATCGATATTGCGCACCAGAACGGCGTCCTCTGATTGGCCAAGGCGTTCAACCAGAGCCGATGAATAGAGCCTTGCCGCATTCAGGGGCTGCAAAATATCGTGGCCAGCGGCGGCAAAAAACCGGGTTTTGCCAATATTGGCCTCATCCGCACTGGCGCGCGCCACGGCCAGTGCCTTGTTGACCTTGGTGAGTTCGGCGGTGCGGGCACCCACCCGCTGCTCCAGCGTTTCATTGGCCTGTTTTAATGCCCGGTCAGCGGCCACGCGCTGGCTGATGTCCGTGAACGTGGCCACCAATCCCTTGTCTGGCATGGCATTGCAGCGCACTTCGACAATCCGCTCTCCACCAGTTAACACCAGCTGGAAGGGTGCATCCAGATGGTGGAAATTGGCGAGGATCTCCTGTTCCTGTCCCGTCTCAATATCGCCGCGCAGGCGCAATTGCGCAACAATCTCGCTCAGCGCAACGCCGACTTGACCCATTTCATCGGGCAAATCGAGCAGATCGCGAAACCTTCGGTTCCAGATGCTCAAGCGGCCAGAAGCATCGAACACGGCAATGCCCTGATCCATCTGCGAAAGGGCGGTTTGCAGCATATCCTGATTGTACTGCAGCGCTTCGCTGGCCTGATCCAGCAACCATGCGGTATCGGCGGATGTGTCCTCCACCTTTTGCAAGATCAGTGACAACACCAGCCGTGCCGAGGCAGAGCCAATGGCGCTGCCTAGCAATTGCTCGGTAAAATGAATGAAGGCCATATCGGCCGGAGCATCATTTTCCAGGCGTCTTCCCGCTGATTGTTCAAAGCGGCGCAAAGAGCGCTCCATGCGCTCCTGGCCCAGATAGCGGGCAATGGCGGTTTTCAGATCGCCAATGCTGACGCGGGTTTTCCAGCCACGGGTGGCAAATTGCGAGCGCAGATGGCCGCGCACGAAAATGCCGGACTGGATGCGTTCCACTGGCTTGGGATTGCGGCTGAGGCTGCCCAGCACAAAGGCGATGGTATTGATCAGCAGGCTTAGAACCGTGGCATTCAACAACAGATCGGGGTTGGCTTCAGCAAAGGCTGTAACGCCAGGAAACAGGAAGGATAGAATTTGCGGAGCCAGATCCTTATGGGCATCCAGCCCGAAGCTTGGCAGCAACAGCATATAAATCCATGCCAGAAAGCCCAGCGTCAGGCCCAAAATGGCCCCACGCGCATTGGCGCGCCGCCAGATCAACCCGCCCAGCAGCGAAGGCGCAATCTGGGCAATGGCGGCAAAGGCCAGAAGGCCAATGGATGACAGCCCCCGATCATCATTGGCCAGACGATAATAGGCATAGCCCAGCAGCAGTACCGCAAAGATCGCGAGGCGGCGAATGATCAGCACGGTTTTCGCAAGGCTTTGCGACGCGCCATAGCGCTGGCTGAAGCCGCGCCGAAGCAGCACCGGCATGACAATATCGTTGGAAATCATGATGGCCAGGGCCACTGTTTCCACAATCACCATCGCCGTTGCCGCCGAAAATCCACCCAGAAAGGTGATCAGCGACACCAACGGCAGATTATGGGTCAGTGGCAGGGACAGGACGTAAAGATCGGCATTGCCAGAGCCGTTGAAGGTCAAAAGCCCACCAATGGCGGCGGGCAGCACAAACAGATTGATGGCAATGAGATAGGCAGGCAGCAGAAACCGTGCCATTTTCAGTTCACGCAGGGTGCGATTTTCCACCACGGTGACATGAAACTGGCGCGGCAGCATGAGAATGGCAAAGCCGGATAACAGGGTGAGCAAAATCCAGCGACTGATGGGCGTCTCATGGGTCAGCGCTGCCATCACCTGCGGGTTTTGGGTGGCCGCGTGCCACAGGTCGGCAGGGCCATCAAACAGAAAGAACACCACCGTGATGCCCAGAGTGAGAAAGGCCAGCAGTTTGACGACGGATTCCATCGAAACGGCCAGAATCAACCCATCCTGATGTTCGGTCGCATCCGTATGGCGGGTGCCAAAAACCATGGCGAAACAGGCCAGCGTCAGTGTCACCACCAGCGCCAGATCGACAAAATAGAGATTGCCGGTGCCAATGCCATAATCCTGCGGATTGACCATCACCGTGACGGAATTGGAGACGGCTTTGAGCTGAAGCGCGATATAGGGAATGGAGGCTGCCAGCGAAATCACCGTCACCAACATGCCGACAATCGGGTTTTTGCCATAGCGGGCCGCTACGAAATCTGCACCAGAGGTGAGTTTTTCGGCCTTGGCAATTTCGATCATCCGGCGCATCAGCGGCATGCCGAGGGTCAGCATCAGAATCGGGCCAATATAAATGCCCATGAATTCCAGCCCATGGTCTGCTGCCAGCCCGACACCGCCAAAATAGGTCCAAGAGGTGCAATAGACGGCCAGCGACAACCCATACACCAAGGGACGCCCAAGGGGCGACACGCCCCTTCTACGGCTGGATCGATCGCCAAAGCTTGCCACGGCAAACAAAAGCAACAGATACAGAATTGACGCGGTGATAAACACCCATGCCGGAAGCACTGTCTGGCTCCTCCCCATTCACAGGGTATTTTAGGTGATGTTTCACCAATTTGAAATCGGGCACCATCTTGTCAATAAGTCGAAGATGAAACTCGTTTTACGTTCAATGCCTCGTGTTGCACAATTTTCATCTATGCTGCTATGCTTAAAGAGATATTGAAGCGTTTGGAAAGGGGTCAATATGCTCAACGAATTCAAATCCTTTATTGCCCGTGGCAATGTGATGGATCTTGCTGTGGGCGTGATCATTGGCGGAGCCTTTGGCCTGATCGTCAATTCGTTGGTCAATGACATCGTGATGCCGCTGGTCGGGGTGGTGTTTGGCGGCTTTGATTTCTCCAACTATTTTATTCCGTTGAGCGCCAACGTGACAGCTCAAAGCCTCGTGGAAGCGCGCAAGCAGGGGGCCGTATTTGCCTATGGCAATTTTCTCACGGTGGTGATCAATTTTGTGATTCTCGCCTGGATCATTTTCCTGATGGTCAAGGGCGTCAACACCATGCGCAAACAGCTGGACCGTCAGGAAAAAAGCGATGCCAAGGCCGCACCACCACCAGCCGATGTACAACTGTTGACGGAAATTCGGGATTTGCTGAAAGCGAAATCTGCTTGAACCGATGAGCGCTTATTTGACACTCGCTGTGCTGAGATAGTGGGTGAGCGTTAAACACCGTGTCATGCCGAGAGATTCGGCCAGTTGAATGGATGGCTTATTTGTGTCTTCCGCTTGATAGCGTGGCAAGCGGTTTGATTGCACAAGCTCTGCCGTGGCTGCGCTGACCACGCTTTTTGCAAGTTTTCGTCTGCGAGCCTGGGGAAGGGTATACACCCCGCCGATTTCCCATATCTTGTCATCGATCTGAAAGGCGAAACATGCCGAAAGCGCTTTGCCATTCTCCTCGAATGCACAGGTAAAGGCTCGGCCATTGTCTATGAGCGGAGCAAGCCAGCGTTGGCTGTGTCCCTGTGCGGCAAACAGCTCAAAAGGCGCTTGCCTGGAATTCCAATTGATTGCAATGCTTTCATCACCTGCCACATGGTTGCGCGTGCTATAGGACAGGAGCGCTCTTTGTCGTTCCAAGGGAAACTGCTGTGCGACGACATCTCGATCCATCTCGTTTGCCAGTTTGAACACCAGAGTTTCATGACGCGGTAAAATTTCGACAAGCGCTTGTGTGAATGTTGGATTGTCACTTGAAATCAGCGCGGTGGATGTGGCCGTGGGATAGGTCTCCCGATCAAAATCGTTCCATCGATTGTTGATCACCAGCATGGTGGCGGTCTCTGCATTCCCAGCGATATGATAGCCTGTGACACTTTTTGGCGAATTTTGAAGAAACTTCAAAATCACCGCATTGCCCAAAGGCTTGTGTCGCAATGCTTCCAGAACCGAGGTTGGGGCGGGGGCGAAAAATTTCAGAATGGTCAGCGCGGATGATGGGTTTTGCACGGGTACGCTCAACTGCGGTTATTGGACGCTGGTCAGTGAATAACCGTGGGTCGCTCAAAGCAAGATTGTTCCAGCATAATTGCTGAAATCGAAGTCAATTTAAGGTGAAAATTATGCCGCAGATTTAGAGTTTGTTCGGGAAAAGTGGAACCCGGTTTTCC
>DNPN01000127.1:0-11914 GCA_003501385.1 Rhizobium sp. | reverse complement strand
CGGTTTTCCCGAAAAGACAAACGAAAACAAAGAATTTTAGAGTCTGTCTGGTTCAATCTGAACCTGGCAGACTCTAGAGTGTTACAGCGCTGTGCGTTTTATAAACCGCGCGGCGCTCCAATGTATCTCTGTTGTTTGGTGAGTGCTGGGGCAGAATACATCACCAAAAACGATTGGTCTTCCAAGCAATATCATAGGATTTCTGCTCCTCCTTCGTTTATGAACGATGGCAATGTAGGAGCCTTTGCCATGTCCCTGATCACCAGTCTCAGCCAGCGTGCCATCTCTACCCCCGAAAGCGGGATTGTCGAAATCATCAATTATGCCCGTGGGCGGGATAATCTCCTGCCGCTCTGGGCGGGTGAAGGTGATTTGCCAACCCCAGATTTTATCAATCAGGCGGCAAGTAGCGCCCTTTTGGGCGGCGAGACATTTTACACATGGCAGCGCGGTGTGCCGGAGTTGCGGCAGGCTTTGTCGGATTATTACCGTCGGCATTTCGCGGTTGAGCGCTCCATGGAGCATTTCTATGTCACGGGTTCCGGCATGCAGGCCATTCAATTGGCGGTGCAGGCCATGACCCAGCCGGGGGATGAGATGATTTATCTCTCGCCATGCTGGCCCAATATTGTTTCGGTCATCGGCATTGCCGGGGCCAAGCCCGTGGGTGTCAAGATCGGCTATGTCGATGGTGGCTGGAAGCTGGATGTTGAGCGCATTGAAAAGGCCATCACACCGAAAACCAAGGCGCTGTTTATCAACACGCCCTCCAACCCCACCGGCTGGACAGCAAGCCTTAACGATTTGAAAGCGATTTTGTCCCTTGCCCGCAAGCACGGTCTGTGGATTTTGGCCGACGAGATTTACGCGCTATATTATTTCGCGGGCGCGGGCCGTGCACCATCCTTCATGGATGTGATGGAAGAGGGCGATCGGGTGATTTTTGCCAATTCCTTTTCCAAAAACTGGTCCATGACCGGTTGGCGGGTCGGCTGGCTGGTGGCTCCGCCGGAAATCGGCCAAGTTCTGGAAAATCTCATTCAATATTCCACCTCTGGTGTGGCGCAGTTCATGCAGCGCGGTGCTATTGTGGCACTCAACGAAGGCGATGCCTTTGTGCAGGACAATATCGCCCGTGCCCGCACCTCGCGCGACATCTTGCTCAATGCCCTGATTGCCACAAACCGGGTGCGCTCCGCCAAGCCGGATGGGGCCTTATACGCCTTTCTGGAAATTGACGGCATCACCGACAGCCGAAAAGCCGCGCTGGATATTGTCGATAAGACCGGCGTTGGCCTGGCTCCCGGCTCGGCCTTTGGCGCAGGTGGAGCAACATTCCTGCGCGCCTGTTTTTTGCGCGATCCACGTCAGATCGAAGATGCCGCCAACCGGTTGAGCGATTATATTGCCAGACTTTGAGGTGTTTAGCGGTTGCATGACCTGAATTAAGACGGCATTATCCATCTGTCTAAAATGTCGGAAAATTGCTTTTTACACCCGCAGATTTTAACGGGGTCACAAGCAGCTATGGGCTACGGACATGCGAGAGATGATCTCTTGTTGGAGAGGCCGATGGCAGTCTTGGTAACGGGTGGTGCAGGCTATATTGGAAGCCATATGGCGTGGTCGCTGATTGATAGCGGCCACGACGTTATTGTGCTTGATCGGCTATCGACAGGTTTTCGCAGCGCTGTTGCACCAAAAGCGACGTTTTATTGCGGCGATATTGGCGATAGGCATCTGTTGCGCGATATTTTCAGCAAACACAGTATAGACGCGATTTTTCATTTCGCGGGCCTGGTGGTGGTGCCGGATAGCCTCTCAAATCCACTGGATTATTACAATAACAACACCGTCAAAGCCTGTATTCTGATTGAAGAAGCCGTCAGGGCAAAGATCGGCAAGTTTATTTTCTCATCCACTGCCGCAGTCTATGGAATGCCGGAGGCCGATCGGCCGGTGCGCGAGACAGATGCTGTCAAGCCTCAAAGCCCCTACGGTCAGTCGAAACTGATGACGGAGCATATTCTGGCCGACGCGGCCCGGGCGACGCAGGATTTCCGCTATGTGGCCCTGCGCTATTTCAATGTTGCGGGCGGCGAACGGAAGGGCAGGGTTGGGCAATCGACCCGTGGTGCCACGCATCTGATCAAGGTGGCATGTGAGGCGGCTCTCGGTTATCGCGCCGGTATTGATGTCTACGGCACGGATTATTCCACCTTTGATGGCACGGGCGTGCGTGACTACATCCATGTTGATGACCTTGTGAATGCGCATGCCATGGCCCTGCACTATCTGGAGTCTGGCGGAAAATCACTCGTCGCCAATTGTGGCTATGGTCGCGGTGCCTCGGTTCTGGATGTTCTGGCGGCGGTTGAGCGCGTGGCAGGTGTGAAACTGGCTGTGACGTTTCAAGAGCGGCGGGCGGGTGATTGCGCCTGCGTGATTGCCGATCCCTCCGTTGCGCGCGAAAAGCTTGGCTGGACCTCTGAGCATCCGGGGCTGGATGACATTATTGCCACGTCCCTTGCCTGGGAGCGGCGCTTGCATTTGAAAGAGGTCAAGGTGCTGGATGATATGGCGCTGCGGCTGGCAGTAGGCGCTTATTGATTCTTTGATCGCTCCACCAGTTTGACGACAGTTTCCGCCGTTAGGATTCTCCCAGTTTAATGTAAATTGGGGCAGGACATGGCGTTGAGCACTGTCGGCATTGCGGGATTCATGGATGAGACAGCTTGCATCGCTGCCCCGGAGTGGGTGTGATGAAGGCAGTTATCCTCGCTGGTGGATTGGGTACGCGCATTTCCGAGGAAACGCACCTGCGTCCCAAGCCGATGATTGAAATCGGCGGACGGCCAATCCTTTGGCATATTATGAAGCTCTATTATGGCCATGGCATCCGTGACTTCATCATTTGCTGCGGCTTCAAGGGCTATATTATCAAGGAATATTTCGCCAATTACGGCCTGCATATGTCGGATATCACCTTCGACTTTGCCGAAAACCGCATGGAATTTCATAAGCAGAATGCCGAAAGCTGGCGCGTAACGCTGGTGGATACCGGCGAAAACTCCATGACGGGTGGGCGTTTGAAGCGCGTGGCATCCTACCTGAAAGACGAAGAAGCCTTTTGCTTTACCTATGGCGATGGCGTTTCTGACGTCGATGTCGCGGCCACCATTCAGTTTCACAAAGATCATGGCAAGCTTGCAACCGTCACCGCCGTGCAGCCACCGGCCCGCTACGGTGCCTTGAAAATGGATGGGCACAGCGTGCGCGGCTTTGTGGAAAAGCCGGTGGGCGAGACGGGCTATATCAACGGAGGCTTCTTCGTACTCTCGCCGAAATGCATTGATCGCATTGCAGGCGATGACATGCCTTGGGAAGCCGAGCCGCTGATGGGGCTTGCGGAAGATGGCGAGCTTTGCGCCTATCTCCACGATGGCTTCTGGCAGCCCATGGATACGCTGCGCGATAAAAATCAACTCGAAGCCTTATGGGCAAGCGGCAATCCGCCGTGGAAGAGTTGGTAACAATGATTGATTCCCATTTCTGGCGCGGAAAACGGGTTCTTCTGACCGGCCATACCGGCTTCAAGGGCAGTTGGCTGGCCTTGTGGTTGAGCGATCTGGGGGCTGAGGTGCACGGTCTTGCGCTGGCCCCGGAAACATCTCCCAGCCTGTATACCTTGCTGCATGGCGATACGTCTCGTGCGTCTGATCTATGCGATCTATGCGATCTATGCGATCTGCGCGACCGCGCGCGCGTGCGTGCCTGTGTGGCTGCGGCCAATCCGCACATTGTCTTTCATCTCGCCGCCCAGCCCTTGGTGCGGCAGGGCTATCGCGATCCGGTAGGCACGTTTGAGATCAATGCGCAGGGAACCGCACATCTGCTGGATGCTCTGCGCGATGCGGGTGATGTTAAGTCCATCGTGGTGATCACCACCGATAAGGTTTACGAAAACGCCGAGACCGGCAAAGCCTTTGTCGAGACCGACCCTTTAGGCGGGCACGATCCCTACAGCGCCAGCAAGGCTGCGGCGGAAATTGTGGTGGCCAGCTATCGTGCCTCGTTTTTTGCAGAAAAATCTATCGGTCTTGCCACCGCGCGTGCTGGAAATGTGATTGGCGGTGGTGATTGGGCCGACGATCGGCTGATCCCCGATGCCGTGCGCGCATGGAGCTCTGGTCAGCCCGTGCAGGTCAGAAGACCCGGTGCCGTGCGCCCCTGGCAGCATGTGCTGGAGCCGCTGGCAGGCTATATCACTATCGCACAGGCGCTGTGGCACAAGCCCCACAGCTTCACCGCCTTGAACTTTGGCCCTGATCATGCCGGTGCTGCCACCGTAGCCGATGTCCTCTCCATCAGCGCCAAGAGCTTTGGTGAGGGCAAGGTGGAGTTGGGTGATGGACATGAAGGCCCGCACGAGGCTGGCTATCTGATGCTCGACAGCACGCTGGCGGCACGCGCCCTTGGCTATCATCCTGTCTGGAACCTGCAAGAGACGATTTCTCGCACCATGAACTGGTATCAACAGCAGTTAAAAGGTGCGTCTGCACTGACGCTTTGTCGTGCTGATATTGCGGATTATTGCGCAGCCTTGTCCACACGATTGGATCTTGCCGTATGAGCGCCCGTTTCCAACCAGAACCTACGGCAATCTCCGGTCTGACAGTGCTGACCCGCAGCCGGTTTGGTGATGAACGCGGCTTTCTCAGCCGGTTGTTTTGTGGCGAGGAATTGCCCGCCTTCGGATGGCCTGGCCCAGTCATGCAGATCAACGAGACGGGGACACTCCATGCCGGCACGGTGCGGGGCATGCATTTTCAACATGCACCTTTTGCAGAGTGGAAGCTGGTGACCTGCGTGCAGGGAGCCATTCTGGACGTGGTGGTGGATTTGCGCCACGGTTCACCAAGTTTTCTCAACCATGTCACAGTGGAGCTGTCTGAGAGCAATGCACGCTCCCTGCTGATTCCGGCAGGCTTTGCCCACGGGTTTCAAGCGCTCACCGATGATGTGCGGATGATCTATGCCCACTCTGCCCCTTTTCGACCTGAAGCAGAAGGCGGTTTGCACCCGCAAGATCCGGCGCTTGCCATTGCTTGGCCGTTGCCGGTGCAAAATCTCTCTGCGCGCGATGCAAGCCATCCATTGATGCTTGCGGATTTCGAAGGACTGATTCTATGAAATGCCGCCATTGCGCATCAGAGATGATGCATCCGTTTGTTGATCTCGGCACAGCCCCGCCGTCAAATTCCTATGTGAAACCTGGCGATCTGGCCAAGCCAGAGCTGTGGTATCCGTTGATCATTCGGGTGTGCGGTGAATGCAAGCTGGTGCAAACCGAAGATTTTGCCGCGCGGGAGACGTTCTTCTCGGAGGACTACGCCTATTTCTCGTCCTTCTCTTCCTCATGGCTGGCCCATGCCAAGACGTATGTCGAAGCCATGGTGCAGCGGTTTGGGCTCGACGCAGGCTCCCATGTAGTGGAGGTTGCTGCCAATGATGGATATTTGCTGCAATATGTGAAAGAGCGCGGCATCTGCTGCCTTGGTGTTGAACCAACCGCCAGCACCGCGAACGCAGCGCGCGAAAAGGGCATAGAGATTGTGGAAGACTTCTTTGGCGTCGCCCTTGCCGAGAAGCTTGTAGCAGAGGGCCATGCTGCGGATTTGACGGCGGCCAACAACGTGCTGGCGCATGTGCCGGATATCAATGATTTTGTCTCAGGCTTCGCACGGCTGCTGAAGCCGAAAGGTGTGGCGACATTTGAGTTTCCCCATGTGATGAACATGATGGCGCAAAGTCAGTTCGACACCGCTTATCATGAGCATTACTCCTATCTTTCGCTTCTGGCGGTTGATCGGATTTTCACAGCCAATGGCCTGACGGTTTTCGATGTGGAAACCACGCCATGGCATGGTGGAAGCCTTCGGGTGTTTGCCTGCCGTTCAGACCATGGCGCACATCCGAGAACCGCCCGTGTGGATGCGGTGCTGGCGCAAGAAATCGAAGCGGGTCTGGGTGATGTGGCCGCTTACTCCGGTTTTCAGGCGCAGGCCAACAGGGTGCGCGACGACTTTCTGGCGTTTCTGGTGGATTGCAATCGCCAGGGCTTGAGCGTTGCCGCCTATGGCGCAGCGGCCAAGGGCAATACACTGTTGAATTTCGCCGGCATCAAGGCCGGTCAGATCGCCTTTGTCGTCGATAAAAACCCGGCAAAACAAGGCATGTTCCTCCCCGGAAGTCGTGTGCCCATTGTGTCCGAGGATGTTCTCAAAACCCGCAAACCAGACAGGGTGGTGATTTTTCCATGGAATCTGACAGAAGAAATCAAACAGCAGCTTTCGTATATCAGCGATTGGGGTGGGAGGTTCGTCACAGTGGTGCCGACGCTGACGTTGCACCCGTGAAAGAGCCCGAGCACCTGATCGTGCCGGAGAAGGGTCTCGTGCCTTCCCCCACAGTTCCTTTCGCGCCCAAGTAAGAATGTGATGGCCGCTCAGATTTGAGTGGCGTTTTCGCGTCCCGGAGATCTTCGATGACCCACACGCCCACACTGTCCATTTGTGTACCATCGCGCAATCGGCAATATTATTTCCAAAAGACAATCGAAGGTCTGCTGCGCAACAAGCGTGATGATGTGCAGTTTGTCTTTGCTGACAACTCGGATGATCCCTCCATCATGAATGATTTCATGACGGAGATCGTCAAGGATCCGCGTGTCATTTATCTGCCGTCGACGGGTGAAACTCTGTCAATGATGGACAATTGGGAAAGAACAATTGTTGCAACATCGGGCGAATGGGTCAGCTTTATCGGGGATGACGACTTCATTGATCCTGATGTCGCCGCCTTGATTTTGCGTGTGGACAAGGTCAATCCCGAGACAGAGGCGTTTTCCTGGGGCTTGCTGCACTATGCATGGCCGGTTGCTGGAGAAGCTCCATCAACAATCACGGTCAACTTCGACCACTCGGTTATGAAGGTGCCGAAGACCGAGCCGATGAAGCGGATGTTTGGCTGGTTCGAACCAGGTGCGGTGCCGACCTCGGGCTTTTCCATCTATCATGCTGCGATCAGGCGCCGCCTGCTGGATCGTATTTATGCAAAATATGGAAATTGCTACTTCCAACACGCTGTGGTCGATTACGATATGGCGATGAAGGTTATTTGCGAAGCTGAGGGCTTTGTCTTTTGCAAGCGCCAGTTCTCAATCATGGGATCGTGCCCGGAAAGTAATTCGTTTTCGATTGGCCGATTGGAAGACACGAAGAAGAAGGCTCAGGTCTTCATGGATGAGTTCGGGAAAAATTTCGAAGACGATCCAGCGCTTCGTAATTTCCCCTTCAGTTCCTTCCTCGGAGTCACGGCAACCATTGGCGTCACACAACAGTGGTTTTGCGAAAAGTATAATGTCAATTATCCCGGTTGGGAGCAGGGATACGCGAAGGCTTGCGCGCTCAACACCGAAGCCTATCGTGATAAAGAGGCGTTCGACATGATCAATGCCGGCTACGAGACGGCATTCCAGAATTGGAAGGATGGAAAGCTCCTTAAATATTACAAGCCAGTTTGGCGGGGCAACGTTGAGATTAAGACGGTGTCTGGGGCGACAGCTGACGGCGTTTTGATCCGCGGTGATATCGCGGGCGTGCAAACACCGGCAGAACTTTGGGATGTTGTGCTGGATATGGTGACCCTGGTCGATGAGATTGTTGTGCCTGAAGCCGGGCTGCTGCTGCCTTGGCAACAGAAAATGATCTCCGTCGAGACCGCGAGTGTTGCACAGCCGAAAAATGCGACCAAAGTGGCCAGCAATGCTCGTGCCCCTAACAGTGCTTTGCCGCGCGCAAAAAGAAAGCATCGCTAGAGCTTGTCAGGGAAAAATCGAATTCGGTTTTCCCTAGAGTTTGTCAGGTTCTGATTGAACCAGACCAACTCTAGCTTTTCTTGTTTTCGTTTGTCTTTCCGGGAAAACCGGGTTCCACTTTTCTCTGACAAACTCTAGAAGAAAACGAAAACAAAATCTTGCGATGTGCGAGCTCTCAATTGGACTATATCGAGATATGAACAAGGCGGGTCAGTTGGTGCCCGCCTTGTTCTTTTGAGTATCGGGTTCAGTCGAACCCACCCATGTTAAACACGCTTCAGAAAGCCATCCCGCGAGACGGTCAGAGCGATCTTGTTCTCGAGGCGATGGTCATAAGCGAATGTCAAAGGCTCGCCATCGCTGGCCGTCCGCCCTTCTTCCTTCAGGCGGCGCATATATTCCCATACCGCCGTTTTTGGATTGTCGCCCGGACCCCAGGGTCGCTCTGGATACATGTCGCCTGGCATGTCTTCCACCAATGTGTCCCAGACGGCGCAATAAGAGCCTTTGGAGGTGAGCGGCGCATAGAATTCCAATTCGCTCAGGACATGGTCGTGTGTGTGGTTGGAGTCAAGAAACACCATAACGGTGTTATAGCCTGCGGCGATAGACTTGATGTGTTCGATTGTCTCAGGCGCGATGGATGAGCCTTGATACATCTCAATTTTATGGCTCAAGGGATGAGCTTCGATGGCCTCACGATTGTGGGCACGAATATCAATGTCCACACCGACAACCTTGCGGTGGCTGGCCTTTGGATCCAGAACGGCACCTTTCTCAACAGCTTCGCAGTAGTCAATCAGGGCAAGCATAGAGGCGCTTAAAACCAAAGAGCCGCCATGAGCGATACCGGTTTCGATAATCAGGTCAGGCTTGACGGACCAGATCATTTCCTGCATCGCGTAGCTATCTTGCGGTATCTGGATGATAGGCCGACCAAGCCAGCTAAAATTATGCATGTAACCCAACGGGATACACTTTTGTAGCCATGTGTTCGAAAGATCAAGGAACTCTTTGTTTTCCCCAATCGTTTGTATGCTGCGGCTAACCGAAGCCTTAAATTCTTCTACGACACTCATTGCTTTTTCCAATCGAAAACGCGCCATTTGCCCAGAACCTATTGAGGTTGACATGCGTGAAGCTGACTTTTGCAAATTGAAAACGTCTGCGCGGGTCATTCTATTTGTCGATATTGTCGGGTATTCATGGTGATGATTCGGGCGTAACACGAAAAAATGGCGGGGGCGTACAATGTCTAAAACGGTACTCCTGACGGGGGCGACGGGCTTCATTGGCCGGCAAATTCATCGTCGATTGCTGGCAATTGGTCACTCCGTCATCGTGACGGTCCGTCCGGGCTCTGAGATGAAGCTTGTTGACCGAGGTCCATCGACGAGACCGCTGCTTGTGGATGACATTTTTGCCCAGTCTGCCGCGTGGTGGCAGCGGCATTGTCAGGGAGTTGATACGGTCATTCATGCCGCCTGGTATGTTGAGGTCGGGAAATATCTTGATTCGTCCGAAAATTTCCAATGTGTCTCAGGTACGCTTGCTCTCGCACAAGGTGCCAGCGATGCGGGTGTTCAGCATGTCATCGGGGTTGGCACGTGTATGGAGTACGAACTGCCCTCGGAGCGGTTAAGCGTGGACGCACCGCTTCAACCAAAGACGCTTTATGCGGCGGCCAAGTTGTCGACCTATCATTTGCTGAATCAGTTTTTCGCAAAGCGTGAGACAGCATTCAGCTGGTGTCGGGTGTTTTATCTGTTTGGTGAAAATGAACATCCGGCGCGATTGGTGCCTTACGTTCGCGATCGGCTGAACAAGGGTGAAATCGCGAAATTATCCAAGGGAACGCAACTCCGCGATTTTCTGGATGTGCGCCGCGCGGGAGAAATGATTGCCGACGTGGTGGAGACCGCCCAGACTGGGCCGATTAATATTTGTTCTGGCGAGGCTGTTACAATTCGAGAACTGGTGGAGAGGATCGCTGACGAGTTCGGGCGAAGAGATCTGTTGGAATTCGGAACAGCGGATATTCATCCTTCCGATCCATTGGCTGTCGTCGGTGTTTGCAACGCAATCGTCGCTGCCCCAAAACATTGATTGGGCTCAGGCTTTGAGCCTGAGTTCCTTTTTCGCCATAAGCTCCACTGGCGTGAGTATAGCCCGTGCGACATTGTAGAAGTCTTGCGCTGTAACGGCATTGCCAATGAAGCGATTGACCAGCAGCGTTTTGCCATAAAGCCCTCGGCGAGGATCGGGCTCTGGTGCGGCTGAGTAGGGCGGGTGGAAGCCCGGGATGAATGCTGCTCCACCTGGCATGGAAAGAAATGCCTTGCGGTATGCATCGCACTTGGCCTGAAAGGCCGTAGCTGTTCTCTCTGCTGCGCAGTCGTACATGCAGGCCGTGACATAGTCTTCGCCAAAACCAGCCCATTCACTCCCGAGTTCTACCAAGGTCCGCACCTGAATTTCAGCGATGGCTGCGGTGAGGCCTATTCCCGAATGAAGCGGGAAGTCCTGGATGGCAGATGGTATGTGATGCGGCGTGTAAGGTTGTACATTGATCGCAGACAGAGGACGATTGCTAAAGGCGAGTTCCTGGGAAAAAATCAGCACCCGCGCGGCCCACTCGTATTGTGGAAGAAGTGTAAGCCAACTCAATTCCCCGCAGGCATCCAGAATCGTCTGCATCAAACTGCGCTTGATGGCACCATGAAAGAGACCAAACGGCATGCGCGGTGTTTGCTGCGCGTTTTTCCAATAGAAAAAGGCTTCCAGCATGGGCGCTTTATCAAAGGTATTGACGTTGTGGAGGACGGGAATAGGAACATTCGAACTGACAAAGCGTGGTGCGGCCTGATCGATCACGAATGGGCTCCAGCCCAGAACATCCGCATTGGGATGTTCTTCTTCGATAAAACGCAGTAAATCGGGCAGGTCCGGCTCGATCATATCCTCTGGATAGATCACGGAAACCCAATCCCCTTGCGCGGCAACCACAGTGCCCACCCACAGCTGAGCGGATGAAATCGTATCTGGTGCGGGCGGCAAGAGGCGCAAACGACTGTCACTGTTCACAACATCTGTGATGTCCTGGGCATTGTGCAAGCGATCGCCAAACCCTGAAAGGATAATTTCCAGATCTGCGGCCTCATTTTTCAAAAGCTGCGAGATCAGATAGGTAGGTAAGATATAACCGGGCTCGACCGGAATGCAGATGGACAGCTTGGGCATCATCAGCTCGCAGTAAACAGGTGGCATCGCCGCTCAACACAATGACCGCACACGCATTACGACGAAGGGCATGCGGCACTCAAGTCAAAGCTAGCAGCGTAAACTGGCGTGAGGCTTGGGAAGCGGGCTTGAAGCGCGCGAACGTCGTCGTCGTCGTCGGCATCGTTGCCGGATGTCTCAATCAGGTGCTGCTTCATAGCACGGGTATCACATCATGGCATGACGAAAGCTGTGGCCTTGCCATGTCTGGGGCAGATTGCACCGAAGATATAGGCGGAGCGCGTGCGCTGGTCATGCGGTACTGATGGCCTTGATCCGCGCCTTGCCCAGCGGCGAGTGATCTTCGTTCGTCGGGCAAATGATTCGCTGGATCATTTGCTTCTCCTCCTCACTCTGCCCGATACGGGCATTGTCCTGGAACCAGATTGCGATCATTTTGCCTTTGGCAGGACCAACTGTGATCTTTGGCACTGCGACGGCGGCAATGGGTAAATGGGTTCTGATCGTTGATTATTGGTATAATGGGTTTGGAACGAATGTCAGCAGCTTCAAGACCAGGTAGAGATGGGCAAAGATCACGGAACGATTACACTGGTGCTGGGCCATGCTACAAAGGCGATGGCGAAACACTATTCACGACGCCGTGTGACCTCAGTGGTTTCTGATCTCGAGGCAGAACTGAACAAACCAAAGTTGGCAAACTCGCCAATTTAAGTATTCATTGAGTTATGAGAAACGCAATTCTAACAATGAGATAGAATGGTGCCCGAAGGCGGATTTGAACCACCGACACGC
>DNPN01000029.1:6445-6826 GCA_003501385.1 Rhizobium sp. | reverse complement strand
TGGCGCAGGTGGCGGGCGGCGTGCCTGCCATGTGCGATGGCGTCACTCAGGGCCAGCCGGGCATGGAATTGTCGTTGTTTTCACGCGATATCATTGCCATGGCGGCAGGCATTGGCCTTTCGCACAATATGTTTGATGCAGCTGTGTTTCTTGGTGTGTGTGACAAAATCGTGCCCGGCCTGATGATTGCTGCCCTCACGTTTGGCCATCTTCCTTCCGTGTTCATTCCCGCTGGCCCGATGACCTCTGGCCTGCCAAATGACGAAAAAAACCGCATTCGCCAGCTTTACGCCGAAGGCAAGGTTGGCCGTGCGGAATTGCTGGAATCGGAATCCAAATCCTACCACGGCCCCGGTACCTGCACTTTCTACGGCACCGCCA
>DNPN01000029.1:1248-6188 GCA_003501385.1 Rhizobium sp. | reverse complement strand
CCAATTCCAACCAGATGCTGATGGAAATCATGGGCTTTCACATGCCCGGCGCTTCCTTCGTCAATCCCGGCACGCCGTTGCGTGATGCGCTGACCCGCGAAGCCACCAAGCGGGCGCTGGCGATTACCGCCCTTGGCAATGACTTTACCCCTGCGGGCGAGATGATTGATGAGCGCTCCATCGTCAACGGCGTGGTGGGTCTGCATGCCACCGGCGGCTCGACCAACCACACCATGCATTTGATTGCCATGGCCCGTGCGGGTGGTATCCAGCTGACATGGCAGGATATTTCCGACCTCTCCGACATCGTGCCGCTGCTGGCCCGCGTCTATCCCAATGGCTCTGCCGATGTGAACCATTTCCACGCAGCAGGCGGCATGGGCTTTTTGATCAAGCAATTGCTCAAGGCTGGCTTTGTCCATGATGACGTGCGCACGGTTTTTGGTCAGGGCCTTGCCGCCTATACCATTGAGCCGCATCTCAATGATGATGGCACCGTGCTGCGCCAACCTTCGCCAGAACAGAGCGCTGATCCAAAAGTGCTCTCCCAGATCGAAGCACCATTCCAGACCAATGGCGGTTTGAAAATGCTGACCGGCAATATGGGCAAGGCGGTGATCAAGATCTCTGCCGTCAAGGCGGAACGCCACATCGTCGAGGCCCCTGCCCTTGTCTTCCATACCCAGCAGGCCGTGCAGGATGCTTTCAAGGACGGCAAGCTGAACCGCGACTTCATCGCTGTCGTGCGCTTTCAAGGCCCCAAGGCCAATGGCATGCCAGAATTGCACAAGCTGACACCGCCACTCGGCGTGTTGCAAGACCGCGGTTACAAAGTGGCGCTGATCACGGATGGCCGCATGTCGGGCGCATCCGGCAAGGTGCCCGCTGCCATCCACGTCACACCAGAAGCAGTAGACGGTGGGCCGATTGCCAAGATCAAGGATGGCGACATGATCCGCCTTGATGCCGTGGCAGGCACGCTGGAAGTGCTGGTGGATGCCGCTGAGTTTGCAGCCCGGACACCGGAAGTGGCAGACCTCAGCGACAACGAGTTTGGCATGGGTCGTGAATTGTTTGCCCCGCTTCGTCGCGTGGCAGGACCAGCCGATCATGGTGCCAGCATCTTTTTCTGACAGCACGCTTTGTCTGCGTGCACCGTAAGCGATCATCATTCTCTCAGGCGGATGTGATCCGCCTGATAATCTGCTCGCGGTTGGCAATGGTGGCGGCCAACCGCACTTGCGCCTGTTGCAGCACGATTGTTGGGGCGGTCTCCGGTGTTCCAGCCTCAAAGGGAGGTGCTGGAGCATATTCCAGCGCCAACTGCACCGTCTGGGCCGTTTCATCGTCCACCAGCGCAGCCAGTACAGAAAGGCCAAAATCAATCCCTGCTGTGACCCCACCGGCGGTGATGATGTTGCCATCAGTCACAATTCGCCCCTCGGTTGGAATGGCACCAAGATCCGCCAGCATGTGTTTCGACGCCCAGTGGCTCGTGGCCCTTTTGCCAACCAACAATCCCGCTGCAGCGAGCACAAGCGACCCCGTGCAAACCGAGGTGACAAAGCGTGCCTGCCCTGCCCTCTCGCGCAGGAAATCCAGCACTTCGCCATCTTCCATCAAAGCATCGATACCCTTGCCACCCGGCACACACAGCACATCCAGCGCCGGGCAATCGACAAAGGTGACCGTGGGTGAAAGCGGCAGGCCCGTGGCGGATCGGACCTGCTCCAGATCCTTCCAGATCAGATGCACAACCACGTTGGGTGCCGAGGCAAACACCTCATAGGGACCAGTCAGATCCAGTTGTTGAACGGCAGGAAACACGAGGATTCCAACATGAAAGGTCATTTTTCGTTCCTTTTAAAACAGCATTGACAATCAGACCCTAGCTGGAAGACACTTGGCAGAATTGCCAATCATCCCTCAGATTTTGCCAATCTATGCGCACCATCGATATTCTCGGCTTTGAGCGCGCTCAATTGCTCGACATCACCGGCCCGTTTCAGGTGTTTGCCACCGCCAATGAAGAGCTGGCTCTTTTGGGAAAACCACCCGTCTATCAGGTGCGCCTGATTGCCAAGACGGGAGATGTGGTGACCAATTCTGGCTTGCCCCTGACCAGCCAACCTCTGCCGGACGCCCGGCAGCCCATTGATACCCTGCTCATTTCCGGCGGGCGTGGCGTTAATGCAGCCTGCGAGGATGTCGCACTGGTGGACTGGATCCGCACCAAAGCTGCCCATACACGGCGGGTTTGCTCGGTGTGCAGCGGTGCCTTTTTGCTCGCAGAAGCAGGCTTGCTGGATGGCCGCAAGGCTGTGACCCACTGGAACCGCTGCGCGGAGTTCTCTGCCCGCTTTCCAAACGTGAAGCTCGACCCCGATCCGATCTTTCTTCAAGATGGCCCTATCTGGACCTCCGCTGGCGTTACGGCCGGGATTGACCTCGCCTTGGCGCTGGTGGAAGCGGATCTGGGCCGAAGCCTTGCCCTTTCTGTGGCGCGTGAACTGGTGGTATTTCTCAAGCGTCCCGGCGGGCAATCGCAATTCAGCAGCATCCTGGCACTGCAGCAAGGCGGTGATCGGTTTGATGCGTTACACGGCTGGATTTTGAACAATCTTCGCCGTGATCTCTCGGTGGAAACCCTTGCTGATCAGGTGAATATGAGCCCGCGCAGCTTTTGCCGCCATTACCGCAAATCAACTGGTCAAACACCGGCACGCGCGATCGAAAAAATTCGGGTGGAAGCAGCAAGACACTTGCTTGAACAAGGGTTGAGCGTGAGCCAAACACGGCAGCGCTGTGGCTTTGGTGCCGATGAAACCATGCGTCGCAGCTTCCTACGCATTCTGTCCATTACGCCACAGGTTTATAAAGAGCGGTTTTAGAGTCTGTCTGGTTCAATCTGAACCTGACAGACTCTAGACTTCTCGTTAATAGATTTTTTCTCAATAAAATTCCCAACGTTATTGCAAGGCAATAAACCGCATCAGCACAAACGAAAATTCAACCGAAATAGAACATGAAAAATTGATTTAAGATCAGTTTCACCTCTGCACATATAATATTATTAATCTTTAATAAAATAATTTTATGCACCCTCCCCGTAAGCCGCAGCCTATGCGGGAGAGAGGTCGAATCAGGAGATTGTGCACAATGCTCAACAATATGAAGCTCAGTCATAAGATCTATGGTGGGTTTTCGATCATCATTATAATATTGATCGTCACTGCAGGCGTAAATGTATTTTCAAACATGCAAAATCAGAGCTATTTTACCGATTATCGTGACGTGGCGCGTTTAACCAATGAAGCAGGCCGCATTCAGGCCAACATGCTTGAAGCCCGCATCGCTTTTTTAAGATTCCGCAATGATCCAACGGCCGCGAATGTCGAAGGCGTTCACACGCGATTGGCAACTGTCGATGCGAGCAGCAAAACACTGATCGACGGAGCAAGAACGGACGCTGAAAAAGCCGCTGCCAGCCGGTTTGCAGCTGCGGCATCCCAATACAAGGAAGGATTCAAAACGGTTGTTGCCGCACAGAACGAGCACGACGCTGTTGTGGAGACCAGCCTCAATATTCTTGGGCCAGCCGTTCAAAAGGATGTCAACGCTATTGCCGATGACCTTGCTGCCAAGGGAAACACCTCAGCGGCCTATCAAACCAGTGATTTTCTCGCCTCAATTGCCACCATGCGCTTACAGACCACAAAATATCTGCTCAACAACAATGATGAGAGTTACAAATCCGCCGTCGCCGCCGGGCAGGATGCCTTATCGCAGACCAACGCGATTAAAACCCTTCTGGTCGAAGCTGAGATGCTCGCCCGCTTTCAAAAAGTGCCAGCCAATGTGCAACTCTATCTGCAAGAGCTTGATAAAACCCAAAAGATTGTCACCAAGCGCAATTCTGTCATTGAAGGTGTGATGAACAAGCTTGGGCCGCAGCTGGCCGATGATACAGAAAACTTCAAGCTCGGCCTTAAAAAGGAGCAGGATACGCTCGGTCCGGCCATCGAGGATAATATGGAGGACTCGGTTTTAACGGCCGAATTTCTTGCCAGCGTTGCCATCATCGTTGCCGCAACGCTGTCCATCTTCATTGCACGCGGCATCAGTCTTCCCATCCGTGCCATGACCGATGCCATGACCAAACTTGCAAACAATCAGCTTGAAATCACCATACCGGGCCTTGATCACAAAAATGAAATCGGGCTGATGGCCAAGGCTGTGGATGTGTTCAAGCAAAATGCCATCAAGATTCGGCAACTGGCAGCCCAAGAGGCGGCCTTGCAGGAAAAGAACGCCGATCTTCAGTCCAATATCGCCACGGTTGTTGCGGCAGCCGTTGCCGGTGATTTCACGGCGCGCATCACCAAACGCTATGACAATCCCGACCTCGATGCCTTTGCCAGCAATGTCAACACGTTGGTTGCATCGGTGGATGACGGCATTGCAGAGACCAAACGTGTCATTGCCGCCCTGTCCAAGGGTGACCTGACCGAGACCATGGACGGCCACTACCAGGGCGTTTTTGCTGATCTGCAGGCCAATGTGAATGACACCATGGCCGCACTGCGCGAGCTGATGCTGCAAGTGCGCCAGTCGGCAGATGTCATCAACGGGGGCGCAGATGAAATCCGCCAAGCTTCCAATGATCTCTCACGGCGCACAGAAACCCAGGCCGCTTCGCTTGAGGAAACCTCTTCTGCCCTGGAAGAAATCACCGTGGCTGTCAAAACGTCCACAGAACGGGCACAGGAATCCAGCAAAATGGTCACAGAGGCACGCCAGTTTGCCGAAACCTCCGCCAATGTGGTGCAGGATGCCACAGCAGCGATGAGCCGTATCGAGCAGGCCTCCAATGAGATCACCCAAATCATCAATGTGATTGACGAAATTGCTTTCCAAACCAACCTGCTGGCCCTCAATGC
>DNPN01000029.1:679-993 GCA_003501385.1 Rhizobium sp. | reverse complement strand
TGGCCCTCAATGCCGGTGTGGAAGCTGCCCGCGCTGGTGAGGCCGGCAAGGGCTTTGCTGTTGTTGCACAAGAAGTGCGTGAGTTGGCGCAGCGCTCGGCAACCGCCGCCAAAGACATCAAGGCCCTCATCACCAAATCCTCCAACGAAGTTGAGACGGGTGTCAAACTGGTGACCAGCACTGGCAATGCCCTCTCGGCAATCCAGGAGAAGGTGATTGGCATCGCAAGCCAGGTGACATCCATCGCAACCGCTGCCGATGAACAATCCACAGGCCTCAGTGAAGTCAACACCGCCGTGAATCAGATGGACCAG
>DNPN01000029.1:0-418 GCA_003501385.1 Rhizobium sp. | reverse complement strand
TGGACCAGATGACCCAGCAGAATGCTGCCATGGTGGAAGAAGCCGCGGCCAGCACATCAAAGCTGGCAGAAGAAACGATCAATCTTCTCAGTCTGATCTCACGCTTCAAGGTAGATGCAGGCGACCGCCCAATGAGACGAGCGGCCTGATCTGGCTCGATGTCGCGCCGTGGTGCCGTTATGGCGCGCAGGGCATTCAAACTCTGACATGGCGGAGTCTATACCCCGCCGTTCTGTTTTGAACGCTCATGCAATGATTTTTTAAAATATCGCGTGCTTTATCGAACGCAGACAAAATGATTCAAAAGTTTAAATCCTGCTGTAACGTCAAGATCGATTTCCAATGGCACCCTTGCCCATCATTTTGCGCAATGAACCCATCACCTTGCTGCTCAGCAGACTTTCTTTGGCAAGCCAAC
>DNPN01000196.1 GCA_003501385.1 Rhizobium sp. | reverse complement strand
TCCCATGGCATGGTCGCCCCCTGGATCGTTGACAGGCCGATGAACAGCCGCATTTTTGAGAAATGGATCGAGACCCGATTGGCTCCGACGCTGCAAAAGGGCGATGTTGTCATCCTTGACAATGTCGCCTTCCATAAGAGCAAGCGCGCTGAGGAACTCGTCCGAGCCAAGGGAGCATGGCTGCTGTTCCTGCCACCCTATAGCCCGGACATCAATCCCATCGAGATGGCCTTTTCAAAACTCAAGGCACTTCTGAGAAAGTACGCCGCCAGAACCTTCAAAGCTATCTCAGACGCGCTCGGAGAAATCTGCGATCTCTTTTCCGTCACAGAATGCAGAAACTATTTCAAAGCAGCCGGATATGAACCAGATTAAACGCGACAGGCTTTAGATGGAGAGGAGAGGCCTTATCCCCGCGCTTGTAGGCTCCCCGCACGGCTTTACCGTCAATGGCAACGACGCCGCTGATGGCTTTTGCGAAAGCCTGCGCAAAGCTCGCAAAGACTGTTTCGAATGCCGTTAGATCGAGATGCCTGAAAACATTGGAAAAAACGTCGCGACTAGGAATGCCGTAAGGCAGGGACACGACCTCTTTCAGCAGCTTTTGCTTCGATACGCCGAAATCTGCCATGTCCTGACAGCTTTCAGCACCGCATAGCACGGCCGCAAGGGCGCTGAACAAAATATTGTTCAGCGGATAGCGTACATTCGACGTGCGCGTATCCGGAATAGACCCAAACAAAGACGTAAACCCTTCCATCTAAAGCGGATCGCAATGAATAGGATTCACTGCGACCCGCTTTAGCTCTTATTTTGTCGCATGTACGTTATCGTTTCATTGAGGACAATGAAACGCGACATGCTTTAATCCTCCAAAGCAGGCAGATGGAAGATGAATCGATTTGCGAAGAAATTTCAACTGATTGAAAGCCATATGCGATTCCCCTGCCCTTGTGGGGAGGGTTGGGGAGGGGGGGCAGCCCAGAAACACTTGCGTCGTGTGCTGTGGTTCAATCTGAACCTGACAGAATCTAGAGAACTCGGTCGGCTCGTAGGCCAATTGCGATAGAATGTGGCATGGTCATCTCGCGACGACTCAACCTTTGTGATTTTGCGGTGATTACCCCATGCCACAGCGGGATACGTGAAAGTCGAAAGATACTTTACTGGGTGGTCAGCTGACCACAGACCTAAGGCATTGAAATAAAACGGTTTCCAAAGCGGCCTTTTTGCCGCATAAAAGGCGCGTCTTCATACATGTTGCTCGGCTTTCTGAGCGGTATTGCCAAGATAGCGGTGCCTTGAGTTCCAGTCTGCAGCGTCGATTTCATGCGAGCAGGGTAAGGACAAGACATAGTATGGCTTGGTTTTAACAACGAAAAACTGAAAGCGAGGCTAGCCGTTCAACTCAAACCGCTTCACGCCCATAAAGGGCAGATTGCGGCCTTCGTCGAACATGACAATCATCGCCGATATCGCAAAAATCTCGGACACCTCACACCGGCTGAGTTTTCTTCGAATGTGGCCACGCTATTTCGCTGGAAAGACGAAGGACAAAGCGCGACACGATCAAACTCCTCGGCATCGTTAGGGTGCAGCTTAAATCAATCCTAATAACGAACCAGAGACCAGATCTCCCCAACGCCATCTGTCTCAGATTTATCGGAGACGGGCACCCACAGCACTGCCCTGCCTTCTCAATCCGATTGGTGGTCCAGTTTCCAAGTTTATTGCGGATAATGCTTATGATGGATCGCCAACTCAAGACCCGGGGCCGAATGATCTGTTAGATATCCAGAGGGTTCTCATCCGCGTAGCCGGATCGAGGCGCAGATGGCCGGTGGAGATTGACACTGATTGCTAAAAGAGACGAAACACATCAACTCGTCCAGGAATCTTGCAAAAGCATCTGTTGCTTCGTGCAAAGATCCTATTTTATATTTTCCTTCCGGATTGGATGTAACCGGTGTTTCACCCCCCCCACCTTGCCGTTCTTCGTCCGATCTGTGATCGACTTTTCATGGATAAAGAGCGGGAGTTTCTCACAGCCAGGAAGGCTGGACGTGAGGTTCAACGACATTGGCCTGATGAGGTCAAGGCGAAGATTGTTTCGGAAAGTTTGCGGCCCGGCACGACGGTTAATGAAGTTGCGCAGCACTATGGATTGCGAGCAACAGCCTTTCCACCTTGCGGGCGATGGCGCGGCAGGGCAAGCTGCTCCTGCCAGCACCGGAGAGGATGCGGTAGAGTTCGTGGCGGTGATCGTCGATCCACCTGTTTCTGAACCGCCGCCTATGAACTGTGTCCCGTCTTTGATGCGCTGAACACTGAGCTGAAGCGCTCGACTAAGCTGTTCATTGGCGAGATCGGTACCCCAGTTCTCGATTCCGGATCGCGTAAACCCAAAACCTGCTACTTCTAGACGCTGGCGCGGGATGATCGCCCATGGGACGGCGCTCCACCAGGCGTGGCCATCAGCTATGCGCGCGGTCACGGAGGCATGCACGCCGAACATATACTGCAGGGATTCGAAGGCATTCTGCAGGTGGATGGCTATGCCGGATACAACAGGCTGATCGGACCCGACCGCATAGGCCGGAACATTCAGCTCGCCTATTGCTGGGCGCACGCGCGGCGCAAACTCATCTAGAGTCTGTCAGGTTCATATTGAACCAGATAGACTCTAGATTCTTTTGGTTTCGTTTGTCTTTTCGGGGAAACCGGGTTCCACTTTTCCATGACAAAGTCCAGATCACGCGCAACGGATCAGCGCCGATTGCCGAGGACAGCGTGAAGCGGATCGGTGAACTGTATCGCATCGAGGCCGAATTGCGAGGCCTTGGTCCCGAGGCTCGACTTGCTGGGCGCCAAGAACGCTCAGCGCCGCTGATCACTGAAATGCAGACCTGGCTTGCCCATCACCGCGCCCTTGTTGCGACCAAGTCGCCGCTCGGCGAAGCCTTGGCCGACATCGCCAAATACTGGGATGGCTTGAAGCTCTTCCTGACCGACGGTCGCATCGAGATTGACAATAACAGCGTCGAGCGAACCATCCGGCCGATAGCCCTCAATCGTAAGAATGCACTATTCGCGGGCCACGACGAGGGAGCTGAGAACTGGGCGACCATCGCTTCGCTCATCGAGACATGCAAGCTCAACGCTGTCGATCCGTTGGCCTATCTGACCGCCATCGTCAACGGCCACAAACAGAGCAAGATTGATGAACTCCTGCCTTGGAATTATCCCGCAAGCGTGTGATCGCAACACCGCTTACTATAATTGATGAAATATTGTTCTCTGTCGTGAAAAAATGTGATGATAATGGTGAGAATGATGAGATTGGGCGGTTGGAACTCGACTTACGTTCGATCTCATGACACCCAAAAAAGAAATCCATTGTGCGCCTTTTCAGTTCCGGCATTCGATTTTCCAGACTTATTTCACTCCGCCGCGACAGACGTTGTGGCGACCGGGCGCAGCGTTAGCAGGCTGAACAGCACCACCATCATGGAGCAGAGGCCAATGCCGGCCATCATCGGCAGCGACGTGCCGTTGAAGAACAACGACACCAGTGCCGTCACCGCCGAGGCGGCCACGAATTGCAGCGTTCCCATCAAAGCAGACGCTGTACCGGCGATGTGGCCATGAGCCTCCAGTGCCAGGACTGCCGATGAGGGAACGACAAGGCCAAGGAAGCCGTAGCCTGCGAGGAGTAGTACTGTCATGAGCACGAAGTTGTCGATTCCTGCAAGGCGCGTTGCTAGAAGCAGCACCATCATGGAGGCATAGAGTAAGGCCGCCGTTCGAACGACCCGGCGCAGACCGTAGCGTTTTGCAAGCCGGGCATTCATCTGTGAAAAGACGAAAAACGGGATCGCGTTCAGGGCAAACATGATGCCATAGGCCGAGGGCGACAGGCCAAAATGCTCGATGATCACAAAGGACGAGTTCGAGACATAGACCATGTAGCTCGACATGCCGAATGCGGCGATACCGACAATGCCCATGAAATATGGGTCGATCAGGAGACGACCGTAGTTGCGAAATGCACCCGTCAAACTGCTTTCGAGTCTTTTCTCGCGGGTGCGAGTTTCATTGAGAACAAAGGTCACGAGGAAGAAGCCAATGAGGCCGAAGGCTGTCAGGACCCAGAAAATGTCGCGCCAGGTCGCCATGGACACAATGAGGCTGCCGGCCAGCGGCGCAAGCAACGGCGAAATGCTGTAGACCAGCATGAGGAGGGACATCAACCGTGCGGCTTCCGGCCCTGTATGCATGTCGCGAACAATAGCACGGGCGATGACTGCCCCAGCCCCCGCACCTAAACCTTGAATGAACCGGAAGGCGATCAGCGCATGGACGCTCGGTGCCAGAGCGCAACCGACCGCGCCGATAACGTAGATGGTCATGCCGACGATCAGCGGCGGGCGGCGGCCGAACATGTCGGAAACCGAGCCGGAAACGATCTGGGCAATCGCCATAGCGATGAAATAGGAGGTGAGGCTCAGCTGGATCGTGCTGCCATCCGTTTGGAAATCCTTCGCGATCGAAGGCAGCGCTGGCAGGTAGATATCCAGTGCCGATACACCGACAGCAGATAAGAAACCCAGAATCAGGGCATAATAAAGCGTCGAGGACTTCATCGAAATCTCTCCAGTTCTTTTTGGATAGACGAGGCCGCATTGGAAGGTCGCTGGCCGATGTGTTTGGTGTCAGTTCGTTTTTAGACACGAATGTCCAATTGGACAAGAGTGTCCACCTTGAATATTTTTGATGGAAGGGTTATTCGGGTTCATGGACATCGAAGCCGCCGAAAAACCAGATCTGCCCAAATCCAAGCGCGACCGTATCATTGAAGCGGCGGCGACAGTTTTCTGTCACGATGGCTACGCAGGCGCGAGCATCGACGCGGTGGCGACGAAGGCGGGCGTATCGCGGCAGACCATCTACAACCATGTCGGCGACAAGGAAGGTCTTTTCAAGCAAGTCGTGGCGGCACTCACCGATAAGGCGGCGGCCAAGTTCAACGATCTGATGGAGACATTTCCGGCCAAGCCGACAGATCTTGAGGCGGAATTGACGGCGTTCTCTGCCCGCTTCCTCAATCAGTTGACACAGGACAGGACGAGCCGCTGGCTATTGCGTTTGGCCGAAAACGAAAGCGGGCGCTATCCCGATTTGTTCACGGTCTGGCGAGAATACGGCGCCGGCCGCAAGCGCTCGGTCGTGGCGGCGCATCTGTCGGAACTCTCGCGCGATGGGTATCTCGAATTCGATGATCCAACTCTTGCAGCTCGGCAATATATGGCGCTTTTGACCGCCGAATGGCGCGCAGAATTCCAGTTGGGCCGCTTTCCAAACGAAGAGGAATGCACCTGCATGGCGGAGCGGGCCGCAAAGACATTCCTGCGCGCTTTCGCCAGGCTCTAGGGTCGAAACCCAATCAAAC
>DNPN01000289.1:6196-14145 GCA_003501385.1 Rhizobium sp. | reverse complement strand
AAACCGGGGTCCACTTTTCCCTGACAAACTCTAATGTGATGACACTGGCCGCAGATTAGCACAACTCTCGCTGATCTTGTTGCGACACCAAAACACGCTCAGGTCCGTCTTGCGCATAGGGTGACACCGGATGAATTCTTGCAAGAACCTTGTTTTCAGCGGCAATTCCATGTGTTTTGGCGGAAAGATTTTTGAAAAATGCGCCTCGTGATGACCATTCATAATTGTAATACGGTCGGTGCCAACGATCTGCAAAGGCACCGGCGCAATTTAAACTCGGCCAGTTCACGCTCACAAAAACTCAGGTTTCTTTCCGGACCAAAAGCGATTTCAACATGGTGCAGCGCTTCAAGTTGCCCAACAGACTGTTTTCCGCCCAACAGACAACCCGCAGCGAATCCTGCAACAGCGGACGGGCGGGATGATCCTGAGACAGAAATTCTTCCAGCCTGATGAAGAGGTCAATCTCGTCGCGCTCAAAGGCGGAAACGGTCTGAGCCGAGGGATTGAAAAGGTGACAGGTTAAATCGGGCGCTTCCCGCGCAATGGAATTGAGTACGTCCGACAGAATAACATCATAGACGTAATCAGAGGCAATGACACTGAACTCGCGTTTCGCCGTCAATGGATCGAAATCACGCGACGTGGTGATGGCAGAGCGTTCCTCCATCAGGGCACCAAAGGCGACCAGTAAATTCAAATCCAGTCGATCAAAGCGCATCACAGTTCCCTCCTCGAAGTAGTGGAAGTTGTGATTGTGCATCGCTACTCCAACTCTATCTGTTCTGTCGATACATTTCATTGCTCGAAACGCCACCAACTCCTCCGCCCCACAGTGTATGTTTGGCTAGAGGGGGAAGCCATGTCAGATCAAGTTCATATATGTTCCAGCCATCACACGCCTCTGCATCTCAAGGAGCGCGGGCGGCATATGGTCTTGGATATTCATTGCCACATGGCCATCAGGGCGGCAGACGAGCATTTTTGCCAATGTACCAGCGGCGGGCTGCCATCAATGCCGTTCACATCGGAGGATTCGCAGCAGGTCTATCGCGAGATGTTCGGCACCATTACCTCACGTTTGTTCGGAATCGACGATCGTATCGCCGATATGGATCGGCTTGGCATTGATATTCAGGCCATAAGCCCCTCGCCGGGTCAGTATTTCTATTTTACACTGCTCGAAATGGGCCGGGATCTGGTACGGCTGGTGAATGATGGCATTGCCGCAGCCGTTGCCAAGCAGCCGGACAGGTTGATTGGCCTTGGAACAGCGCCACTCCAATCGACCGAATTCACCATCACTGAAATGCAGCGCTGCGTGCGAGAGCTGGGTTTTCGCGGCATCGAAATCAACAGCAATGTGAATGGCCGGGATCTGTCACATCCAGACATCAGGACGTTCTTCGCCGCAGCGGAAGAGCTGGGCGTCATGCTGTTTTTGCATCCTTTGGGTTTCACTCAGGGTGAACGGCTGGTCGAACATTATCTGAACAACCTTGTTGGCAACCCACTGGAATCGACCCTCGCGCTCTCCCATCTGATCTTTGGTGGCGTGTTGGAAAATTATCCCGGCCTCAAAATCTGCGTGGCACATCGTGGCGGGTTCCTGCCTGCCTATCGCGGACGCATGGATCACGCCTGGAGGGTGCGGCCCGATTGCCGGCGGAATATTCCAAGGCCTCCATCCGACTATCTGCGCAAACTATGGTTTGACACTCTGGTGTTCGATCCACAGCAGTTGGATGCGCTGATTGCAGCCTTTGGTCATGAGCGATTGTGTCTGGGCACGGACTACCCATTCGACATGAGCGCGCCGGACCCGGTCGGCTTTCACATGTATCTGACGGAGACCCAGCAGGCCGCCATTCTCGGCGGCAATGCGGCTGCACTTTTGGGTCTGGAACAGTCTGTCAATCAGGGAGAGTAGAATTGATGTCGAATCTTCATGCCGAAATCCGGGCGGCGGAGGACCGCCAACGTGCCGCCTTGGTAGCATCGGATATGGTCGCCTTGCCAGACTTGATGGAAGATGATCTCGTCCATGTTCACACCACCGGAATCGTGCATGGCAAAGAACAATTGCCGTGCGAATGGAACGGCGTGTCTGGCACCTATTGCTGGATGCACAAAATTCCAGAATTCCTCGGCAATGGCCAGAACTGGGAGGTCCGTTTCCACCGCGATTACGTGCCACAGGCAAAAGGCAATACAAGTTGGGGTCAGTAAACGCTTTGCATAACGGGATTGACACCCGATGTCGGCACATTTCGGTGTTTCGCCTCTGCGTTGGGGCACCGGTTTGTCGCCAGGGGTTGTCTATCATATCTTGGCTTATGCAAGACGCATCAGCACTGAAGGGTAACTCTAATGAGAGAAACTGCCGTGAACGATAGTGTGTCCAGATTGTTTAACCTGCAGGGCAAAAGGGCGCTGGTAACAGGCGGCACCTCCGGTATCGGCCTGGCGATTGTCCAAACATTGGCCGGGGCTGGAGCCTTGGTCATGACCTGTTCGGATCGGGACGACGACGTGGCCGGTTTTGATATCGACCATGCCAAGGCCATCACCCATCGCTTGTCGGATAAGGCGGCGGCTGATGCGCTTATCGAGCGCACGGAAACGGAACTCGGAGGTCCAATCGACATTCTCGTTTCCAATGCGGGCATTGAAGGGCCTGTTGGTGGAACAGGCGAGGCTGGCGAAGAAGACTACCGCCGTGTTTTCGATGTTAACCTGCATTCCGCGTATTGGCTTGCGGGGCGTTGCCGGGCCGGTATGGCCAGATCAGGTGGCGGTTCCATCATCCTGATGGCCAGCCTTTCCGCCCTTCGCGGCAACAAAATGATCGGCACCTATGCCATGTCCAAGGCGGCGCTGTGTCAGATGGCGCGCAATCTCGCTGTTGAACTCGGGCCAGACAACATCCGCGCCAATGCAATTGCCCCCGGCGTGATCGAGACGCCATTTTCTCGCACTTTGATGGAGAATGACGCCTTCATGCAGCGTCGGCTTCAGGCAACGCCGTTGCGCCGGGTTGGCCAGCCTCTCGAGATTGCCGCCGCAGCACTTTTCCTGGCAGGCCCAGGCGGCGCGTTTATGACGGGGCAGACATTGGTGATAGACGGCGGCACTTTGGTGACCGATGGAAGCTAGAGTCTTTCAGGTTCAGATTGAACCAGACAGACTCGAGAGGATCGTACCGAAAATCAGAATCGGCACGATGTTCTAAGATTTTGCTTTCGCATCGGATTTATCCGAAAATCGGTTCCCACTTTTCGGCCGATGCTCTAGGATTTCAAAAGCCTACAAAACACCAACCTGGCGTCAGCCAGGGACGTTGCAACTTGCAGAAATGGTTGCGACAGACCGGGAATTTCTCTTCAGATAGTCAACATGCTGTTAACAGCGAAAATTTGCGACAGGTGCTGTGCAGCTCTATAACTTTATAGGAGTAATATGTACTGATTTATTTAACTAAATCGAAACAATTATAGGCCATCCATGCTATACAAAAGCCGGGAGCATGATGATGTCGGGACAAGCAATTAAAAGTGAGCTGGCTGCACTCCAGGCAAAAACATCTCGTTTTGGCAATGAATCAGTCGACGGTTTTTTAACCGAAACCGAGCGCTCCAAGGTTATGGCTGATGCCGCAGTAAAGCTTGAAGAGCTCTTCGACGTGCTTCGGATTGACCATCGCAACGACCACAACATGCGCGACACACCTGCGCGGGTGGCTAAGATGTATGTCGAGGAAATCCTGCGTGGTCGCTTTGTTCCTCCGCCTGCAATCACCGAATTTGACAATGTCGAGCAATGTGATCAGCTCATCGTAACGGGTCCAATCGACGTGCGCTCGACCTGCGCCCATCATTTGATGCCCATCTACGGTGAATGCTACATTGGTATCCTTCCGTCCCCGGATGGAAAGATCATAGGCCTCTCGAAATATGACCGGTTGGTAGATTATTTTTCGTCCCGCTTCCAGATCCAGGAAGAGCTCGTCAAGCAAATCGAGCGACACATTGTCGAAACAACAGCGCCGCGCGGCCTGGCCATTCGTATATCTGCAGTTCATATGTGTAAGACACACCGCGGCATTCGCGCCAGTCATGACGCACGCATGGTCACCACGACCTATTACGGCTCCTTGGCAGTTGATCGCGACCTGAAGAACGAGTTTCTGCAAGAGTGCGCCGGTCTGCAAAGGTGAAGATGTCGGAGGGGATAAGGCATGAGCCACGAGGACGTTGCTGAACTGCTGGTGAAACACACTTTTGCAGCGTCACCGGCTGCGATCTATCGCTCGACAAAAAACTATGACCACGCAGAAGGTTTGTCTTGCTGTTTTCGCCAATGGCGGGCTGAGCATTCGCACTGCAAATTGTTGCATGGATATGCGCTGGCGTTCAAATTTGTATTTGCCACACACCAGCTTGATCAGCATAATTGGTGCTACGATTTTGGCGGAATGAAGCAGGTTAGACAATGGCTGCACGATCAATTCGATCACACGCTGCTTGTTGCAGAAGATGATCCCGAATTGGCGACATTCGTTGAACTCGCAAATAAGGGGCTTGTAGACTTGCGCATTATGCCAGCCGTTGGCTGCGAGCAGACGGCGCGGTTTTGCCATGAATACGTATCGGCCTTGGTCACGCATGAAACAGCCGGGCGTGTCTGGCTGGAATCAGTCGAGGTGCGCGAGCATGGCGGCAACTCGGCCGTGTTTGAGCTATCGCGGTAAGAGTTGGCCGGAAGATGTCCCCGCTCCCACACACATTTGTTCATGAAGGGTCAAAGAGATGCAGATCACACGGCGAACACTGAACGTCGGCCTCCTCGGTGCAGCTGGCTTTCTTCTGACAGGTCCAGCGTATTCCGAAACGAAGACTATTCTTTCGATCAATGGTTTGATCAGCAAAAACATCGTCAATGGAACTGCAACATTTGATCGGGCAAGCCTGGAAGCACTCGGAATGGAAGGTTTTGAGACAAAATGTCCTTGGTATACAGGGCCGGTCAAGTTTGAAGGCCCCTTGATGTCGAGTGTTATCAATCACGTCGGTGCCTCCGGCAAGACATTGGTCGTTCAGGCTTTGAACGACTACACAACGGAAATTCCAATGGATGATTTCAAGCGTTTCCGTGTCATTCTTGCCATGAAACGTAATGGTGAATATATGACAGTGCGGGACAAGGGACCATTGTTCATCGTTTATCCCTATGACAGTGATGCTGAGCTTCAAAGTCAGCTCTATTACAAGCGATCTGCCTGGCAGGTTGCTAAAATGACCGTGAAATAATTATGGGTTATAGACCGCCTGTCGGAGGAGGCCACGATGAGGCCGAGTAGAGCAATTAGGTCTCTCCTGATTGGCCTCGTCATTGTTTTCTTCGCCCTGGCGATCTACGTCATCGTTCTTATTCGCGAAGATCAAAACGAGACGCAGCAGCTTTCCAATTACAACATAGCATGGATCACCAGTCAGGCCTCGGTTGAGATCTCACGATTTTCTCAGCGCCTGACAGCCTTTAGCGCGGGTAATCCCGATGTGGATGAAGATGAAGTTAATCTGCGGTTCGACATTCTTGTCAGCCGCGTCGCAACACTGAAATCGGCGGTGCTGCAGGATTTTGTCAATGGTGATCCCGAGAGGCGGAAGTTCATCGATGACTTAGACAGGGCGGTTCGTGAAATCGATCGCCTCATGCCATTAATTGCGGATCGAAAGATAGCATCGCAGATCATCACGATCATCGATCCGCTCGACCGGCGTGCGCCAAATCTGGCGTCCGCCGCCTATACCTTCAACAGCGATACGCTCGTCGAGCATCAGCTCACGCTTAAAAATCTGCAATTTCTCTTCATTGATCTTATCAGTGGTCTCATCGCCTGTGGCTCTGCACTGATTGTGTTTCTCGTCTATCAAAACCGGTTGTCGAACAAAGTCTCTCAAGCCCTCGAGGTGCTGACAATAGACTTGCGCGTCTCGAGCGACGAACTCATGAAGGCCCAAAACGATCTTGAGGCGCGCAATACAGATCTGCGCATCCAGAATGAGACGTTGCTGATCCGCGATATTCAGCTGCGCACACAAAATGACCGATTCGATGCCGCGTTGAACAATATGAGCCACGGTCTTCTTATGCTGGACAATGCTGGCAAGCTTGACGTTTGCAACACACGCTTTTGCCAGATCTTGGGTCTCAACTCGGAAGACCTGCAGTTCGGCGTTAGTTTTGTCGAGCTTCGGGATAATCCGCACGGCAAGTTTTCCGAAGCGGTCCGCGTTTTTCAAGCGGTCATGCGCGCAACGTCCGAGCACGCCAGCGATGCGGGCGCAACCCGCTTTCTGCACCATTGCGAGGATGGCAGAACGTTGCTGTCGCTCTGCGAACAGATGCCGAATGGCGGCTTGATCGCAACGTTTGAGGATGTGACCGAACGACGCCGCGTCGAAGCCCGCGTCGAATATATGGCGCGCTTCGATGTCCTGACTGACTTGCCGAACCGAGCAACCTTCATTGAAGCGCTGCAGGAGGCGTTGGAGGGAATTGGCAACGGTGGCAATGGCCAGTTCGGTTTGTTGTGGCTCGATCTTAACAGCTTCAAGGCGGTGAATGACAACCTGGGCCATGATGCGGGTGATAAGGTGTTGCAAATCATGGCCGATCGGTTGCGGTCATGCGCCAATGAACACGATACCGTGTCGCGCTTTGGCGGTGATGAATTTGCAATTCTACGGCGTGGCGTTCGTGATGCCCGTGATATGGAGGCTCTCGCCGAGCGTGTCATGGAGGTACTTGCCAAACCTTTCATCGTGCATGGGCGGGAAATACCGCTCAGCTCCAGCATAGGAATGACAATCGCGCCCATTGACGGCGATGATCCGCAGCAGCTCTTAAAGAATGCAGATCTCGCTCTTTACAGGGCGAAGGCGCACCGACAGGGCATGTATTGCTTTTACGAACCAAAGATGGACCATAACGAAGAGCTGCGGCTTGCGATGGAGCTGGACTTGCGGCAAGCGCTGATCAACGATCAGCTCGAAGTCTTTTATCAGCCCATCGCGGAGATCTCGTCGGGCAAAATTATATCTGTCGAAGCGCTGCTGCGCTGGCGGCATCCGGTGCGCGGCTATATTTCACCGACAGTGTTCATCCCGATGGCCGAGGAGATTGGACTTATAACAGCCATCGGGGAATGGGTGCTCCGTCGTGCTTGCGCCGATGCTTCACAATGGCCGCTGACCATGAGTGTGTCAGTCAACGTTTCGACCATCCAGCTACGCGATAGTAACATCACGGCTGCGGTCAAGGGCGCACTGAGCAGTTCCGGTCTAGAGCCGTCGCGGCTCATTCTTGAGCTGACCGAGTCCGCTCTTGTCGGTGACAATGACGGTGCCTTCAAAATATTAACCGAATTGAAGGCGTCTGGCATTTGTCTGGCGCTTGACGATTTTGGGACCGGCTACTCTTCACTCAGCTACTTAAGAAAATTCCCGTTTGACAAGGTGAAGATCGACAAATCGTTCATTGACGAACTCACCGGCAATGCGGATTGCCTCGCGATTGTCGAGGCAATCATTCGGCTTTGCGGCATTCTGAAAATGGGAACGACCGCCGAAGGCGTTGAAACGCAGGACCAGCTTGATTTGCTTGGGTCTATTGGCTGCGAACTGGTGCAGGGCTACCTCATTGGGCACCCCCAGCCGTTCAACCGGGGTGTTGATGCATGGAGCGTCAATGAGAGATAGATCGGCGATGTCGCACCGATCACAAATGGGGGATGCGGACGAAAACTTGGACCACCAAGGATGTAGTTCATGTATTCCTATGAAGACAATATTCCAGCGGTCGAACTTTATATCAACCTCGGCAAATGTCTCATGGCGACCATTCGTCATTTGGGTTACCCAACTAAAGCCTGTCGCAGTAAATAG
>DNPN01000289.1:1465-5924 GCA_003501385.1 Rhizobium sp. | reverse complement strand
TAGGATTCACTGCGACAGGCTTTATCTCTTATTTAGCCGCATGTACGTTATCGCTTTATTGAGGACAATAAAACGCGACATGCTTTAAAAATGCGCTGAGAGGCTGGCACCGCGAATACGAACAACGCCTCAACTTGCCTGTTGGCTGGTAACCGGTGTTCCACTCCCACGTTGCCGTTCTCCGTCTGATCTGTGATCGACTTTTCATGGATAAAGAACGGGAGTTTCTCACAAACAGGAAGGCTGGACGTCAGGTCCACCGACATTGACCTGATGAGGTCAAGTCCAAAAGCCCTTTGATGATCCGCCACTCCATATCCACAAGGTCGTTGGAGCTACTTCGGGGCTGCTCGCTTCTGATTGACCCCATAGCCGAGGCGTTCTGAAAGCTCCCGCGCATTTGAAATCAGGCATTTGAGATAGGCTTCGCGATGTTTCAGGCCATCCTCGCGCGGAGCTACTAGGCAAAGAGTGGCAATACACACTCCATCCGCTTGATAAACTGGCACGGCGAAACAATAGGTGTAATTCTCGACGGCGCTGTTGAACGTATAATACCCGTCGATGGCAGCCTTTCGTACTTCCTTGATAAATTCAGCAGGATCGAGGCTCCTGCCATTTGGCAGAATGAAATCCTCTTCAGGGATAAAATCCAGAATTTCGCGATCTGTCAGATGTGATACCAGCAGTCGGCCGGAGGCCGTCCATGGGATCGGCACGAGTACGCCAACGGTGGACGATATCTTAAATGGCCGCAGGCCTTCGCGCATCATCGCAACCGTATATTTATTGCCTTCCAGCAGGCACATTTGCGCTGTTTCGCGGGTTTCCTCAGCCAGATGCACAAGTGAAGCATCACATTCGCGCATCAAGTCAAACTGTTCGGAATAGGCATTGCCGAGAAAATAAAGCCGCCGCCCCAGGAATACTCGCCCATCGCCACCGGAATACTCGAGCATCCCGTGGCGCAAGAGGAGGTTGACGAGTTCATAGATCGACGAACGCGGCGCGCCCATTGCAACTGCAATTTCATTCGGCCGGATAGGCTGGCGATGGGCGCGCAGAAACTCCAGGATTTCGAAGGCACGATCCAGCCCTCGTGCCCGTTTGGAAACTGCTTCCTCACTCTGTCCAGCCATGCCTTCATCCCGTTATCAAAGTCTTGCGCCGGGCAAATCACCCGGCAATCACATCTTGTCGGCCCTGAAAGCCACGCAGTCAATTTCTACCTTGCAATCGACCATCATCCTAGACTGCACACAAGCCCGCGCTGGCGGGTTCTGCGTGAAATACTCCGCATAGACAGCGTTGAAGCTCCAGAAATCACGGGGGTCATCCAGCCAGACACCAACGCGAACAACATCTTCAAGCCCATATCCTGCTTCCTGAAGAATTGCGATCACGTTCTCCATGGTCTTCCGGGTTTCCGCAATAATGCCGCCACGCACAATTTCACCATTTTCCATGGGAACCTGCCCGGAGACATAGAGCCAGCCGTTGGCCTGAACCGCACGCGCGAAAGGCAGCGCTTGTCCACCGGCACCCTTTTCCCCTGCGCCAAAACGTTTGATCGTCATATCTATTTGCCCTATTTTAATTGAAACTCGAGGTTCTTAAAAATTCAGCCAGACGCTCGGTCTTGGGCTGGATAAACATTTCTTTTGGGTCGCCCTCTTCGGCAATCACACCCTTGTTCATGAATATGACCCGGCTGGAGACTTCGTAAGCGAAACGCATTTCGTGGGTCACCAGCATCATGCTCATTCCATCAGCAGCCAACCCTTTGATAACCTGCAGGACCTCTCCAACGAGTTCCGGATCAAGGGCCGATGTGACCTCGTCGAACAGCATCAGGCGCGGGTTCATGGCAATTGCACGAGCAATCGCCACACGTTGCTGCTGGCCACCAGAAAGCTGACCCGGATAGCGGTCCGCGCGCTCAGCGAGCCCAACCCGGCTCAGCCACTTTTCTGCAAGCGCACGTGCCTCATCACGGTGCATTTTCTTCACCTTGAGCAAGCCAAGCATGACATTTTGCGCGGCCGTCATATGCGGGAAGAGATTGAATTGCTGGAAGGCCATACCCGTCATGGAGCGTTGACGGGCGATTTCCCTTTCACTCTTCCGTTTCCGGGTGCTGCCGTCCTGGGTATAACCGATTTCTTCGCCGTCGAGCCGAATGCGCCCGCCCTGGAACTCTTCCAACATGTTGATACACCGCAGCATTGTCGTCTTGCCGGACCCGGAGGAGCCGATAATGGAGATGACTTCGCCTTGTCGCATGGTGCAATCGACACCCTTGAGAACCTCAAGGTCACCATAGCGTTTGTGCAGGCCTTCGATTTCGAGAAGGATCTTGCTCATGGGTTATATGTCCTCACGAACCGATGGCCGTCTTGCGTTCGACATATTTGCCGAGCCGCTCGATGCCATAATTGACGATGAAATAGAGAAAGCCAGCGAAAAAATAGAATTCGAGGCTCATGAAATTGCGGGAAATGATCTGTTGGGTTCGCAGCAGCAGTTCTGCTACGCCGATCACGGAAAGAAGCGTGGAGGCCTTGACCATTTCAGCTGCTGTATTGACCCATATTGGTAACATTTGCCGAAGCGCTTGTGGCCAGAGGACCGATGTGAAGGTTTGCGAAAATGTCAGGCCAATGGCCTTTGCCGCTTCTGTCTGGCCACGCGGAATGGTTTGTAGCGCACCCCGGACAATCTCTCCGACATGGGAAGAGCAGAAGACTGAGAGCGCCAGAATACCGGCTTCGAAGGGATCGAGATTAATGCCGATCGTGGACAGGATATAATAGCTGGCAAGGACGAGCACCAACACAGGCGTGCCACGGATGAAATCCGTATAGCCCCTCGCAACCAGTCGCGCTGCCAGGTTGCCGTAGGTGAGTACCAGACCAAGTGCAACCCCGAGAAGCGATCCGGCGACAATTGACAGAAAAGAAATGGCAACCGTCGCCCCGAGACCCTTGAGGATGACAACGCGGGCAAGCCAGACCTGATCAAGAAAATTGGAAAACTCGTGCATCAGATTACCTCCCTACGGCCAGACGCCGCTCGATGCGGCGCATGAGTGCGGCCAGTATCGAACAAGTGACGACATAAAGAGCCGACGCCACCATCCATGTTTCAACAACACGGAAGGACTCCACATTGATCTTTCTGGCCTCGAAGGTGAGCTCTGGAACTGCGATGGCGGCGGCAAGTGAGGTGTCTTTGAAAAGAGATATGAGCGTTGACGACAAAGAAGGCAGCACATTGCGAAACATCAAGGGCAGGATGATCGAGCGGCGGATTTGGCCCGGCGTCAGCCCGATGGCGAGCCCAGCCTCCTTCAGCCCTTGCGGAATAGCCAACAAACCGGCCCTGAACACTTCTGCCAAATAAGCACCCGAATAGATGGCTAGCGTGCCGATAAAGCTTGAAACCTTGTCAAGCCGAAGCCCCATTTGCGGTAACGCGAAATAGGCAAACAAAATGAGCACCAGGATGGGCAAATTGCGGATGATGGTCACATAGGCTGATGCCAGCCTTTTCAGCCAGGCATTTCGCCCTGTCAGCGCAAAGGCTGCAACAAGGCCGATTACGCCGCCAATCAACAAGGCAACCACGGCCAGCTCGAGGCTGAGCAGCAAGCCGCCAAGCAATTGATCGAAATTGCGCCACACTGGCGAGAAATTGAGAGTATAACCCATGAAGGGATCCCGCTAAGAGGTTGAAACGGGGCAGGATACAGCACCTGCCCCAGTCGACATTATTTGTATTCGACGGGGAAGCCGATCTGCGGCGGAGGAAGATCCTTGCCGAACCATGTCTTGAAGGATTTTGCATAAAAATCGAACTCGACGCCGGTCATGGCTTCATGAAGGGCAGTGTTGACGAAGTTCAGCCAATCCTGATCTCCACGGCGCACCGCGCAAGCATAGGTTTGCGGATTCCAGCCATAGCCCGCATCCTTGTAGTGTCCTGCATTCTGGGTCATGAACCAGGCAATCGAGGACTGGTCGGTTGCGACAGCGTCTGCGCGACCGGAATTGAGCGCCTGATAGATCAGATCCTGTGAATCGTACTGGTCAACTTTCGCATCCGGCAAAGCGGCATGCACCATGGCCTCGGCATAGACATTTTGAAGTGTGGCGATCGTGACCTTGGATCCTGCAGCCTTCAGAGCGGCATAGTCAGCATATGAGCTGCCTGCTGTCATCATCAGGCCAACGCCTTCACGATAGTAGGGAATGGTGAAGGCCACCTGCTGAGCGCGCTCGCCGGTGACCGTCATGAATTGGCAGGTAATATCGACCTTACCGGTGGTGATGTTGGGAATGCGGGAGTCTGACGACTGATCGACAAATTCAATCTTGTCGGGATCGCCAAAAAGCGCCTTGGCAATGATATGCCCCATGTCCACGTCGAAGCCTTGCAGCTTGTCGTCGGCGCTCTTGAA
>DNPN01000289.1:578-1429 GCA_003501385.1 Rhizobium sp. | reverse complement strand
CGCCTTCACGATAGTAGGGAATGGTAAAGGCCACCTGCTGGGCGCGCTCGCCAGTGACCGTCATGAACTGGCAGGTAATATCGACCTTGCCGGTTGTGATGTTGGGAATGCGAGAGTCTGATGATTGATCGACATATTCGATCTTATTGGGATCGCCAAACAAAGCCTTGGCGATAATGTGGCCCATATCCACGTCGAAGCCCTGCAGTTTGTCATCGGCGCTTTTAAAGTGCCAAGGAGGATTGGTACTGCCGGTTCCCAAAACAAGATGGCCGCGGGCCAAAACCTCATCAAGTTTGCTATCTGCGCTGAACGCAAATGTCGAAGTCAGTGAAAGCACGAATGCTGATGCAAGCGCGACTGCGCTGATGCGGTGCATGCTGGTCATAACAGTTCCCCTATCGTCGTTGTAATTTTTTGTCCAATATTCCAGACACATGTCTTCGATATCGGATTAACGTATTCACTATCACGATGCATAAGTTGTCAAGCACAAATTTGGATGTGCAAAACTGCAAAGGTGAAATTCCTGAATTCACCTTGGGCCGAGGACCAAAGAAATATGGACGAACCACAAAGCGCATGGGAAAACCTGTCGACCCTCGCAGCATTCATCGATCTCGACATAGTCGAGCGAAACATCCAGCGATTCCAGGATTATGCCGGTCATCACGGCCTCAATGTCCGGCCCCATATCAAGATCCACACGCTGCCAGCGGTACCACTTATGTAGCTCAAGGCGGGCGCAGTCGGCATAACTTGCCAGAAGGTCTCCGAAGCCGAAGCCATGATCGCAGAAACCCCGGAGATTGAGGACGTACTCATTACCTAAAGCATGTCGCGTTTTATTG
>DNPN01000289.1:0-249 GCA_003501385.1 Rhizobium sp. | reverse complement strand
CCTATTCACTGCGACAGGCTTTATTATATTCCGGGCCATGAAAAGCTCGACCATTTGGCAGCCCTTACTGGCAAGGTGCGGCAGAGCGTGGTGGTCGATAGCGAAACGATTATAGAAGGGCTTTCGGCAAGGTTCGCTAGGGAACCACAGCACCTGACAGTCCTCGTTGAGTGTAATACTGGTGCTGATCGCTGCGGTGTGGCCTCGCCGGAGGTTACCGCGAAGTTAGAGTCCGTCAGGTTCAGATTG
>DNPN01000031.1 GCA_003501385.1 Rhizobium sp. | reverse complement strand
CGAACAGGTCGGTTTCGCATTCTTCCTGGAAGGTGGTTTCGATAATGCCCGAACGGCCGCCACCAACGCCACAAGCGTAAGACAGAGCAAGTTCAAGTGCATTGCCAGATGCATTGTGGTGAATAGCCACGAGGCAAGGCACGCCGCCGCCCTTCTGGTATTCGCCGCGAACCGTGTGGCCAGGGCCCTTTGGTGCGATCATCACAACGTCAACAGTGTTCTTTGGCTCGATCAGGCCGAAGTGAACGTTCAGGCCGTGGGCAAAAGCAATCGCTGCGCCATCACGGATGTTGCCAGCGATGTCTGCCTTGTAGATGTCAGCCTGCAATTCGTCAGGGGTTGCCATCATCATCAGATCTGCCCAGGCAGCTGCTTCAGCAACGGTCATCACCTTGAAGCCGTCTGCTTCAGCCTTGGCGATGGTGGCCGAGCCTGCCTTAAGAGCGATGACAACGTTCTGTGCGCCCGAATCCTTCAGGTTCAGCGCATGGGCGCGGCCCTGAGAACCGTAGCCAATGATGGCAACTTTCTTGGCCTTGATGAGGTTCAAATCGGCATCACGATCATAATAGACGCGCATTGTGTTATCCTTCCCTATGCTTGTCATGTTTGGAATACCAGCGAAACGCTCGCTGGCTATGTCTTGTCGGTGCCATGTAACACAAGAAAGGCAGAAACCGCCTTGTGCGCACGGGCGTCGAATTTGTTGGGCTCGGGCTTTTCACCGAGCAGCAGGCGAACATGCAGATCAGAGACGATCAACCCATAAAGCGTGCGATAGGCATCCTCGCCATCCTCGAAGCGCAACAGGCCGTCCCGGCGTCCAGCGTCCAGCAGCGCCCTCGCCCGCCGATCAATCTGGCGGCGCCCGCGTTCCAGCAACATCTGGCCCAGCTTTGAGCCATCACGGCTGGTTTGGCCAATGGCAAGTCGGTTCAGCGCCAGCGAAATATCGCCGGAGAGGACATCCAGAAGGTCACGGGCAAATACCTGCAAATGATCAGCCAGCATTCGTGGTGTCAGACGCTCGCCAGCGCGCTCAAACGTGCGAACCTTGCTGGCCTGATAGGAAATCATCGCGGACAAAAGCCCGTCACGATCCCCAAACCACTTGTAAAGCGACTCCTTGGAGCAATTGGCCGCGCGGGCTAGACCCGCTGTGGTCAAGGCCTTGTCGCCGCCATCCACCAAAAGCCGCAGAGCTTCTGCCAGAACAGCGCTCTGGCGCGGAGAAAATTCCGCAGCTGGTGTGGTATCGACTGACACAACGTTGCTCCCAAGATAAGTACCGTACGGTACGGTTCTTGGTAGAATGCTTCAGAGGATACGTCAAGTGAATTTTGACTCTGACCATATTTTATCCACCCGCAGCATTGATCTCAACAAAACGTGAGAAGGGATCAAAACAACTCAAAATGGCCATGTTACACAAATGACACAATCTAGGGCGATGTTTTCAAAGAAGAAAAAGGAAATAACCTTACAAGTGACAGCAGTGCATTGCAGCAATGCAATAACGCCAAGGCATGTAGCATTGCCAAACGCCACATCTGCGCCCAAATTCAGGGCATCGAACCAATCGGTTTGATTAAAAAAAATACGTCTTGAATGTGTGGAGATACCCATGAAAACGCTTCTTATCTCGCTGGTCGTTGCTGCTGTCGCAGGCGTATCGGCATCCTACGCCGCTCCCGCCAAGAAGGCAGAGCCAGTCGCCGCAGCTTCGCAGCCAGCAGCCAGCTCGAACGACAGCGGCAGCGGCAGCGAATGGCAGCTGAAAAAGTCCCCAAGAGCTCATCACAAGGGACAGTATGCAAACTCAATCAGCCTGAACTGAGCTGGTGAACCCAGAATTCGAGACGCCGCAATGGCGGCGTTTCGAATGTCTAAAATGTAAGCCGTGACGAGATGCAGCAAGCGCTGCTCGTGTGGGCATTACACGGCATAATCCACCGGCACTGCGGTTCCGCTTTTCATGGTCTCCATGGAAATCGCTGCTGAGACATCAAACAGCTCTATGCGCCGCACCAGCCGGCGATAGACAACGTCGTAATGCTCGACCCGAGGCAATACGATTTTCAATATATAATCATGATGCCCGGTCAGCCGGTGCGCCTCGACAATTTCGGCGATATCGCCAATGGCGCGGCGAAATTCCTCTGTCCATTCATCGGTATGGTGCGCGGTCTTGACCAGCGCATAGACGGTGGTTGGCACGCCGACCTTTTCCCGGTTCAGCACGGCAATGCGCCGCTCGATATAACCAGCCTCTTCCAACCGCTGAATACGTCGCGAACAGGCAGAGACGGACAAGGCCACAAGGTCGGCGAGATCGCTGACCGCAATGGCGGAATCACGCTGCAACATATCCAGTATTTTCCTGTCTCTATCGTCCAACACGCCGTAATCTCCCCGTACAAAATCCCGCAACACAAAATTCAAGCGTCCCAGAGTTATAGGACGCCAAAATTTTGCGCAACACCACCGCATTTTTCCAAAACTTGCAAACCACACACACTCATCCTGCGGCATGATAGGTGCACGTTCAAAAGACAACATGGGAACAAATGCAATGCGGATGATTGGTCTGATTGGTGGAATGAGTTTTGAAAGTTCGGCAGTGTATTATCGGCTGATTAATGAAGCTGTGCGCGCAGAACTTGGCGGTCTGGCCTCTGCAGAGATTGTCATGCGCTCCGTCAATTTCGCAGACATCGTCAGCTATCAGAAAGCCGGTCGCTGGGATCTGGCCGAAAAGGCGCTGGGCGATGCCGCCGCCGCTCTGGAGCGCGCAGGCGCAGATTGCGTGCTGATCTGCACGAACACCATGCATCTGATTGCCGATGCCGTTGCCAGTCGGGTCATCGTTCCACTGATCCATATTGTCGATGAAACCGCCGCCGCCATTAAAGCCGCAGGCTTCAAGCGCCCCTTGCTGTTGGCCACGCGCTACACCATGGAGCACGGCTTCTATACGGATCGGATGACCGCGCTTGGCCTCAATCCCATGGTGCCAGATGCTGACGATCGTCAGACCGTTCACAATGTGATTTTTGATGAACTGTGCTGCGGCAGCGTGAAAGAGCAATCTCGCAATGCTTATCTGGCCATTATCGACAAGGCCAAGGCCAATGGTGCCGATTGCGTCATCCTCGGCTGCACAGAAATCTGCCTGCTGCTGAACCCGAACGAGCTTGCCCTGCCGGGCTTTGATTCCACCACCATTCACTGCCAGTCCGCCGTGGATTTTGCATTGCAAGCGCTCGAATTGCGCAAAATTGCTTGACGTAGTCCAATAAATACTTGCTTTAATCCGACATCTCGGCTTTTCTCTTGGGATACAAGAGGAGATCCGAGATGACCGTTCTTGATGAACACCAGCTTGATGAACGACGTGCTGCCGCAGAAAGATTGAGAGAATTCAACCGCGTCTACACAAACCACATCGGCTTGCTAGACCGCTCCTATCTCGGAAGCGGCTATACGTTGACGGAAGCGCGGGTTCTCTATGAGATTGGGGATCGTGGCCTATGCAGCCCGGCAGAGCTTTGCCGCGATTTGCATCTTGATGCTGCCTACCTCAGCCGAATCCTCGCGGCCTTCAAAAAGAGCAATCTATTGCTCATCGAGCCGAATAAAGCCGACAGGCGCGCCAAAACCTTGCAACTCACTGCCGAGGGAGAGGCGCTGCGAACGCAGCTGGGGCAATTGTCGCGCCATGAAATCTTTGAGAAGACCAGCCATTTATCGCAGCGCGAATTGCAGGATCTGGTAGAGGCCAGCCTCACCGCAATGCGTCTCTACAGTCCAGAAAAATGCGGCAATGCGCCTGTTGTGCTGCGCCCGCACCATCCCGGAGACATGGGGTGGATCATCCAATCTCAAACCCGGTTCTACGTGCAGACCTATGGCTGGAATGACAAATTCGAGGCACTGGTCTGCGAGGTGGCCGCGAAGTTTCTGACCCATTTCAATGCCGAACGCGAATATTGCTGGATCGCCGAGCGCGATGGCAAACGCATAGGCTCCATTCTGATCGCGGACGGCGGCGGCAATATTGCGAAGCTCCGGCTGCTCTACGTCGATGAAGCTGCACGCGGTCTTGGTCTGGGAGGCCTGTTGGTGCGTGAAGCCATTGGTTTTGCGCGCAAGGCCGGCTATCAACGCATCACACTCTGGACCAATGATATCCTGCATTCCGCCATTGCCATTTATCGCAAGGCAGGTTTTGAACTGGCTGCGACAGAGCCGCATCAGCAGTTTGGCAAGCTTGAAAACGGCCAAACCTGGGTTCTCAATCTTTGATAAAGCCACACCTGCCACAACAATCACATTTGTGTGACTTGATTTGGAAATGAATATTTCCTATTGTCTGATCATGACAACAGAAACACCCCCTCACTGCGCCCGCTCAGCGGGGCGCCCACGCGAATTCAACATGGAAGCGGCGCTTGATGCGGCGCTCATCGTATTTTCCGAGCGTGGCTATCAGGCAGCCGCCATCAGCGACCTCACGGAAGCCACAGGGTTGACGGCTGGCAGCATTTACAAGGCCTTTGGCGACAAGCGAGGCTTGTTTCTGGGGGCCTTCAATCGCTATTGGTCGGAGCGCAATGCGAGGATCATGGCGCGCATTGCCCCGCTGCCAACGGGACGGGAGAAAATCCGCGCCGTTTTGGCCCATTACGCCGAGCACTCTCATGGCCTCGAGGGCAAGCGCGGCTGCCTTGTGGTTGGCAGTGCCCATGATCTTGCGCTTCTGGATGCGGAAGCAGCCCAGCGTGTGTCAGACGTGTTTACCGCCAATTTGCACCGACTGAAGCAACAGATCGTGGCAGCCCAGGCCGATGGCTCGGTGCGCCACGATCTCGACCCAGACACCACCGCCCGCAGCCTGCTCTGCCTCACCATGGGCATGCGCGTGGTGGGAAAAACAGGACAGACCACGGAAGCAGACATGCAAGCCGTGGCAGATACCGCCATGAAAATACTGGATTAGGGTCAAAACTCAATCAGGATGGGTGTTCATCCTGATTGAGTTTTGACCCTAACTCACCCATACCCTTGCAAGGCACCTTCAAGACCTTGCCACTTTGAAAAGCGAAATCACCATGACCCTTTCACGAACCCTGCTACGGCATGGTGCGGATGAAGCACTGTCGCCATTGCTAATCTTTATTTTTGCGCTCGCCTGCGGGCTTGTTGCGGCCAATCTTTATTATGGCCAGCCCCTTGCCGGGTTGATCAGCCATGATCTCGGCTTTTCGCCGCAGGCAACGGGCTTGATTGTTACCTTGTGTCAACTTGGCTATTGCCTTGGCCTGATCCTTCTGGTGCCGCTTGGCGATCTGATTGAGAACCGTAAACTCATTCTCGTTCTTCTCTCTCTGGCTGCCGTGGCACTGTTTGGTGCCGCCGCATCATCCACCCCGGGCCTGTTTCTGCTGGCCTGCCTTGGCATCGGCCTGGCCTCATCAGCGGCGCAAGTCCTGGTTCCTTTTGCCGCCAGCATGGCACCGGATGCCTATCGTGGCCGCGTGGTTGGCAATGTCATGAGTGGACTTTTAACCGGCATCATGTTGGCGCGCCCTGCCGCAAGCGTCATTGCTGAATCCTCTTCCTGGCACGTGGTTTACATTGCCTCCGCGATTGGAATGGTCGGCCTGCTGGTGGCGCTGCGCCTGAGTCTGCCCCGCCGCCAGCCCCATGGCCAAATCAGCTATGCTGCGCTTCTCGCATCCATGGCCCGCATGGCCGCCACCAATCGCATCCTGCAGCGCCGTGCGCTGTATCAGGCGGGCATGTTCGGCGCATTCAGCGTATTCTGGACCACATCACCCCTGCTGCTATCCGGCCCGCATTTCGGCCTCAGTCAAAATGGAATTGCGCTCTTTGCCTTGGCAGGAGCCGCCGGTGCCATTGCATCGCCCATTGCTGGCCGACTGGCTGATAAGGGCTTGACCCGCATGGTTTCTATTACCGCCATGGTTCTCGGCATGTTTGCCTTTTTGCTCGCACGCTTCAGCATAGACACAAGTCCCGTGCTGGGTCTTATCAGCTTGACAGCAGCCGCTATTATTCTTGACTTTGGCGTGCAGGCCAACCTCGTCAGCGGCCAACGCATCATTTATTCCATGACCCCGGAACATAGAAGCCGCCTGAATGGCATCTATATGGCCACCTTCTTCCTTGGCGGCGCACTTGGTTCAGCCGTTGGTGGCTGGGCCTATGCAACAGGCGGATGGGAACGCACAAGCTGGCTTGGCTTTGTGTTTCCAGCAGCCTCCCTACTGTTGCTTTTGACTGAAAAATCGAAGAAATGAGCGAAGTTTAAAACAGGCAGGCGGGACACATTCCAACCTGCCTGTTTTGCATCACATGTTTTCAGCATCAAACCGGCTGCGTGCTTCAACAACCAATGCATGGTTGGCAAATGCGAAGTCCACCAAATGTTTCAAGGATGCCACCAGCGCCTGCCCAAGCTCGGTGAGGCTATATTCCACACTCGGCGGCTTGGTTGGAAACACTTCACGCGACACATAGCCATCACGTTGCAAATCTCTGAGGGTCTGGGTCAGCATGCGCTGAGAAATATCGGGAATCGCTCTGCGGAGCTCTCCAAACCGACAGGGTCTTTCCTCCAGATGCGCCAAAATCAATGTCGACCATTTATCGCCAATGTGCGAAATGACGGAACGCACCGGGCAGGCATCGCCCAATCCTTTGAGGGAAAGAACCGTCGGCGCCTCCGAACTCACTCCATCCACAATTTTCAAGTCCTGAAGCATGTCAGTTCCCTTTTGGTAACGTGCAGCCGAAAAACTGCCTTCTTTACAATATGACCCAAATTGCTTTTCTAGCGCTAGTCTCAAAGTGAGAGCAACATATTATCCTGACTAGATCGTGATGAAGTGGAAAAGACATGCCTAAAATCTTAATCAGCGGTGCTTCTGGAAAACTCGGCAGCCTTGTCATCAAACATCTTCTTGCGAGCTCAGGCATGGCACCGGGCGACATTATCGCGGCAAGCCGGGATCCCTCCAAACTGACGGATCTGGCTGCCAAGGGCATTGAAACCCGCAAAGTGGATTTTACCGATGCATCCACACTGGATAGCGCCTTTCAGGGCGTGGATCGGTTGCTGGTAATTTCAACTGATGCCATTGGCGCACGCATTGAGCAGCATAAGGCCGCCATTGAGGCAGCAAAGAAGGCTGGCGTCTCGCGCATTTTCTACACCTCTATGTTTAACCCGAAAACATCGAAAGTGATTTTTGCGCCCGAACATGCCGCCTCGGAAGAGGCTATTGAAACATCCGGCCTCGCCTATACGATTTTCCGCAATGGTTGGTACATGGAAAACCTGTTCACCTCTTTGGATGGCGCGCTGGCCTCTGGCAGGTGGTATTCATCCTCTGCTGATGGACGCATTACCTATATCGCCCGCGAAGACCTTGCCCGCGCCATGGCCGCAGCCATTGCCAATCCGGTGGCAGACAACATTATCTATTCGCTGGGCGGCGAGACCGGCTACACCAAAGCCGAGATTGCAGCGCTGGTGACAGAAATTTCCGGCAGACCACTTGAGGTTATCAACATCACCGACGAACAGCTGGAGAGCGGCCTGCCGGGGGGTGGCCGGCCCGCCCATTTCGGTCCGCTCACTGTATTCCTGGAG
>DNPN01000076.1:2000-6221 GCA_003501385.1 Rhizobium sp. | reverse complement strand
ATGGCGGTGATGAACGGGTTCCGCACCGAGTTGATTTCGCGTATTCTCGGCATCAATGGTCACATGATCATTCAGCCCGTGGATCGGCCTTTCACGGATTACGCCGATCTGGCCAAGAAATTTTCCGAGGTCAAAGGTGTGACCATGGCTCTGCCTCTGGTTGAGGGGCAGACGCTGGCCTCCGGCAAATCGGGGGCGGGGACAGGTGCGTTGGTGCGCGGCATCCGGCCTGAAGATCTGATGAAGCTGAAAGAAGTGTCATCCAACATCAAAACCGGGGATATGGTGGCCTTTACCTCTGGTCAGGGCGTGTTGATTGGCTCTCGCATGGCCAATGATCTCGGCCTTAAGGCTGGAGATTCGATCACGCTTGTTTCGCCCGAGGGTGATGTGACGCCGATGGGGGTTAACCCGCGGGTGAAGTCCTATAAGATTTCAGGCACGTTTGAGATCGGCATGTCGGAATATGATTCGTCGATCATCTATATGCCGCTCGAAGAAGCGCAGCTTTATTTCAATGCAGAAGGGCTGGTTCAGTCGATCGAGCTGTTTGTGTCCAATCCGGATGATATTGATGATCTGCGCCCCAAGGTGGAAGAAGCGGCGGGTCGCCAGATTTTCATCAGTGACTGGCGTCAACGCAATCAGACCTTCTTCTCCGCCCTGCAGGTGGAGCGAAATGTCATGTTCATGATCCTGACGCTGATTGTGATCGTGGCGGCGCTCAATATCATTTCCGGTCTGATCATGCTGGTGAAGGACAAGAGCCGCGACATAGCCATTCTGAAAACCATGGGTGCCAGCTCGAATTCGGTTTTGCGGATCTTCTTCATGACAGGCGCGGCCATTGGCACGGCAGGCACGTTTGCCGGTGTCATTCTCGGTGTGCTGGTCTGCGTTAATATCGAATCGATCCGGCAGTTTTTCTCCTGGGTTTCTGGCACGATCCTGTTTGATCCGCAGCTCTATTTCCTCAGCAAGTTGCCTGCGGATATGAGTTTTGGTGAGACATTCTCAGTGATCATTATGGCGCTGACCTTGTCCTTCATTGCCACTATTTTTCCAGCCTGGCGGGCAGCGCGTCTCGATCCCGTCCAAGCGCTGCGTTACGAATGAGGAACAGTGCATCCATGGCAAAACAGCCTGTTCTTGAATTGTCAAATGTGTCGCGGAGCTATGGTGAGGGTGATGCCAAGCTTACCATCCTCAAAGGTGCGGGGCTCAAGCTTTATGAGGGCGAGACCGTAGCTCTTGTGGCTCCATCGGGCACGGGTAAGTCGACGCTGTTGCATATCGCGGGCCTGCTGGAGCAGCCAAGCGAGGGCGACGTGATGATTGGTGGTCGCAATTGCAACGACCTCAGCGAAGATGGCCGCACGGCGGTGCGGCGCAGCAGTATCGGTTTTGTGTACCAGTTTCACCATTTGCTACCTGAGTTTTCCGCGATCGAGAATATTATGATGCCGCAGATGATTGCGGGTCTCTCCATTCCTGAGGCGCGCAAGCGTTCGAAAGCCATGCTGGATTATATGCGCATCGGCCATCGTGGTGAGCACCGTCCGGCTGAATTGTCCGGTGGTGAGCAGCAGCGCGTTGCCATTGCTCGTGCTGTGGCCAATGCGCCCCTCCTGCTTTTGGCCGATGAGCCAACCGGCAATCTTGATCCTGAAACCGCAGCCTATGTGTTTTCAGCTCTGGAAGCGCTGGTGCGCCAGTCTGGATTGGCGGCGCTGATTGCCACCCATAACCACGAGCTGGCTCAACGCATGGACCGTTGCGTCACACTTGTTGATGGCAAGGTGGTTGATCTCGTTCTTTGACGGGATCACTGGTTTCGTCGGATAACTGGCTTTGATTGTGTGTTTGGCTCACCGTGGGCCAAACCCGTTCTCACGCTTATTGAGCATCAACATACGCCACAAGTGCGCCGGTTGTTCTCAATGCAGCTATAAAACTCCCGATATTGGTTTTTCAACCCTGTATAAGAGCAACATAGCCTTGACTTTACGAAGTTCACGGTTCGCACCATTGTGACTTGACAATAATACAAAAGGAGAACAAACTGGATACATAAAGAGATTAGGAGTGAGCTATGACTGACGTTTTGCAAGACATCGCCGCATTCGCATCCCTCGCAGTATTCATCGCCAGCCTTTCGCTGTTGGCTCTAGCCTTTTGACGGATTGGACGGGGATAGAGGGCACCAATCGCCCTTTACCGGCTGGACAGGCCAATGCCAAATGTTGAGAATAGATAACTTGGGTTGCCCGGATTCTCGCCGGACCTGATATACACTTCAGCAGAATGGGACAGAGCCAATGAGTGACGCCAGAGCCGACGATCAGGCGAAGGAGCTTGAGGCAACACCGGGTTTTGTGCATTTGCGCGTTCACTCGGCCTATTCGCTGTTGGAAGGCGCTTTGCCACTCAAAAAGATACTTGGCAAGGCCGTGTCGGACAACCAGCCAGCCATTGCCATTACCGACACCAACAATCTGTTTGTGGCGCTTGAATTCTCCCAGAAGGCTCTCGGTGACGGGCTTCAGCCGATCATTGGTTGTCAGCTTTCTCTGGATATGGAAAATTCTGCGGACGAAAAACGCGGCCATGGCGGTTTGGAAAAATATCCAGCCATTGTGTTGCTTGCCGCCGATCCTGCCGGTTACGAGCGTCTGGTGGATCTGGTCAGTCGCGCCTATTTGCAGGGCGATAGTGCCCATGCCGTGCATATCACCACCTCGTGGCTGGAGGAAATCGGCACGGACGGTTTGATCGCCTTGAGTGGCGCATCCGGCGGGCCTATCGATCTTCTGGTCAAGGATGGCCATCAGGCACAGGCTACCGCACGTTTGCTGACGCTGAAACGGCTGTTTGGCGATCGACTCTATATCGAGTTGCAGCGTCATCAAGGTTATGATCGCGTGCATGAAAGCCGGATGGTGGCGCTGGCCTATGAGCACGACATTCCTCTGGTGGCCACCAATGAAGCCTTCTTTCCATCGCGCGACGATTATGATGCCCACGATGCGCTGATGGCTGTGGCCCATAACGCCATTGTGTCGGATGATCGGCGTTTTCGCCTTACGCCGGATCACTATCTGAAAAGCCGCAAAGAAATGCGGGCACTGTTCGCGGACCTGCCGGAAGCCTTGGACAATACGGTAGAGATTGCCACCCGCTGCTCTTTCGTTCTGGATACGCGCAATCCCATCCTGCCGCGCTTTACGGGCGCGAGTGATGACCCGGAAGAGGCCGAGCGCGCCGAGTCGGGCGAGTTGCGCCGTCAAGCCATTGAAGGGCTGGATGAACGCTTGGCAAAGCTTGGCATGGCTCCGGGCTATGAAGAAAAAGAATATCGTGACCGGCTGGATTTTGAGCTCGGCGTGATCGAGCGCATGAAGTTTCCGGGTTACTTCCTGATCGTTGCTGACTTTATCAAATGGGCCAAGCAGCATGATATTCCGGTTGGCCCGGGCCGTGGTTCTGGTGCAGGGTCGCTGGTGGCTTACGCATTGACCATCACCGACGTGGACCCGCTGCGGTTTTCGCTGCTGTTCGAGCGCTTTCTCAATCCCGAGCGCGTGTCCATGCCGGACTTTGATATCGACTTCTGTCAGGACCGCCGCGAAGAGGTGATCCGCTATGTGCAGCGCAAATATGGGCGCGAGCAGGTGGCGCAGATCATCACCTTCGGATCGTTGCAGGCGCGCGCAGCACTGCGCGACGTTGGGCGCGTGCTGGAAATGCCCTATGGTCAGGTCGACCGCATTTGTAAGCTGGTGCCGAACAATCCGGCCAATCCCACCCCCTTGTCCAAGGCGATTGAAGAAGAGCCAAAATTTCAGGAAGAGATCGACAAGGAGCCGGTGGTGGGCCGGTTGCTGGATATTGCCCAGAAGATCGAAGGGCTTTATCGCCACGCATCGACCCACGCGGCCGGTATCGTGATTGGGGATCGGCCTCTGTCCAAGCTTGTGCCGATGTATCGCGATCCACGATCCGACATGCCGGTTACCCAGTTCAACATGAAATGGGTTGAGCAAGCGGGGCTGGTCAAATTCGACTTTCTGGGTCTGAAAACGCTGACGGTTTTGAAAACAGCGGTCGATTTTTGCAAATTGCGGGACATCGAGATCGATCTGGCCACCATCCCGCTCGACGATGCGCTGACCTATCAGATGTTGGCGCGCGGTGAAACGGTCGGCGTGTTCCAGGTGGAAA
>DNPN01000076.1:0-1755 GCA_003501385.1 Rhizobium sp. | reverse complement strand
CGGTCGGCGTGTTCCAGGTGGAAAGTGCCGGGATGCGCAAGGCGCTGATTGGCATGCGGCCTGACTGTATCGAGGATATTATTGCGCTTGTGGCGCTCTATCGTCCCGGTCCAATGGAAAATATCCCGGTCTATAACGCCCGCAAACATGGTGAGGAAGAGATCGAATCGATCCATCCCACCATTGACTATCTGCTGAAGGAAACGCAGGGCGTTATCGTTTATCAGGAACAGGTTATGCAGGTGGCGCAGGTTTTGTCGGGCTATTCGCTTGGCGAAGCGGACCTGTTGCGTCGCGCCATGGGTAAAAAGATCAAGGAGGAGATGGATAAGCAGCGCGCCCGCTTTGTTGATGGTGCCGTGAAAAACGGCGTCGGCAAGCCGCAGGCTGATAATATCTTTGACCTTCTGGCCAAGTTTGCCAATTACGGCTTCAACAAGTCGCATGCGGCGGCCTACGCCATCGTATCCTATCAGACGGCCTATATGAAGGCCCATTATCCGGTTGAGTTTTTGGCCGCGTCCATGACGCTGGATATGGCCAATACCGAAAAGCTGGTGGATTTCCGCCAGGATGCTGGTCGCCTCGGTATTGAGGTGGTGCCGCCGTCGGTGCAAACCTCGTTTCGGCATTTCCAGACCGGACCAAACAGGATTTACTATTCACTCGCCGCTCTGAAGGGTGTGGGCGATGCAGCAGTTGAGCATATCGTCGCGGTGCGCGGTGATACACCTTTTGTTGATCTGGAGGATTTTTGTGTGCGGATTGATCCCAAGCAGATCAATCGCCGCGTGTTTGAAGGTCTGATTTTTGCCGGTGCGTTTGATTGCTTTGGCCGCGACCGTGCCGAGATGATTGCGGGCATGGATCGCATTATCGGCTTTGCCCAGCGGGCGCAGGAAAATGCGGTGAGCGGCCAGTCTGATATGTTTGGAGCAGGGGGGGCGACCGGGCCGGAGCGGATTTCGTTTCCCAGCTTCACCCCTTGGTTACCCTCCGAAAAGCTGATGCGGGAGTTTCAGGTTCTGGGCTTTTATCTTTCGGCCCATCCGCTCGATACCTATAAGCCGCTATTGGAAAAAATGCGGGTGCAGAATTTTGCGGATTTCTCCCAAGCCGTAAGGCAGGGAGCAACGGCTGGCCGCTTGGCAGGCACTGTGATTTCGAAGCAGGAACGCAAAACCAGAACTGGCAATAAGATGGGCATCGTAACCTTCTCCGATGCCACCGGGCAGTTTGAGGCCGTGCTATTTTCAGAAGGCTTGAATCAGTACAGAGACTTGCTGGAATCCGGCAAATCGCTCGTGATCACGGTGGCTGCGGAAGAAAGACCGGAAGGCATTGGCCTTCGTATTCAAACGGCACAGTCTCTAGAAGAGAAATCCTTGCAGATGCAAAAGGCGCTCCGGGTTTATTTGCGCGATTCCAGCCCGTTGCGAGCCTTGGCGGCTCACCTCAACACCAAAGGTGACGGATTGGTCTCCTTTGTGGTGATCAAAGAGGATGGCCGCCGTGAAATCGAGGTTGAACTCCAGCAGCGCTATCGCATCACGCCCGAAATTGCCGCTGCGATGCGTACGGCACCGGGCGTTGTGGATGTTGAGCTGGTTTAAATTCTTGTTTTCGCATCGAATTTTCCGAAAACCAGTTCGCGCGTTTCGGTCCGATGCTAAAGCCTGTCGCAGTGAATAGGATTCAATGCGACCGGCTTTATCTCTTATTTAGCCGCATGTACGTTATAGTTTTTGTGCGGAC
>DNPN01000021.1:20438-27235 GCA_003501385.1 Rhizobium sp. | reverse complement strand
TTCCATCCTCGTTGGTTACAGGCGCGCCTGATGAAACTCCTTCGCTATGGTCAGGCGGGTGCCGAAAAGCCCGCCCTTATGGATGCAATCGGTAAGGTTCGTGATCTTTCAGGCATTGTTTCCGACCTTTCCGGCGTGGCACTATCTGATGCTGAACTGGCCAAATTGAAGGCACTTGATCCAGCGACTTTGCCGGAAATTACGCCTGAGCGTATTGGCCCGTGTGTGGCTGGTACCGGCAAATTCATTTGCGTGGGGCTGAATTATGCCGATCACGCCCGTGAAACCGGCAAGGCTCCACCGGAAGAGCCAATTCTGTTCATGAAGGCCACCAGCGCCATCATTGGACCCAACGACAATGTCGAAATTCCACGCTCGTCCCTCAAGGCCGATTGGGAAGTGGAACTGGGTGTTGTCATTGGCACCCGTGCCAAGTACGTGCGCGAGGAAGATGCGCTCAACCATGTTGCGGGTTATTGCGTGGTCAATGATGTGTCCGAGCGCTCCTTCCAATCGGAGCGCGGCGGGCAATGGACCAAGGGCAAGAGCCATGACACCTTTGGCCCCATTGGCCCCTGGCTGGTGACCCGCGATGAGGTGCCTGATCCGCAAAACCTGTCTCTGTGGCTGGATGTTGATGGGGTGCGGCGTCAGACTGGTACCACGGCAACCATGATTTTCGACGTCAAATTTCTGGTCAGCTATATCAGCCAGTTCATGACGCTGGAGCCGGGTGACATCATCGCCACCGGCACACCGCCGGGAGTTGGCATGGGAATCAAACCAGAACCGGTGTTTCTAAAATCCGGTCAGGTGATGACACTTGGCATTGAAGGTCTTGGCAGCCAACGCCAATTGACCATTCCAGCAGGAGATTGATCATGACGGACCTCACAGGAAAACTCGCGATTGTCACCGGCGGTTCGCGGGGGCAGGGCGAGGCGGAAGTGCGTCTGCTGGCGTCAAAAGGCGCATCCGTGATCATTGCGGATGTTCTGGTGGCAGAGGGTGATGCCCTTGCAGCGCAGTTGGAGGCAGAAGGCCTGCAAGCGCGTTTCATTGAACTTGATGTGACCAATCCGGCCAGTTGGCACCGGGTGGTGGAACTGGCAAAAGCTTGGTGTGGTCGAATTGACATTCTTGTCAACAATGCAGGCATTATCAACCGGACGCTCGTGGAAACCACCTCGCTTGAAGCGTGGGAGCGGGTGCTCAAGGTCAACCTCACGGGCGCATTTCTCGGCATTCAGGCGGTCAACGAGTTGATGGGCGAGACAGGTGGCGGGGCCATCGTCAATATTTCGTCCAACAGCGGTTTGTCCGGCCATTATGATCCGGCCTACACGGCCAGCAAATGGGGCTTACGGGGCTTGACCCGCAGTGCCGCCATGGAACTGGCCCCAAAAGGCATTCGGGTCAACGCTGTTTGCCCCGGCCTCGTCGTGACGGGGTTGAACGCCAACAGCCCACATCTCAAGCCCATGATCGACATCACGCCGATGAAAAGAAGTGGCAAACCAGAGGAAATTGCCGAACTGGTGCTGTTTTTGGCCACGGACGCATCAAGTTTTATCACCGGCGAGGATTTTGTCATCGACGGTGGCTTCACGGCAGGGGCGGCCTATCGCCGCGTGGCAACAGAAACCGGGATATATCCGGCATAAGGCAAGGGCTTGATCCTGATGGATGTCGTCTATTGGCTTAACTCTGCAATTGCCGTGAAAAATCGCAGATGTCGCACATCAGATCGGCAATGATGGCCGTAAATGCCGATGGCCGGTCATTGCGATAAACGGCGCTATAGGGAATCGGCGGGAGGGCAGGTCTTGTCGGGATCACCACGAGCCTGCCCTCATCGACCAGAGGCCTTAGACATTGCCGTGGCAGGTAGGATATACCGACGCCTGCCACGGTAAAGCCAACCAGCGCCATAAGATTGTCACTGGCAATGGCTTGGGGAAACACAAGGCCCTGAGAGCGCAGCCACCTGTTGTAAAACAAGCCCGTGCCGGAGCGCCCGCCCTGAATCACCGCCGGATATTTGGCCAGTTGTTCGAGTGTCAGGGCCTCATCAGCCGGGACCAGTCCGGGCCGGGCCATCCATGCGTTGGACACATCAGCCAGCCGTACGCAGATGACTTCATCGGAAGGAAAGACTTCCGGGATCACAATCAAATCCAGCTCATCATCGCGCAGCATGGCATCCAAGGCACGGCTGGTGTCCACATGTGGCTCAAGGCTGACCTTGGGATAAAGCTCGCGGATTTTTGAAATGAGCCGTGGAAACCAGGTCATGGCGGATAGTTCTGTGACCCCCAATCGCAAGCGTCTGGCCGGGGTTTCGCCGGAGGTCTTGAGTTCCAGAATTTGCTCCTGAAGCCGCAGGATTTCCTCGGCCATGGCCAGCAGATGCTCTCCCTTTTCCGTCAACCGTGCGCCCCGCTGGTTTCTGTCAAAAACGGCAAGGCCAACCACCAGCTCCAACTCCTGAATCCGTTTGGATATCGCCGATTGCGTGGTGTTGAGCCGCGTTGCGGCCCGCTCAAACGTCCCCAGATGGGAAATCCAGTAGAGGGCCTCCAACTGCCGCAGTGTGATCATGGCGTAACCATTCCAAAAAGAGATCGACTTTAATTCCTTTTAATCTTTTTTTTCATTGTGAAAAGATCACCTGTCTTCGCTCCACGAGACCAAGTCTCATTTTCCGACAAAAACAGCTTATTCGTTGCTGCTTTGAAACATGATCATGATTGTTTATTGATCATACGCCCTGTTGTTCATCACCCTTGCAGGGCACGGTATCCCGAACACATTCTTTAAAGTGATCAAAAGATATTAAATAATATCGCTTTCGGAATGGCGCATCTGTCATTATTTTTTCATTCAACAGAATAGAATTTTCGAGGCAAGCAATGGCGATTGAACGAAACCACAGCGCGCAACCTGCCGACGCAGCCCTGATGGAAGGCTTTCGGCTGGCAGCAACAGCGGTGATCAGCGATAACCTGTCGCGTCTTCCCGGGGCAGTCGGCTTGCTGCCATATCATCGGATCAGTGGGGTCATGGTTGGCACGGCTTTCACGGTGCGCACCCGCCCCGGCGATAATCTTGCACTGCATGAAGCCCTTGAGCAAATTCGCCCCGGCGATGTTCTTGTGGTTGATGGCGGTGGCGATACCAGCCGCGCCCTGATTGGCGAAATCATGATGAATATTGCCATTCACCGCAAAGCAGCCGGGATGGTGATTGATGGCGCTATTCGCGATGTGGCCGCCATTGCGCAGATGGACCTGCCTTGTTTTGCCCGTGGCACAACCCATCGTGGGCCGTATAAGGATGGGCCGGGTGCGCTGAATGTGCCGGTGTCGATTGGTGGCATGGTGGTCAACCCCGGCGATATTGTGGTGGGTGATGAGGATGGCATTGTCGCCTTTTCTCAATCGATAGCGCCAGACCTGCTTCAGGCCGTGCGTGCGCAAGAAGCGCGGGAAGCGGAGATTATCAAATCCATTCAGGAAGGCCGCTACAAAGGCGCTTACGGCAAACCGTCGCAAGCGGCGGAATAATAATAAGAAATTAAACGTTAAGAGCTCTGCAAAGGAGCCAAAACTGTGAACCGAAACCAGAGGGACTGAACGTATGATCTCCATGAAAACATTCTGCGGCGCGGTGGCGCTTTCCATTTTGGCATTGTCCAGTGCCAAGGCCGACCAGTTGGCCGATATCAAGGCCAAAGGCACATTGGTGTGCGGCACAATGGGCACGTTTGAGCCTTTCAGCTTCCCCGATCCCAAGACCCGTGAGACGGTGGGTTATGAGGTGGATCTGTGCCAGAAAATTGCCGATGCTTTGGGCGTCAAGCTTGAATTGAAGCTCTTGGCGGTTGAAGCCCGTATTCCGGAACTGACACAAGGCCGCGTTGATATTCTCTCGGCAGCACTTGGCTATTCCGATGATCGGGCCAAGCAGATTGATTTCAGCTTGACCTCTTTCGTCAGTAACCAGATGTTTCTCACCAAATCTGCCAGCGGCATCACCTCGATTGCCGACCTGAAGAAAGATAAGATCAGCGCGCCTAAAGGCTCAAGCTCGGAAAAATATGTCCGCGCGCTTTTGCCAGATGCGACGCTGTTGACGTTTCAAGATCCACCAAGTGCCTTTCTTGCCCTGCAACAGTCCAAGGTGAAGGCCATGATTCTCTCGGAGCTTGCACTGATCAAGTTCCAGCAACAAGCGGGTGATGGCTATAGCTTTATCAAACAGCCTGCCGCCATTGAATATTGGGGTCTGGGCGTGCGCAAGGGTGAGCCAGCGTTCCTATCTGCGGTGAACACCGCCCTGAAGACGCTGGAAACCTCGGGCGAGGCACAAAAGATTTTCGACAAGTGGCTTGGCAAGGACACAGCCTATAAGATCGAGCGCACATTCACTCTGGATAAGCCTGCGGGAAATCCGGTGCTTGCTGACCTGAAGTAATTCAACCCCATCCAGCACGCTTGCCTTGTTGCGCAAGCGTGCTGGTTTATCGTGGAGTCTCTCGATGCAAGCACTCGACTTCTCCGTGGTCCTCACCGGGGATCATCTGGATTGGCTCGTCAGCGGGTTTATTCTGACCATTGAATTGACAGTTGCCTGTTGGCTGCTGGCCTTTTTGACAGCCGTTGTACTTTTGCTGCTGCGAAATTCCAATTTCAAGCCTGCCCAATGGTTTGTGGCCGCCTATGTAGAGGTCCACCAGAACATTCCGCTGCTGGTGCAGGTGCTGTTTTGGTATTTTGCCGTGCCGGAACTCTTGCCCGAGACGGCACGCATCTGGCTGAACGAGCGCAATAGCGAATTTCTTCTGGCCATGTTTGCCATCTCGTTTTGCATGGCGGCTTATATGTCGGAGGCGCTTCGCAGCGGGTTGAGAGCCATTCCACCAACGCAATACGAAGCTGGCCGCGTGCTCGGCTTCGGCTATCTGCGCACCATGCGCTATATCGTCATGCCGCAGGCCATCAAATATGCCATTCCACCCCTCATCAATTATTCGCTGCTTTTGTTTAAAAACACCAGTATTGCCATGGCCATCGGGGTGCATGATCTCACCTATCAGGGCCGCCAGATCGAGAGTGATACGTTTCGCACATTTGAAACCTTTGCCGTCATCACCGGCATTTATCTGGCCATTTCTTTCCTCATCATGGCCGCTGGCGCACTCTATGAGCGCCGACAGCTGCTGCCAAAGCGATAGGGGGCGGTTATGATTGATATTCTCCGCGACAACTGGTTGCTTTTGCTGATTGGCCAATATCCCAACGGCCCTCTCGGGGGGCTGGTTGCCACCCTTCTGCTCGCCATTATAGGCCTGCTTCTGGCGCTGCCATGTGCTCTGCTGCTGGCGCTGGGTCGGGTCAGCCCTTATCGCAGCCTTCGGTTTTTATCGGGTGCCATTGTGCATACGCTGCGTGGAACACCGTTTCTGATGGTGATTTTCTGGAGCTATTTCGCACTGCCGTTTCTGGTGGGCCAATCCATTAGCGGGTTTTGGACCTTGGTGGGCGCTCTGGTGCTGTATGAAAGCGCTTATCTCGCCGAGGTTCTCCGCGCCGGAATTGAGGCTTTGCCGCGTGGCCAGACAGAGGCTGCCCGATCTCTCGGCCTCAGTTATCGCAGAACCATGCTTTATATCGTGCTGCCGCAGGCGGTTTATAACTCTCTGCCCAGCCTGCTCAGTCAATTTGTGTCGCTGATCAAGGAGACCTCACTTGGCTATGTGATCAGCGTCAATGAGTTCACGTTTGCAGCCGCACAGGTCAATACACAACTTCTGACCAAGCCGGTGCAGGTGTTCTCAATCTTGGCCGCCACCTATTTTCTGCTGTGTTTCTCTCTAACCCAAACCGCCAGAACCATTGAACGGCGGATCGCGCAGCGACGTTCGGGAACGTCTTCGCCCAGAAATCCAGTGATTTCCCTCAGCACCCCTCTGACAACGGAGCCAGCACCATGATTGAATTCCAGAATGTCAACAAATGGTATGGTCACTATCAATGCCTGAACAATATCACGGCAACGGTTGCCAGCGGGCAGGTGGTTGTGCTGTGCGGCCCTTCCGGCTCTGGCAAGACAACCCTGATCAGAACCATCAACCGCCTCGAAGCCATCGGGGATGGCAAGATTATCGTCAATGGCGAGGATGTGCATCGTCCAAAGATTGACATTAACAAGCTCCGCACCTCCATTGGCTTTGTCTTTCAGCAGTTTAATCTCTTTCCGCACATGTCGGTAATGGACAATCTGACCCTTGCACCCCGCAAGATCAGGGGCCTGTCGCAGGAAGAGGCAACCGAAAAAGCCAAGGTGCTGCTGGATCGTGTTGGCTTGTCCGGCAAGGCCGATGCCTATCCGGGGCAATTATCCGGCGGCCAAAGCCAGCGTGTGGCCATTGCCCGGGCATTGGCGATGGAGCCACCAATCCTGCTGTTTGATGAGCCAACCAGCGCATTGGACCCCGAAATGGTTGGCGAAGTGCTTTCGGTGATGAAAAGCCTGGCCCACAGCGGTATGACGATGATGTGCGTGACCCATGAAATGGGATTTGCACGCGAGGTGGCGGATCGCGTCTGGTTTTTGGATGGCGGCGTGCTTTTGGAGGATGCAACACCAGAGGCGTTCTTCACCAATCCTCAGCATCCGAGAGCGCAGAAATTTTTGTCTGATATTCGTCACTAAAGCCTGTCGCAGTGAATAGGATTCACTGCGACAGGCTTTATCTCTTATTTAGCCGCATGTACGTTATCGTTTTATTGAGG
>DNPN01000021.1:14957-20175 GCA_003501385.1 Rhizobium sp. | reverse complement strand
GGATAATAAAACGCGACATGCTTTAAAACATGTCTCTGGAAAATCTGCCACAATTTCGGGACATAGATCTATGAAAATTTAAGGTACACGAGATCGCGGAAATCCCGGTCATGCAGTTTCTTATAGGTCTTAATACTCATCTCGAGTACTTCATATTGAACGGTTCACTGAACGCTGCACCAACGCCGCCTATCAGGAAAAGGTCGACAAATCTTCCGATTTTGCCGACCCCTTTAATCGCAGCTGATAACTTATAGCAAAACCGCTTCAAAAGTAGTGTTCCAAACCTTCTCCTTTGGTGGAGGCGAGGACACCTTTCAATCCGCCTTCACCTTTGTCCAGAGCATGTCATACATCTTGATCTTATCGCCGAGGTCTTGAACCAGGTGGAGTTTCGAACGAACCTGATCATCGGGGTAAAGGTTCTTGTCGTTTGTAATTGATTTATCAAGCAGGGGCAGAGCCGCCTTGTTGGGGGTGCCACCATAGAGCCAAGCGGTATTTTTTGCCGCCACTTCCGGACGCATCATGTATTCGAAGAATTTCTTCGCAGAAGCCACATTTGGTGCGGACTTGAGCAGGCACATATCTTCCTGAAAGCCGTTAGCCCCTTCTTTCGGGATGACATAGCCCACGGCATCGGGCTTGGAGGCCACGGTCTGAGCTGCCGATCCAGACCACCAATGCGCAACGGCAAAATCTCCATTGACGACCTTGTCACCAATGCCATCGGTCAGCAAAGCGGCCCAGTGGGGTTTTGCCTTGGCAATGGTGTCGCGCGCCTTGGCAAGCTCTTTGGTGTCGGTAGAGTTGAACGAGAAGCCGTTATAAACCAAAGCCGCGCCGATCGTTTCGCGCTCGTCATCAAGCATGGCAACCTTGCCATAAAGTTCCTTCGGCGTATCGAAGACAATTTTCCAGCTCGACACATCGTAGCCCTTGGTGAGCGCTTTGTTGTAGATCAGGCCGGTGGTACCCCAGTTATACGGCATGCAGTTGGTGTGATCCGGGTCGCTTTTGGCCAGAAAATACTTCTGGTCAATGTTCTCGTAGCCTTTGAGATCCTTCAGTCCGGCGCTCTGTAGCAGGCCGATTTTGGTCATGATGTCCTGCATGAAAACAGACGGAAAGACAATGTCGTAGCCCGTGGCACCTGCCTGGATCTTGGCAAGCATCTCTTCGTTTGTGCCATAGTTGTCCAGCGATACCTCAATGCCGGTCTCTTTCTTGAAGTCCGCAATGACATCAGGATTGATGTAGATCGTCCAGTTGTACAGAGCGAGCTTCTCGGCAGCGTGCGCGACCGGAGCGATCATGGCGGCCGAGGCGGCCAACAGGAGTGAAAGCTTGGAAAGATATGTCATCGAAAATTCCCCTTTTTTAGTTGAGTTTTGAGATCGTTTTGGCATCAGGCAATGTTATTGCCTTGGCCCGGGTCGGCATTCTTGCGGCGCAACAGCAGTGCCGCCATGGCAATCGTCGTCGAAATCAGGATCATCAGAACGGAAACCGCATTGATTTCAGGCGAGACGTTTCGCTTGATCGCGCCAAACAGATAGACGGGCAGCGTTGTCGATCCGACACCCGAGGTGAAATAGGCGATCACCAGATCGTCGAAGGAAATGACCAGAGACAGCAAAAAGCCACCAGCAATGCCCGGCATCAGCAGCGGCAGTGTTATCCGCCGGAAGGTTGTCCATCGGTTGGCTCCCAGATCCGCCGATGCCTCCTCCAGCCGTTCATCCATGCCTGCAAGCCGGGCACCGACGACAACATTCACGTAGGAGGCCAGGAAAACCGTATGGGCAATGATCACCGAAATGCGGCCCAGTGGAAAACTGATGCTGGCCATGAAAACCAGCAGCGCAATGCCAAGCACAATATCCGGAATGACAATCGGAAGGAAAAGCAGGGTTCGATAGGCCGTGCGCCCCTTGAAGCGCGTGCGGGCCAGCCCGAGGGCTGTGGACGTGCCGATTACTGTCGCCAGACTGGAGGCTGAAATCGCGACGATAACGCTGTTCTTTGCCGCAGCACTGAGGTTTGGATCAGAATAGAGCTGCAGATTGGTAGCCCCGGCAAGCCCGCTTTCCGGGGCTATGATGCCGAGGTTGACAAGCACCCTCAGATACCAGTCAAAGGTGAAGCCGTTCCACGACATCATGCTCGTCGCATTGTCGTTGAACGAATAGATGATCAACATGACGATTGGCAGATAAAGAAACAGGAAGAAGGCGATGACGTGTGTGCATTGCAGCAAACGTGTCAAAGAAAAGCGCGCGGTCATCTCTCCATTCCTTCCGAGTTACGCTCAACGCGGGCCATGACAAAAAGGCACAGAAGCACGACAGAGCTGAGAACTGTTGCAACGGCCGATCCAAACGGCCAGTCCCGCGCGGATAGAAAGGCCTGTGCCAACAGCGGGCCAACCTGAAGATCCTTCGCACCACCGATCAGGGTTGGGGCCAAAAAATTGCCGAAGGCCGGCACGAAGACCAGAACCAGTCCGGCAGCCACCCCGGGTCCTGTCAGGGGCAGAACGACACGGCGGAATGTCGTGAGACCGGACGCGCCGAGATCGCGCGATGCATCGAGTAGGCGCATGTCCAGCTTCTCGATCGAGGCAAAAAGCGGCAACACCATGAAGGGCAGATACTGATAGACCATCGAAACAACGATGGCAGGTGGCGTGTAGAGCAGTTGCAGCGGTTGGCTGATAATGCCCAGTCCCATGAGCATGTTGTTGATCAGGCCATCGGTTCTGAGGATCAACACCCAGGCGTAGACACGCACCAGCGCGTTGGCAAAGAACGGAACCATGACAAGCATCAACAGCATGAATTTCGTCTTGTCGGGCTGGCGAGCGATATACCAGGCCACCGGATAGGCGGCCAATAGGGCGATGCCTGCGGTTAAAGAACCGATAACCGCCGATTTGGCAAAGATGCCAAGATAGACAAAATCCCAGTCGCGCAATTCGTCCTCGTTCGGAAAGCCGAAAACGCGGGCATAGGTGTCGAAGTCAAGCACCCATTGTACACCGCCATAGGTGCCCCGTGTGAGGACGCTGTAGACCAGGACGAGGCCCATCGGCACAAGAAAAAAGAGGGCGATCAACAGGGCACCCGGCAGCAGCTTGCCCATGCCCGGACGCAAGAACGGAGAAGATTGCCTTGCCGAAGGAGCGTCCATGCTCATAGCTCCGCCGGTTGGGCACGGATCGGCCGCACATCGGCAGGATCGTAGGCCAGGCAAATCTCGGCATTATCCGGCAGCTTGGTCAGGCCGCTGACCATGGCCACGACGAGCTCACCTTTGCCCATATCGACCTCGAGCCGGGTGCTCGATCCGACAAAGACCGATTGCAGCAAACGACCCGTGATGGTCGGCCGCGCATTATCCGCCCCGGCAAGGTGCAACCTCTCCGGTCTGATGAACAGGGTGTCGGTATCGTCGATCTTATGCGCTGTCAGCAATGACGCGCCGGAGGCCAGCGTCACCTGTGTCAATGCGCCGTCTCTAGCGGTCACCTTCCCTTTGAAAGCACTGATCTCGCCAACAAAACCAGCCACAAACTCGCTTTGGGGATCGTCATAGATGGATTTAGGATCACCAATTTGAGCGACGCGGCCCTTGTTCATCACGACAACGATGTCGGACATCGAAAGCGCTTCTTCCTGATCGTGCGTCACGCAGAGAAAGGCAATGCCAAGCTCGTGCTGCAGCCGCTTCAATTCGAATTGCATCTCCTTGCGCAACTGACGATCAAGTGCCGCCATAGGCTCGTCGAGCAGCAGAACCTTCGGGCGCAAGACAATGGCCCGCGCCAGCGCGACACGCTGTTGTTGCCCACCCGAAAGCTGAGCAATGCGCCGTCCGGCAAAATCGCCGAGGCGCACCATCTCCAACGCTTCCCCGACGCGACGACCGATGTCAGCCTTTGGCGCGCCGGTAACTTCGAGCCCATAGGCAACATTGCAGCCCACCGTCATATGGGGAAACAGCCCATAATGCTGAAACACCGTGTTTGTCGGCCGCTTGTCGGCTGTTACGCCGCGCATTGATTTGCCATCGATGAAAATATCGCCTTCATCCGGCTGTTCAAAGCCGCCGATCATACGCAAAAGCGTGGTCTTGCCGCAGCCGGAGGGCCCCAGAAGCGTGGTAAACCGCCCGGCCGGTATTTTCAGCGAGACCTCTTTCAGGGCTTCGACGGTCTGCTTTTCCGGAGTCCTATAGGTTTTGGTCACAGTTGAGACGTCAACGACGGTTTCCATACGCTTCCCAGCTTTCACGGCAGGCAGGCTCAAACGACTGCCTGTTTTTTGATCCCCAGCCATTTTTGGCTTGATATGAGGCAGATTGCATTGAAATAAAATGTTAGTCAACAATCTAAATTTATAAATGTTGTTTGACTATCATTTCATTTTCAGCGATTTCTGTCCCAGTGTCCCTCTATTGAGAAGTTCAATGCCAATCGCCAACACCCTCACGTCTCCCACCCAACGCGCTCGAGACCTTGGGCTACCGATGCCGGGCACGCCTGGCCCGCTGAATGCAATCACAGATGTGAAAGGTGTCGAAGTTGGCTTCACCACGAAGATTATTGATGGCCCCGCTGTTGTCCGTACTGGCGTTACCGCCATCCTGCCGCGGCCGCGCGACGACTTGCTCAACCCCGTCTGGGCGGGCAATTTTTCCCTGAATGGCAATGGAGAAATGACGGGCACACACTGGATCAACGATGCCGGATGGTTCACGGGTCCCATCACAATCACCAACACCCATTCGCTCGGTGTCGCCCATCACGCCACGATCCGCTGGATGACCAGTCGTTTTCGCGATACGGTCGAGCGTCACAATCTCTGGCTCCTGCCAGTGGCAGCCGAAACCTATGACGGCTGGCTGAACGACATTTACGGACAGCATGTGCGGGAAGAAGATGTGCTTGCTGCCATCGATAGTGCATCCGGCGGCCCTGTTGCGGAGGGCTGCGTCGGCGGCGGCACCGGCATGATCGCGTATGAATACAAAGGTGGCACCGGCTCATCCTCCCGGAGGGTAAGACTGGCGGGGCAGGACTACACTGTTGGTGTGCTCGTGCAGGCCAATCATGGCCTCAGGCCATGGCTGACGGTCTGCGGTCGCAACATTGGCGCTCGGGCGGAAAATGCAGTGCCATGGATGAACGAGCGCGGCTCAATTATCGTCATCGTCG
>DNPN01000021.1:13449-14702 GCA_003501385.1 Rhizobium sp. | reverse complement strand
GCAACCGATGCACCACTCCAGCCGATACAGCTGCAGAGGCTGGCCCGCCGCGCATCCATTGGCATTGGTCGCGGCGGCACGCCTTCCGGCAATAATTCCGGCGACATTTTCCTTGCCTTTTCGACGGCCAACGACCCTGGCCCGCTGCCCGAACCCCAGATGCATTCGCTTCAGGCCCTCGGTAATGATAGTCTGGACTCCCTCTTCATGGCCGTTGTGGAGGCGGTAGACGAATCCGTGATCAATGCTATGGTTGCAGCCGAAACAATGCATGGTGTGAATGGCCGGATTGTTGAGGCAATCGATCGGCGGTGGCTGGTACAGCAGGTGATGGAAGGTTGAGCGTGGAAAAAACTCTGGCGCGTTTTCGGACGGAAGAGGCGCGGAAGACAAAGGCTGGAAGGCTGCTGTCGGACTATTTTACACAGCGCATTGCCGACGTCCCGTTCGAGACAGCCGCCTCCATCGCGGCCCATCTCGACATCAGCCCAATGACTGTGACGCGTTATTTGCGCGATCGTGGCTATGGCAGTCTGGATGCGCTGAAAAGCGAGTTGCGCATGGGGCCGATTAACTCAGCCTGGGATATTTCGGAGAATTTTGAAAGCCTGAATCGTGACCTGAGGGATGGCAGGCTGCTTTCCGATCTTGTTGCCAAACAAATAGAGGTCCTGCACAGCCTGAATGGGCTAACCCACGAGCCCCGTTGGCAACAGGCCGTCGCGCAAATCACCGGGTCCGCCAGCATTTATATAGCCAGCTTCCAAAATATCGGCGGCATCTCGCGCTATTTCGCGGAACAACTGGCCTATGTTCGATCTGGCGTCCGCTACATGGACGGGCTGAACGGCACGTATCTGGAACTCTTTGAGGGCGATCCCGCCGGTCGTCTGTTAATCATCATTGATTGTCGTCGCTTCGCGACAAAGTCGCGTTTACTGGCTGAGGCTGCATCCGAGGCAAAACTTCCAATTGTCGTTGTCACCGATGCCCACTGCGACTGGGCCGATCGAATCGAAGCTACAATCTTGAAAATTCCGGCAATGCGTTGGCGGACCTGGGATTCGTTCATGCCTTTGGCGGCATTGCTTGACCTTATCGTGACGAATGCAATCATTGTCGAGGGAGACAAGGTTCTCGAACGTGGACAGGTGATCCGGCGATTGCAGTCACACTTCGGAGACTTTGAATGAGTGCTTCTTGTGCTAGAGCATGTCGCGTTTTATTATCCTCAATAAAACGATAACGTACAT
>DNPN01000021.1:0-13203 GCA_003501385.1 Rhizobium sp. | reverse complement strand
ACATGCGGCTAAATAAGAGATAAAGCCTGTCGCAGTGAATCCTATTCACTGCGACAGGCTTTAGAGAACACCCATAATCATCCTCGGATGGGGCAGTACTATCTTGGGCAAATGCAGTTCAAGCGCTCTATATCTGTTGGGGGGACATTTCTACGCTACCGTATGCTGGTGGCAGAGCCGGGCACCAAGCCCGACTCGTGGGAGATCGAACGTCTTGAGGAAACGCTGGGCCAAAACGGCGTGACGCCAAACTACTGCTATGAGACCGTCCCCAAGGACATGGACGCTGTTTCAAAACATGAAAGGCGGCCGCGCTCTGTTTACCCTGCCGTCCGTGCCGATCAAACGCGCCGGAGCGCCGCAAAAGGCCATGTGTCTCTCCGGCGATCATTGGTTCCGCAAGTGACGTGCTCGCCGATTTTGGGCAGTAGGAGCTGGAATTTTCCGGGGTTAAAGCTCATGTCAGCCGGGTTGCCGATCGGCCCTATCTTGAGGCAGAGGCCGCGCAGTATGCCGCGCACCTCTCGGGCGGCAAGAGATTTGCTCTGGACGGGTCGGAACCAGCCAAGCCGCTTCAACTGCGCATTGACAACCCAGTTGCCAAATTTATCGCTGATGGTACTGGTGATGGAGCGTCAACCCGAGCTCTTTTCAAAACACGCCCTGGCGTGATCGTCGAGGTCATTATTTCGCCTCCCAAGGCTGCCGTCGCTCGCCCTCGGATTGAGCGGGCGGTCTCTTTCAATGAAACATCAAGCACTATATATTTTGTTAACGATTGACTTAAATTGATGTTTGGGTATCTGCTGCCGACGGCTTCAGTGAGCTTATTTGGCATCAAAACTCTCCTGCGACCAAGAGAGTCGCATTATCGCAGAACGCCAGCGATCCGCACAACAAGGCAGGTTGACGGGAGCAAGACGATTAAACAACATCATCAACGCCATAGCCAACAATACCTTTGATTTCTGTGAACTCATGCAGGCCGAATTTGCCGTATTCACGACCGTTACCTGATTGCTTGTAACCACCGAAGGGTGCAAAACCATCCCATGCCGAAAGGTTGATATGCACGATTCCGGTGCGTAATTTACGTGACAAAGCCTGTGCTTCGCCGAGATCACCCTGAATATAGGCAGCCAGACCATAGGGAGTGTCATTGGCAATAGCGACTGCATCTTCCAACGTGTCATAAGCCAGAATCGTCAGAACTGGACCAAAAATTTCGTCTCTGGCGATGGTCATGTCATTCGTAACACGTGCAAATACAGTGGGGCGCACATAATAACCGGAATTGAGATGCGCGGGCAGCCCCAGGCCACCGGCAATCAGTTCCGCGCCATCCTCTATACCCGCCCTGATCAATCCTTGAATCTTGCTAAACTGCGCTTCACTGATGACCGGGCCGATATTCGTTGCCACATTGTCAGGCTCGCCGACGACTATATCATTCGCCGTACGTGCCGCGATTTCAATGGCGGTGTCCATGCTCTCCTTTGGTACCAGCATGCGGGTCGGAGCATTGCAAGATTGGCCGGAATTCTCAAAGCACTTGCTTACACCGGCTGAAATGGCTTCTTCTAAGTTGGCGCTTCGCAGCACGATATATGGAGATTTTCCGCCAAGTTCCTGATGCACTCGCTTGACTGTAGGAGCTGCAGCTTGTGCAATAGAAATCCCGGCTCGGGTCGAACCCGTGAAAGAAACCATGTCGATATCCGGATGGCTTGCCAGCAAGGTACCAACCGTCGGACCATCACCATTGATCAGATTGAAAACACCTCTGGGAACCCCCGCCTCATGCAACACCTCAGCAAAGAGGATTGCATTTAGCGGGGCGATTTCTGATGGCTTAAGTACCATGGTGCATCCAGAAGCAAGGGCAGGTGCAACCTTGCAGGCGATTTGATTCATCGGCCAGTTCCATGGCGTGATCATACTGACGACACCGACAGGTTCACGAACAATCCGCGTTGTGCCCTGCATATATTCAAATTCAAAACTTTTCATCGCCTTGATCGTGGCGCTAAAATGGGAAATGCCAATACCAGCCTGCTGATTACGGGCCATGGAAATCGGGGCACCCACCTCTTTCGAGATGAGATCACCAATCTCGTCGTTGCGACGTATGAGAATGGCAAGAATACGCTCCATCAGCGCCTGCCTTTCAACATAAGATGTCTCGCTAAAGCTAGGAAATGCCGCACGGGCAGCCGAAATTGCCCGCTCCGCGTCAGCCTTGGACCCCATAGCAATGGTTGCGAACGGCATTTCCGTTGCGGGGTTGACAACAGAAAGCCGATTTGTGCTGATAGGGTCAACCCATTCGCCGTTAATATAGAATTTCGCGAAATTTTTCATGAGGATCTTTCTGATACAAGCTCATCGGAACATCCGTTCAAGCACGGATAAAGTCGGCAATGCGCTCTGCGATCATGATGGTTGGCATGTTGGTATTAGCGCAAGGAATGGTCGGCATGAGGGATGCATCACAAACCCGCAATCCTTCAACGCCATGCACGCAGCCTTGGGGTGACGTTACCGCCAGCGGATCAAATGAGCGGCCCATGCGGCAGGTGCCAGAAGGATGCCATGTTCCACCCACATGGTGCTGGACAAACGCCGTCAAAGCGTCATCGTCGTGCAACAACCCGTCCAATGTTGTGCCAAGCGTGATGACAGAATGAATAAGGGCATTACGCAGCGGCCCGGCCATATCCAGCATGGCCGATAACGTGCCGCGTTGCAGGGCATTCAAGGTGCCCGGCACGGCAATGCGTGCGACCCGTGGAGAGTAGCTGGCAGGAAAGATGCTGCCTCGAAAGCCGTTCATATGCGGATCACTCAACACCTCAGCCCCCATTTTCAAAGCCAGTTTCAAGCGGATGAGATCACGCTCATCGGACAACATGCGAAAATCAACAAGAGGTTCACTCTCGATTGCGGATGATGCCAATGTCACATGGCCCCGTGAACAGGATTTGTTGACCCAGAAAAACAGGCTGCCCATGCGCAATCCCACCGAATGCCAGCCGGACCGCGACAGAATTGCCGCGTGCATATCCCCTTGCGGCATCCCCTCAAGCTTGGACGAAAAGCGCCAGATAGCCTGTTCATGATGCTCCCCAGGATCAGATATCCGCGTGCTGCGCGGTAAATAGGCCGAGACGGCAATGGAGGGATGCTCCATCAGGTTACGGCCAACGCCTGCAAGATCTGCTATGATCGGAATGGACAGGCTAGAGAGATGATCTGCCGGGCCAATGCCCGAGCGCAACAGCAATGCAGGGCTGTGAATGGCACCCGCTGCAACAATCGTTTCACGCGCATGGATTACACCGTTGAAGCGGCCTGTACATTCAGCGCCCAACGCCTTTTTGCCATCAAACAACAGGCGCAACACCTTGGTATCGGTGATGATTGTCAGATTGGGACGGCGGCGTACTGCGTCTGTCAGATAGGCAATTGAGGTCGGCAGGCGAGAGCCTGTATCACTGACAGCCGTTGCGCCGCGAAATGTGCCATCTTGCCAGACCCCGTTCTGATCAGCCCCTATGGGATGACCGCGCGTCTCCAGTGTTTTCATCACCCGATCCACAAAGGGAGACAATTGTGCATCCGTGGCCCGGCGGATTGTCAGAGGGCCATCCTGCCCGTGGAGTGGACCTTCAAAATCACGATCCGTCTCGATCTTGCGAAAATAGGGCAGGCACGTCTGCCAGTTCCAGCCGTCAGCACCATGCGCTTCCCATTCGTCATAGTCGCTCGGCGCGCCGCGATTGGCCATCAACGCATTGATGGCCGAGCCGCCGCCAAGCAGCTTTGCCTGCTCGTAGCGGCGCGTGCCGTGCTGGCCCATCCGTGCGCTCAAGCGTGCCCAGATATTGCGTGTATCGAGATAGGCGCGGCCCGGATAACGGCTGGCAATCTCCGCAGGCACATCGTTTTCGCTGATGTCGCGCCCGGCTTCCACCAAAATGACGCTCCGGCCGCCGTCTTCAGAGAGGCGCGCCGCCAGAACACAGCCCGCAGAACCCCCACCAAGAATGAGACAATCTGCATTCATGCCATTTTTCCCTGCTTCTTCTGATGACGTTGCGCGTGGATTGTCACCAGCATCAGCAGAATGAAAGAGGTTGCCGTCAACAAGGTGCTGATGGCAGCGATGGTCGGATCAATTTCGTCCCGAAGGGCTGTGAACATGCGCTTGGTCAGGGTCTGATATTCGCCGCCGGAAATAAACAGCGCCACCACGGTTTCATCCATCGCCGAGATGAAGGCAAACAAGGCACCGGAAATCACGCTTGGCCGAATTTGCGGCAGGGTGACAGCAAAGAAGGTTCGAAACCGGTTCATGCCAAGGCTGCGCGATACCATTTCCTGAGCCGGATCGAATTTACGCAACCCCACCAGAACCGAGGTGACCACATAGGGCAGGCCCAGCATGACATTGGCAAGGATCAGCCCGGTCATGGTCGCAATCAGCCCGACATTGGCATAGACCAGAAACACCCCGACAGCGGTAATGACAATCGGCACAATCAGCGGCAATAACAGCACCATTTGCAGGCTGCGCACCAGCCGCGATGCGGTCATGTTCAAGCCATAGGCGGCAGCGGTTCCCAGCACCGTGGCGATGATCGAGCTGGAAAAGGCAATAACCAACGTGACCTTGGTGGCCTGCATCCATGCAGCATTGTCCAGATAGCTCTGATACCAGCGCAACGACCACGACGGCGGCGGAAAAGCCAGAAACCGTGCGCCGGAAAACGACATCGGAATCACAATCAGAATAGGCACCACCAGCCACACAAGAATAAGGCCGACAACGACATACAGCAGAAAATTGGAAAGGCGCATGGCAATCACCTCGTACCCATGATGCGTTCAAACGGAATCACCATGCTGGCCAGCCTGAACACGGCGAACACACACAGCATCAACACCACACTGATGGAGGATGCAGCGCCCCATTCCTGATAAAGCTCGATATTGCGTGACACCAGCATGGACACCATGAAGGTACGGCCACCGCCAAGCAGCTCTGGCGTAATGTAAAAGCCCAGCGTCAACACGAAAACCAGCACCATGCCCGCGATCATGCCCGGCAAAGACAGCGGCAGAAACACACGGGCAAAAACATGCAGCGGGCTGCCACCCAGACTGGCACCCGCCATGGTCAATTCCGGCGGGATCTTCTTCATTGTTGCATAGAGAGGTAAAACCATGAATGGCAGCAGAATATGGATGGTGGCGATGGTGGTGCCCAGTTCATTGTTCACCAACAGCAAGGGCTTATCAATCAGGCCTGCCGATTTCAGCAGGGAGTTGATAATGCCGGTTCGCTGCAACAGAATGAGCCATGAATAGGCGCGCACCAGTACGCTGGTCCAGAAGGGCAACAGCACCATGGCCAAAATAATCATGCTCCATCGCTGCGGCAGACTGGCCGCCACATAAGCCACCGGATAGCCCAGCAGAACGGCTGCAATTGTGACAATGGCCGCCATGCGAAAGGTCTGCAAAAACGTCATCCAATAGATGGGATCGGTCAAAAATCGTTGATAATGGATCAACGTCAGATGACCATCTTGCAGGAAAGATTGCCCGGCGAGCCACAAAAGTGGCAAAATCAGCAGTGCCGTCACCACCAGCAGCGCTGGTGCCATTAGCAACAACATCAGCATCCGCTCACGACGGTCGTGCCGTACAGATGGATTGATGATCGACGTGTTCATGGCTGGTCTCCATCACGGGAACCAGACGGGGCAGCTTGCCCCATCTGGAATGATTTTACAGCGCAGATCAATTTACTGCTGCATGAAAGCAGCCCAGCGCTTGCGCAATTCCTCACCGGCTGGCGAGCTCCACCATTTTTCTGAAATCAGCACCTGCTTTGCAGCATTGTCGGGTGAACTGGGCATTTGTGCAGCCCTCTCAGTGCTAATCTTGCCGGTCTTATAGGCTTCAGGATTGCCCGGACCATAATCAATATAGGTGGGGAAGTTCGCCTGAATGTCGGGCGTCATCGCCGCATTCACGAACTTGACGGCGGTCGCCAGATTTGGGGCACCTTTGAGAATGCAAAGTGAGGTATATTGCAGAAAGCCCTGATTGAAGGTGTAGGAAACCGGCGCCCCTTCCTTGGCAACGGCGGCCACGCGACCATTCCATGCCATTTCCATATCCACTTCGCCATCGGCAAGAAGCTGGGCCGATTGCGCGCCCGATGTCCACCAGACGCTGATATAAGGTTTGATTGCCTCAAGCTTTTTGAAAGCGCGGTCAATGTCCAGCGGGTAGAGCTTGTCGGGTGCGACGCCATCGGCCAGCAGAGCGGCTTCAACCGTTGCCAGCGGGTGATTGCGCAAGGCCCGGTTTCCGGGGAATTTCTTCACGTCGAAAAAATCAGCCCATGTTTTGGGCGGGTTGTCGCCATATTTGTTCTTGTTATAGGCCAGAACACTGGAATAAAACTCGTAAGCGACAGAATAGGGTGTCTTGTACTCGGCAGGCATGGGGGCGGAATTCGGGATTTTTGAAAAATCGAGCGGCTCGATCATGCCTTGCTCACCACCGCGCACGCAGTCCTGCGTCGGCATGTCCACCACGTCCCAGATCGGTTTGCCCGTGGCAATCTGGGTCTTGATCACCGGCCATGAATCGGGGGAACTATCCTGATTGACGGTGATGCCAAGCAGCTTGGCAACCGGGTCCAGAATAGCCTTTGTTTGCGCCTCCTGGTAGGCACCGCCCTGAGACACAAATGTCACTTGTTCGGCAGAGGCCCCGGTTGCCGCAAGCGTCAATGCCGAGACAGAAAATGCAAGTATGGAAAGCTTCAATGTCATGTCCGTTCACCTCTTTTATGGTTATGTGAACGGGCCGCAGCCAGATAGCAGCCCGATTGCCAACGTCAATTGTTCAGGTCTTAACGCCCGATTGCATCCAGAAACTGGTACCATCCGGCAACGAGCCGCACAGAAGGTTCACGGATGGGATAGAATGGAACAGGTTTGAGCTTTTGTGCGGTCAAAAGCCCCAAGTCAGGATTGTCACCTGCAACAAGGGCTGCCACGTGTTTGCCCATATTGGAGGCCAGCGCCACACCCGTTCCATTATAGCCAACGGCATAGACGACGCGCTCATCCAGCCTGCCCATATGGGGAATGCTATCCAGCGTCATGGCAACAAGGCCGGACCAACCGTGAGTCACCGCAACATCGCGCAATTGCGGAAACTGCCGCACCATGGCCCGGCGAAGGGCTGCAAAAGCACTGTCCGAGTCGGATTTGCCAAAGGCACCGCGCCCGCCGTAAATCAACCGTTGATCGGCCTTGCGAAACCAGCGCATCATCCTGCGCGTCTCTGTATAGCTACGGTCGCTTGACAGCAGGTCAAGGCCGATCTCACCTGTCAAGGGCTCGGTGGCAATCATGGCCGATCGAAACGGGATGATCGAGCGCTTGATAGCGGATGTTGCCTTGGTCAGATCAGAGTAAGAATTGGTGGCAATCACCACCTGTGCCGCTGAAATCGCCCCATAAGCCGTTTCGACAACAACGCCGGGGCCGTCTTTTAGAAACCGCAAAACCGGCGTCTGTTCGAAAATATCAATCCCCTCGGCTTGCAGACCAGCAGCCAGCCCAAACACATAGTTCAAGGGATGAATAATGCCGCCGTGGGTGTTGAGCATACCGCCCACAAAATCAGGAGAGCCGGTTTCCTCCTGCATTTGCGGCGCAGACAGAATGGAGCAGGCTTTATCACCCAAGGCCGTGCGCAGCCACGCGGTTTCGGTTTTCAATCCCTCCAGAGACAGCGCATTGTGGGCACAGCGTAAAGACCCGGTCGCTCGGTATTGTGCGTTGGCAATGCCATAATCTTCAATCAGTTCAGCAACATGATCAATCGCCTCGATGCCCAGATCATGCATCCGGCGCGCCGTATCAAGTCCGCAACGCCGGGCAATATCGGAGAAGGACAGCCTGAACTTGCCCGATACCACGCCGCCATTGCGGCCACTGGCACCCCAGCCGATGCGGTTTGCTTCGAGCACAACAGCCGACATGCCGCGTCGTGCCAGATAGCGCGCCGTGGAAAGGCCGGTATATCCCCCGCCGATGATGACAACATCATAGTGCTGCGCCCCTGTGCTGCGTCCATGGTCCGCGAAGGACGTCAGCGCAGGGCGCGCGCCTGCCGTTTCCTGCCAGAGAGACGGAATATCCTGCATCGGAAAAGTGGTGGGGGCGGCGGGGGACATGGTGCTCTTTCTGTGCTCAGGCGGCAGAAGCTGCGGACACGCCCGCCGCCAGTTCTGCGTCAACCGCATCGGCCAATTGCTTCAGCGTGGAAAAATGGAAATCCGGCTTGGTCACAACTTTGGGCGTCGGTGTGCCGCCAAAACCCGTCTGTCCCTGCCGACGCTCGATCCAGCACACGGCATAATTCAGCTCCCGTGCAACGCCAATATCGTGGTGCTGGCTTTGCGCCACATGCAGAATGTCGGATTGCTTGTAACCATGCGCCGATTGGCGACCCTTGTTGAAGGCGAAAAACTCTGGATTGGGCTTGGCACAACCGGTCTCGTCACAGGTCACGCTATCGTGGAATGGATTGCCAAGTGTTGCTGAATAGGCCGAAAACGCCGTGCGGTCGGCATTGGTCATGGCCACCAGCCGGAAATTGCGACGAAGTCGGGCAAGGGCCTCAACGGAATCGGCAAATGCTGGCCAACGAAACACGGACAGCTGAAAGGCATCCGCCGTCGCCGCATCATCCTTGAAGCCGCATTCTGCCGCCAGCGACAGATAAACATCCTTCATGGCAAACGAGGAGCGACCATAAAATTTATCACGCCCCCGCAGATAAGGCTCAAAAATCTCGTCATCGCTGGCAGCGGCCGCCTTTTCACCACCCAAGGTGCGAACTGCGTTTAAAATGCCCATTTCGAAGTCGATCAATGTGCCGACGACATCAAAGGTCATGACTTTGAATTCGGTGAGTTTCATGACTGTCTTTCCTTGCTGGATTGTAAACATGCTAGAGTGTCAAGATCTGTAGAGTTTTCAGGCTGTTTCAGGCACGATGATCGTGTCGTCGGGATGCAGGGCCAGCGTGATCTGCTCGCCCCGGTTTTTCAGCAGGGCGCGCCCTGCCTGATTGGTCGGCAGCCGGAAGCTGAGGTCTCCGTCACCGTGCAATTGCACGAAAATGCGAATGCTCTCACCTTGGTAAAGCGTGTCTGTCACCGTTCCCGACAGAAGATTGCTCTCCGCAGGTTCCGAACCCGTCGCAACGGTGAGCTTTTCCGAGTGAACGACCAATCGCAGATGCAGGTTGTTGGGCACGGGTCTGGAGGTTTTCAAAACCCGGCCCGTCTTCATGGTGACACTGTGGTCATCACTCCGCTTCACCTCAAGCAAGGTGGCCTCGCCAATAAACCTTGCAACAAATGCATCCACCGGGCGATCATGCAGGCTTTCAGGCGTATCAATCTGGATAAACCGGCCTTTGTTCATGATCGCCACACGGTCGCTCATGGTCAGGGCTTCGCGCTGGTCATGGGTCACGTAAATAATGGTTGCCTTCAGCCGCCCATGCAGCCGTTTTAACTCGATCTGCATGGTTTCACGCAATTGCTTGTCCAGTGCAGACAATGGCTCATCCATCAGGATCAGCGATGGCTCGAAAATCATCGCACGCGCCAAAGCAACCCGCTGACGCTGGCCACCCGACAATTCGTGAATGCGCCGATCACCAAAGCCCGCCAGTTCCACCATGTCGAGCGCCGTTTTCAGCTTCGCGGGCCAATCCGCCTTTGGCAACCGTCTGGCACGCAGCGGGAAAACCACATTTTCAGCAACACTCATGTGCGGAAACAGGGCATAATTCTGAAAGACAATGCCGATGTCGCGCTTATGCGGTGGTGTAAATGTAATGTCGCGGGTGCCAATATGAATGCTGCCCGATGTCGGTTGTACAAAGCCACCCAGAATGCCCAACAGCGTCGTCTTGCCAGAACCCGACGGGCCAAGAATGGACATGAATTCCCCGGCTGCAACATCCAGACTGATATTGTCCAGCGCAAGAAAGTCTGCGTAGCGCTTGGTGGCAGCCCGGATGGAAATGCTGGTGTGATCTGGTTTTGACATATCAATCATTTGTTTCCACTGCACAATCTTGCGTTCACCCTCACCACTCTGGCGGGTGCTGCATTCATCATTGCGTTGAAACATGAACCGTTGAAAACAGACCGAGAGATAAGCCTCGGCTGCTTTTTCTGTTCCGTTCCCCATTCTGGTCAAAAGGTCTTGTGCCTTTTCTGATCCACAGAAGACCAAAGAAAATGACGATGGGCAATTGAAAAAAAGTTCAGGCTGATGTTACATCATGTAATGCAAAAGCTGCGACGCTCCCTGCCATCCATGAATGCCCTCTTTACTTTTGAGGCTGCCGCTCGATGCGGCAATTTCTCCAAAGCAGCCGATGAGTTGAATGTAACACCAGCCGCCGTCAGCCGGATGATGGCGCGGCTGGAAGATCATCTGGATACGGCGATGTTTATCCGCCAGCCCGGCGGCGTCAGCCTTACCGAGCCGGGCCGTATTTTGTTTGACGCCATTGCCCGCAGCTTTTCCGGTATTGAAAATGCTCTTCAGGAAATCGAAGACCGTCGCAGCGGCGTGCAAACCGTTTCCATCTCTGTCTCCACCGGCTTCACCACCCACTGGATGATGCCACGGATGGCGAAATTCAAAAGCGCATTCCCCACGGTCGATTTGCGGTTTCAATTGGTGATGGGCGCGCTTGCAGGCCCGGTCAATGATGTTGACCTCGGAATGCGCTTCATGAACGGTCCGGATGAGCGCCACGATGCCACTTTTGTCATGCCGGAAATTCTATTGCCGATTTGCAGCCCGGCCTATCGTGAGAGCCACGCTGGTGGAGGTGCGACACCCACCGGCCAACCCGATATCACCATCAATCTTTCCGAGGCGCAGCCGAATTGGTCGAACCTGTTTTCGCCTGCAAGCGATGGTGATGCCATCAATTCGATGATTTTTTCGGATTACGCGATCGTGGTTCAGGCTGCCTTGCTGGGACAGGGCGTGGCTCTTGGCTGGCTGAATGTGGTGGCGCACTGGCTCCGCACGCAAGCACTGGTTCCCGTGTCCGACCAACTGATGACGACAGGGCGCCAATGCCATTTGGTACGCCTGCGTGACAAGCCCTCGCGCACTATTGTCACGCAGGTTCGAGACTGGATGATTTCCGAATTACACGATGACCTGGCTTTTATCGATAAGCTTTATCCCGGACTTCAACTCAGTCACCAGCGATAATCAACAAGTCCAATTGGTGCATGGGCTCCAGCGATTGTGACACCTTGATGTTGGACTTGCCTCTTAAAAGTGGAGAGGCGGTTCGTCTTTCAGTCGTCCATTCGTTCGAACTGAACGGGCTCAGATAGTTGAGTGAAGAATATCTCGAGCACGGCACAGTCGTAGCAGTTTCCTTTGCAAGACATGGAAATGGTGATGCCGTTCGCTTTGAGCACGGACCGGTAATCAAGGGAGCAATATTGGGCAGATTCAACCGGTCACCGCAGCACCCTCGATCATATCCGATTTTAGTAAGTCGTTGAGAGCCTCTGCAGGCGTGCACCAACCGAGTGACTTGCGGGGCCTGCTATTGAGCGCATGCGCTACAGCACTGAGTTCATCGGCCCTGTGTCGGTTGAGATCCGTTCCCTTGGGAAAATATTGTCTCAACAAGCCGTTGGTGTTTTCGTTGCTCCCGCGCTGCCTGGGGCTTTGAGGGTCGCAGAAATAGATATCGAGGCCAGTGTCGACTTTGCCGATGAACGGCCCGTCGACCTTTCCATACCACGACAGGACCATCAAAGGCGATGCCGTTGGGCGTGGCTATGAGGCCTTCGGTCGTCGTGCGGCCCTATCAGCATGCCATTGCGCGGTGATAGCGCGATAGCCGAAGGCACCGCTGCGTGTCGCCGAATTGCGCCTGATCTCGCGCGAGATTGTGCTTGGCGATCGCCCCAGCTTATGTGCTATTGCACGGACGCCACCACCCTGAGCGCATTCCAAAGCGATTTCCTCCCGCTCTCGGAACGTCAGACTTCTGCTTGTGAGTGATATCGCTGATGGCGATAGATGTGTGGGAGGCATGCCGCCTGAACTCCGAAACCATCGGTTCCGAACTGGGGCAGAGACGCCAGCCCCCACAGCGGCATCTTCGCTGGACAAGCCCGCCGCTACTTCTCGCCAAAACCGACACAGGTCCTCACGCTGCCAAACCGGTGGCCGACCTCGCGAGGATAATTTCTGCCTTCTTGAGCGCTGTGATTTTTGCCTTCCCGTCACCATAAACACCTCCAAATTTGAGGTGTTGCCGCGACCGGTTGAACCTGCCTTTTTGAGGTTCATGGGATCAACGCTGTCGGGGATGTCGTTATCCGCAAGAAGCTTCGGCGCAGTGAGGTTCTTGCGGTTTTCCAAAGATTGCCTTCTTGCCGGATCGGAATTGAGGCCTGCAGGTCTACAACAACCATCGCTTTGAGGCGAATGGCTGAGTTGGGCCACGCTTCGTTCCATTTTAGGCCAAAAGCTCGCTATTTGGGCCATACTACGTTCCGATTTTACACGTTGCCTTTCGATATTAAACTATGTTTTAGTTCCATAATCTATCTTATGAGGTTAAATTGCAACTGAGGGTACATTCTATTTCCAAGTGCGACATGCCAATAGTTTCACTTTGGAGATTTTGGCATGTCTCGATGCTACACGCAGACTACCCTCACTGACCGCCGACGCCTGCATCAACTGGTGGCGGCAAAAGTACCCGTCAACGAAATGGCGCGAGCTTGGATCGTGTCCCAGCGCTGCAAACATCGATGTAAGAACGAGCGCGTCAGATGCGGGATTGTTGGCTGAAGAGCGTAGAGACAATCATCGAGCGGTAGCAGCGTGTGCCTGCGAAAGGCGACAATTACGGCCTCTTCCTCAAGGGAAAGAACCGTCGAGTGTGGGTCTTTCGGGCCGGTCGGAAGGTCGGACACCGATGTCCGTTTCTTCCACTTGGCAACGGTCTTCGGGTTGATCCCGTAACGCTTTGAGAGCGCTCTCAGGCTCTCTTGACTATTTTGTATTGCTCGACGGATTGCCTCAGTCGTTGTGGCGC
>DNPN01000149.1 GCA_003501385.1 Rhizobium sp. | reverse complement strand
ATTCAGGTTGGCCGCATCTCGCATTTCGGTCTTTTGGAAATGTCGCGTCAGCGCATTCGCGCAAGCGTGCTGGAAAGCACCACGCAGGTCTGCCCACATTGCTCCGGCACGGGCTTGATCCGGTCGCAATCGTCTGTGGCGTTGCATGTTCTGCGCGGTGTCGAGGAATTCCTGCTGAAAAGCACGACCCACGACATCACCGTGCGCACCCTGCCAGAAACGGCGCTTTACATCCTGAACCACAAGCGCAGCACCATTGTGGATTATGAGAAGCGTTTCGGCGTTTCCATCATCATTGATGCTGATGCGACTGTGGGACACCAGCATTTTGCCATCGACAAGGGTGAGCCGGTTGCCAATCCGGTGCGGATTGAAACGCTTCTGCCGCTCATTTCCGAGCCAGAGGAAGAAGAAGATCCGATCATCGAGATCGAGGAAGACGAAGACGAGGTTGTTGCTGACGTTGTTGCCAAGGCACCGCAGGCTGCTGAGGCCAATGGTGAAGAAGGTGCAAATCGCAAGCGCAAGCGTCGTCGTCGTCGTCGGGGCAAAAACGGCAATGGTCCGCAGGAAGACCAGAGCAACGCATCCTCGCAGGACGACGATGAAGGTGACAGCGAAGGCGAAGGCGACGACGAGGCCGAGGACGCAAGCGAAGAGCGCGTTGAAAGCGCCGAAGCTTCTGATGAGAGCCAGAGCGAAAGCCAACGTCGCAAGCGCCGCCGTCGCGGCAAGCGCGGTGGCCGTCGTGGTCGCGATGAGAATGGTGTGAGCGCAGATGCCGACACCTCGGAAGAGAGTGACGGCGAAGACGCTGATGACACGGATGCAGCTGATGTTGCTGCCACAATCCCAGAGGCATCGATTGAAGCTGTGGTGTCTGAGGCTGTTGCTGAAGTGGTTGTTGCTGCACCGGAAGAAAAGGTTGCTGCAAAGCCGCGCCGTGCTCGCAAGCCAAAGGCATCTGCTCAGGTAGAAGCTGATGCGCCAGCAGCAGAAGAAGCCGAAGTGGCGAAGGTTGAAGCCATTGCGCAGGTCACAGAAGCGCCCGTTGAAACGGTGGCTGAGGTTGCTCCTGAGCCAGTTGCTCCAGCGCCAGAACCGGTTGTTGTTGCGGCTGAGGAACCGGCAGCAGCTGAACCCGAAAAGCCTGTGCGTGCAAACCGCGAATCAAACGTCAGCTTCTCCGAACCCGTTGTCACCTCTGTGACCAACAGTGAAGAGGCGGCAAAGCCCAAAAAGGGCGGTTGGTGGACAAAGCGTGGCTTCCTCTAAGAAGCTGCCACATATTCAAATAGAAACGGCCACGCTTTGCGTGGCCGTTCGCTTATATAGAGAAGCCTCTCGCTCAACGTTTCGTCATCCTCGGGCCTGTCCCGAGGATCTGCCGTCGCTGAATAAGTAGTCGACGTCATTGATGGAATTGAACGTGGTCAGATGCTCGGCACAAGGACTAGCATGACGTCGAGGATAAATGCAGGCTTTGTTAGAAGTCTGACGGCTACGCTCTGCGTCGCCGTTTTGTTTTGAATGGCAACTCCCGACACTCTCTTTAGGGCAGGCGCTGCATGATCAGCGTTTCATTGTCCATATAGATCGCATCCGCCTTCCAGACATAGCCATTCTTCTCGGCAACCCGAATGGAGGCAGAATTCTGTGGATTGAAAAGGCAGACGGTGCGGCCATCCGTGAAATGCGCATCAGCCCAGGCCAACACGGCCCCGACCGCTTCCGTTGCAAGGCCACGTCCATGGGCGTGCGGCATCAGAACCCAGCCAATTTCTGGAATGCCATCAATGGATGGCGTGATGTCGCGTTTGAAATCCGCAAGACCAACTTCACCGAGAAAGGTGCCCGTGTGCCGGTCTTCCACCACCCAATAGCCGAAACCCAGTGCTTGCCAATGGCCAATATATTGCAAGATACGCCCCCAGCATTGCGAGCGTGTGGACGGTTTGCCGCTGATGTAACGCACCACACGCTCATCGGCCCACAAGGCGGCTGCGGCATCCAAATCCTCTGGACGATGACCGCGCAGACGGAGCCGAGACGTTTCCAACACCGGTGCCGTTCCCGACGATTGCACTGCACTCATAGCAAGTCTCCTCGACTCTGGATGAAGTTGCTCACAGTTTGAATCAACACGCTCAAAAACTGAATCCGGAAACTCTCACAACCATTTGATGCCGAATCACAATCGGTGAAGCCAGTGCGCGACGCGGTCTGTTGCCTCCTGCATTTCGGCAAGGGTCCCGGCATAGGAAATCCGCAGGGCACGGTGACCTTCCAGCGGATCAAAATCTATTCCCGGCGTGGCCGCAACATCAGTTTCCTGCAGCATTTTTTTGGCAAAATCCATGCTGTCATTGGTGAAGCGGCTGACATCGACATAGGCGTAAAAGGCCCCATCCATCGGTGAGAGCAGGGATAGGCCAATTTCAGGCAAGCGCTTTTGTAGAAAATCACGATTGGTCTTACAGGCAGCGCGATAGCCCTCCAACTCGTCGCCCGCCACCAGCGCCGCCGTGGCGGCAATCTGTGATAGCTCCGGCGCGGAGATATACAGGCTTTGTGCAACGCATTCGACCGCCCGCACCAAATGCGGCGGCAGAACCATCCAGCCAATGCGCCAGCCGGTCATGCGGTAGTATTTCGAAAAGGAATTGATGACGATGGCATTGGGGGCAAATTCAACGACACTCGCCTCCTCCGCGCCATAGGTCAGGCCGTGATAAATCTCATCCGAGATGAAAGCCACCTTGTTGTCATCACACCAATCGGCCAGCCGCTTTAGTGCTGTCCGGCCCGTCACCGTACCGGTTGGGTTGGCCGGGCTTGCCAGCAACACGCCTTTCAGCCGCACGCCAGCTGCGCGGGCCTCGCGTTCCAGACTGTCCGGTGACAGCGTGTATTCCGTCTCCGGGCCAACCGGCACTTCAATGACCACCAGCCCTAGCGCCTTCAAGATATTGCGATAGGCGGGATAGCCGGGCCGCGCGATAGCCACGGCATCGCCTGCGTCAAACAGTGCCAGGAAGGCCAGATTGAACCCGGCAGATGAGCCCGTTGTCACCATGATCCGCCCGGCATCAATCACTGTTGCGTGACGACGATGGTAGTAGTCCACCAAGCCCTGCCGCAAATCGGCGCGACCAAGGGCATCGGTATAACCAATCTGCCCCCCGCGCAGCGCAAGCTCGGCGGCCCGAATGGCCCGTTCTGGGGCGGCAGCGCCGGGCTGGCCCACAGCAAGAGAAATCACCGGACGGCCCTCAGCCTTCAGACGATTGGCCTCAGCCAGAATATCCATGGCATGAAAGGGATCAACGGCACTGCGATTGGAGAGAATAACCAAAACCGAACTCTTTTCTGCACCTGAGGCGTCCCATTGGACGCGAATACGTCTTCCGACATTTGGCCTATTGGTTGCCGCACCACAAGACAATCGCATATTGCTTGCGATTTTTTCCAGCATTCACTGCAAAACTGCCGCAATGGGCTGGATTGCTAACGCTGCGGCTGGCAAACATGCAGACAACATTCGCGGACAAGGCTGCCACTTTAGAAGGACTGATGATGAAGACGATTTTCTCCCGCACCGCATTGGCGGCTTTGCTTGTCGCTTCCACAGCGTTCAGCTCGACAGCCTATGCCCTTGACGACAAACAAAAGCAGGAGATGGGCGATTTCATCAAGGAATATCTGATTGCTCATCCAGAAATCATGCTTGATGTGCAGGAAGCATTGCAAAAAAAGCAGGAAGAAGCCCGCAATGCTCAGGCAAAAGCCGCGATTGCCCTGAACAAGCAAGAGATCTTCAACGCCAAAAATGATGTGGCGCTGGGCAATCCGAAGGGTGATGTAACGATTGTAGAATTCTTCGACTACAACTGTGGATATTGTCGTCATGCCTTGCCCGATATGGAAGCCATGCTGACAAAAGACAAAAATATTCGTTTTGTGCTTAAGGAATTCCCAATTCTGGGGCCAGACTCCGTTGCTGCTCACCGGGTTTCTGATGCATTTCGTCAGTTGTCCCCTGAAAATTATGGGGCTTTTTTCCGATCTATTCTGGGGGGAGATGGTCGCGCAACCCAGCAAAGCGCCATGGATGCAGCGGCCAGTTTTGGCGTTAAGGAAGCGGATTTAGTCAAGGTAATGGCGGCTAGCCCGGATGACACTAATATACAAAAAGCCTATCTTCTGGCACAAAAACTGGCGATAACCGGAACCCCTGCCTATATCATTGGGGATGAGGTCATTTCTGGTGCAGTTGGTGCTGACGTTTTACAGGCCAAGGTTGCCAGCGTGCGCGCTTGTGGCAAAACCGACTGTTAATCGTGCCTGATTGCAGGAAATCTGTGCCAAAACTTCGATAAGGCGCGATTGCCCTTGCGGTGGGGGGGCTTTTCCTGAAACCCTTAGCGGTCTATAGGAATGCGGTCGAAAACACGACGGGACAAGCGATGAGCAGAACAATTTTCGTGGTGAACGGCCCAAATCTGAATGCACTCGGAAAACGTGAGCCAGGAATTTATGGTGGCAAGACATTGGCGGATATCGAGGCTGATTGCCAAAAGCTTGGCGAAACGCTGGGCATCACCATCGATTTTCGCCAGAGCAACCACGAAGGAACATTGGTGGACTGGCTTCATGAAGCTGGCGAGACGGCAGCAGGTGTTGCCTTGAACGCCGGGGCCTACACCCACACTTCCATAGCGCTTCATGACGCCATCCGGGCCATTTCCGTCCCCGTTGTTGAATTGCACATATCCAACGTTCATGCGCGGGAAGAATTCCGCCATACCTCCATGATAGCCCCGGCCGTCAAGGGTGTAATTTGCGGCTTCGGGCCGCATTCTTACCTCCTGGCGATTCAGGCGCTTGATAACCTCACACGATAAAACAAGAAATTCAGGGACAATCTCCATGGCAGACAAGAAATCCGGTATCGATCAGGCGCTTATTCGCGAGCTGGCAAATATTCTCAATGAGACCGACCTGACCGAAATTGAAGTATCTCAGGACGACGTGAAGATTCGCGTATCGCGCACAGCTCCCCAGCAGATTGTGGCTCCACAAATGCAGGCCTATGCACAAGCACCGCAGTATGCACCAGCCGCGCCGGCTCCTGCTGCCGCACCGGCCGCTGCTGCGCCCGCCGCCGCTCCGGCACGTGACCTCTCCAAGGCTGTTACCGCGCCGATGGTTGGTACGGTTTACATGGCATCTGCACCGGGCGCACGTCCCTTCATCGAAGTGGGCACCGTGGTCACTGAAGGCCAGACCCTGCTGATCATCGAAGCCATGAAGACCATGAACCAGATTCCATCGCCAAAGTCTGGTAAGGTTGTCGAAATTCTGGTGGGTGATGCAAGCCCCGTCGAGTATGGCGAAGCCATGGTCATTATTGAGTAAGCCCATGCCAGCCATTTCAAAAATCCTCATCGCCAATCGGGGCGAAATCGCCCTTCGCGTTCTGCGCGCCTGCAAAGAACTCGGCATCGCCTCCGTTGCCGTTCACTCCACTGCCGATGCCGATGCCATGCATGTGCGTTTGGCCGACGAAAGCGTTTGTATTGGCCCGCCGCCATCGCGTGACAGCTATCTGAACATTCACCAGATTGTTGCCGCCTGCGAAATCACCGGAGCCGATGCCGTGCATCCCGGCTACGGCTTTTTGTCGGAAAACTCCAAGTTTGCCGATATTCTCGATGCCCATGGCATTACCTTTATTGGGCCAACCGCCGATCACATTCGTCTGATGGGCGACAAGATCACCGCAAAGGAAACGGCAAAGTCGCTGGGTATTCCGGTTGTTCCCGGCTCTGCTGGCGAAGTGAAGCCAGAAAATGCGCTTGAAATTGCCCGCGAGATCGGCTTTCCCGTGCTGATCAAGGCCACCGCCGGCGGTGGCGGACGCGGCATGAAGGTCGCCAAGACCGAGGACGAGCTCGAGGAAGCCGTGTCGACGGCACGCTCCGAGGCGCTCGCCGCCTTCGGCAACGACGCTGTCTATATGGAGAAATATCTCGGCAAGCCGCGCCATATCGAGGTGCAGGTTGTCGGCGACGGCGCGGGCAACGCAATCCATCTTGGCGAGCGCGACTGCTCGCTGCAGCGCCGCCACCAGAAGGTCATGGAAGAGGCCCGCTCGCCGGCCCTCAATGACGATGAGCGTGCCCGGATCGGTGATATTGTCGCCAACGCCATGTCGGAGCTCAACTATTCGGGCGCCGGCACCATCGAGTTCCTCTACGAGAACGGCGAGTTCTACTTCANNGGCGGACGCGGCATGAAGGTGGCGCAGAACGAAAGCGAAGTGGAAGAGGCCGTTTCCACAGCCCGTCAGGAAGCAGCCGCTGCTTTCGGCAATGATGCTGTGTACATGGAAAAATACCTCGGTAAGCCACGGCATATCGAAATTCAGGTGTTTGGCGATGGCGAAGGCAATGCCATCCATCTGGGCGAGCGTGATTGCT